>CAKTUZ010000016.1 GCA_934621605.1 uncultured bacterium | reverse complement strand
AGGGCCCAGCATAGCTGCGCTCGCTGGGCAGCGTACGCTTGGCGGCGCTTACGGAACGGAACAGCTGACGGCGAGAGGGAAATTTTAACGGGAGGATCGCGGGCAAAACGGAGCTGCTAACAGCGGAAAGGAACTTTGAGCGGAAGGATCGCGGGCGGAACTAAATAGCTAACGAAAAGGATATTATAAGCGGAAGCCGGTTGCACATTTTGTGATAGTACAACGTAGCTTCGCCCGTCGGACTGTATGCGTTAGAAGCGTAGTTTTTAACCAACAGGCGGAGACAAATGGCGAATGGAAGACGAAGAATATTGGCCGAGCTTCAGCTCGGTCAGTTCGAGCCTGGAAGAGCCGCTGTCGGAGCGAACACAAAATATCTAACTGGCGAGCAGAACACCATTAGCGTCTCTAAGCGTAAAAAACTACGAGCCAACAATCACAACCAACAATATAGCGTTTGCCTTAATAGCCGGAAGTGCCATCCTGACTTACATTGAGAACACTATCACGAACTCCGTCAATAGTAATAATAGTTACCGAACGCTTTAAAAAGCCACATTTATAGTGCAAATATATAAAAGGATAACGCTGTCTTTCGCTGGGCCCCTGTTCGGTAGTTACTACTTGATCTGGTTCGCCATATTTAGCAATAACCGCCGCTTTGTTTTCGCCTATTTTAGGTGTGGGCGAGGGAGTCCAACCGAATGCAAAAAATAAAGCGCACATCAGTAGCCCTAAAGCCATACCACGAAAGATCTCGGAAGCGTGTTGTACATAAAAATCTTTAATTTTTTGCATCATGGAGCACAGTTTAAACGAAGCAGCTATTGTTTGGCAACAAAAAAAGAGAGAACCGAGGCAAAAGCTTCAATTCCCTCTTTATGAGCTTTTCAGATAACTTAAAAAAGCTTTTAACTCCAAAGGCAGACTTGGTTTCCACCGGCCTGTTGAGCTTGCTGCATGGCTGCCGAAGCTCGCATAGTAAGTTGCTCGGCATTGGCAGCGTCGTGCGGACTACCAGCAGCACCAACGGAAATGCTTACTCTAATGCGGCGGCCGCCTACCACAAAGGCGTGATTGGCAATGGCGTCGCGTACGCGCTCACCTACTTCGGAACATTTCACACGATCAGCGTGATCGACAAGTAAGGCAAAAGTATCGCCTTCCAAACGGCCCAAAACATCAATTTCGCGAGTAATTTTACGCACTACGCCCACAACCTCGCGCAATACATTATCGGCCACATCTTGACCTAAATTAGACACAATCTGGTTAAAGCCATCCAAGCTGAAGAGCAACAGAGAAACAGAATACATATAGCGATTGCCGCGCTTAAGCTCTTCACGCATACGCTCTTCCAAGAAAAGCGTGTTATAGCAATTGGTCAAAGGATCACGTAAACCGTTATTGACAGCTCTCTGATACAAAATAGAATTGCCCAGAGCCACGCTAGCCATCTCGCAGAAATCTATTAAAAGATCGAGTTCATCTTCAGTGAAAGCATGATCGGCAGCTCGGCCTAAATAAACAACACCGATAGTTTGAGCAGGTACAGCCAAAGGAGCCACCAAAGCGCTGCGCTCTTTATCTACTACAGTAGAAAGAACTGTGCCGTTAATATCGACACTGCCATCGTCAATTTTGAAAGGAGTGAGAGTGCTAACAGCATATCCGGGAGCGCCTTCACCAATTTGCAAGCTGTAATTACGGAAAGTATCGGTAAACGGACTAGCGGCTACCTCAGCGAAAAGTTTCTTTTGGCCTTCCACTTCGTCCAGCATGAAAATAACGCAACTTTGACAAGGAAGGAAGGTTTGCAATTGCTCGGTTAAGGCCAAAAGCGTATCGGAAAGAGCCAAACTGCCGGAAAGTTTGCGGGAAACTTCTACCAAACGTACCTGACGCTCCAAACGCTGTTGCATTATGGCTAACTGACGCTGAATTTGCAACTTCTCGCGACGAGCAGCCTGAGAGACTTTCTGTCCTTGCTCTTCAGCAGCTTTTTCAGTATCCTGTAAAGCCAAGCGGGCTTCTTGCAAACGCTTGAGGCTGATGTCCAACTCTTCTTTTAAGCCGGCATTGTCGCGGTTGAGCATACGCAATCTATTTTCGCGCTCACTCAATTCGGAAGTCATTTGATCGTTTTGGATACGGGCAGCCTGAATTTCTTGGAAAAGACAATCTTTTTCACGCTGTAAACCGCTTTCGCTCTTACAACGCTCGACATTTTCCTGAGCAGCTACCCAACAGATCCAAATCAGCATATAGCTGCAGCCCATCTGAGCGAAACTAAGTTTAAAGAAGGTAGCAAAAGTCTCGTCATGCATAGATTCTAAACGAGAAACGAAAGCAAAAGCCGCTATTAAAATATAAATAATAGTGCCAAAAACTGAACCGGCTACTAAAACTGAAGTTTTGCCCCAAATGTAATAGAGCATCAAAATCGGCAGGGCAAAACTCAAAATCAAATAGCTAGGGCCATAAAAATAAGTCAAACCCAGGCCCAGGATTATATCAAATACAGTTAGTATAATGGGCGCTCCGCCTTGATTGTCTTTCCAAACACAGGTGAAAACAGCCGCAGCAATATTATAGACGATTACCGCAAAAGTAATAATTATAGGTAAATCATCAAAATCATACGGAAAAGGAGTACATAGCGACTCCTTGCTGTTTCCGCCAGTCAAGATCAGAGCTAAAAGAACACCAACCACCCTGATCGCGACCATAAATATCTTCAAGCGAACTGACGCCTGATAAGTCTGGTCGGAATCCATAAGTCATCCCTCAAACAAAAATAATAACGTTTAGCAAAATGTAAAGCCAAGTAAACTGATTCACCTGGCCACAACTAAAGCAGTTTCGGCTATTCTCTTTTCGCCTCTTGTTATCCTGGCAAAAAAGCTCGGCCATTTTTTAGCAAAAATCCCCTTTAAATTGCTTTGCGAGTGCAGATTAAACTGCTAAACTGCACAGAGTTAATTTTTAATAATATCTTTTGGCAACCGAAATAGCTAAAAACATGAGTAATACCAGATCTTCTTCATTGCAAAATATTATCAGCGCCGACTTGGACAAACTGGACGACCGGCAACCTTCAGGCCACAATTCTGTCGAAACTATCAATAGCGAAGCGTATAAAAGGTACGATAGAACTCAGCAACAAAAGCTGGCCCATCGCAATTGTCTCAACGCCAATCTTTATTTAAGCGAATTGTGGCGCCGTAACAAAAAGAACGGCGCCCTTCTAAAATCGTTACAAACCGCTTCGGCTACCGTATGCAGCGGATTGGCTAATTCGGCCCGCCCTTTGTTTATTCAGGCTTGTCACAGCGGCTTAAATTTAAAACCGATTATTTTATGGATTACTCCTACCTCTGACAGTGCCGAACGCCTCTTTCAGGATTGCCACACCTTCTTTAACGAAGAGCAGCTCTGGCTTTTCCCCGAAAAAGAATCGCTCAAAATGTTGGGAGACGAAGCCGACACAGCTGATCCGGCCCGTTTAGCCGTTTTACAGGCCCTAGACAGATATCAAGAGCAAGATGACCAAGAACAAATAATAATTATCGCCCCTCTACGCGCTGTTATGCAACCTACCGTAAGAGCTGAGAAGCTGGAAAAAAGTAAATTAACTTTAACTGTAGGTGAAAATATTGACGTTGAGCTGCTGTTGGAAATACTAAATACTGAAGGTTACAATCGTGTGCCTATGGTAGAAGGACGCGGTCAGTATGCTGTGCGCGGCGGTCTTATCGATGTATACCCTATCACCGGACAGCCGGCCCGTATGGAATTATTCGGCGAAGAAATTGAAACCATAAGAGCCTTCAATATAGATACGCAACGTTCCAGTGGCGATCTTAAAGAGGTAGTCTTATTACCAGCCATTCCCAGCGATTCTAAAGATGAATCTTGGCTGACCGATTATTTGCAAAAAAAGGCACCCCATTCTCTCGTTGTCTTGGAAGAACCAGTACAGTTGCGTTTAACAGCTAAGGAGTGGAATCAAGAATGGGAAGCCCAAGCTTCCAGCGGAGCTTCCATAGGTTTTATTGAAGAGAGCGAAACTAACTACGTATGGGAACGGCTTGAGAGCATGATTTCCAAGTTCCGCAAAGCCTATATTTCGGCTTGGGCCTCCGACTTAGATGTAATGGGCAATTCTTTTAACAGTCAAAATTTCAATATTGACCCAGCCCATCGCTTTGAGGCCGATTTTGAACTGGCCGTGCCTTTTACCAGCAAAGTGGACGATTTGCTAGCAGCCTTACCTACTTGGCACCAAGAAAAACGACGTACCGTGCTGCTGACTTCACAATTTATGCGCCTTAAAGAGCTGTTGGAAGAGCATGAAATAGCCGATTTTACTATCAAACCCTGCCTTTTAAAGCCTGGCCAAGTGTTACTTTTGCAAGGCTATGCCAACGAAGGTTTCCGCGTGCAGCTAGACGACGGTTGGCTGGAATTTTTGACCGACCGAGAAATTATGGGCCAACGCCTGCGCCGCCGTTTGAGTAAACCGGCTGATAAAAGCGGTAGTGCCTTACGCTTGGACGAAATATCCCCAGGAGACTTGGTTGTACATTTGCAGCACGGTATCGCTCGCTATATAGGCATACAAACTATTTCGCTCAACAACGTAGAGCACGATATGCTCAAACTCGAATATGCCAAAGGCGACTGTGTTTTTGTACCAGTCGATCAACTCGATTTAGTACAAAAATACGAAGGTATTGACGGCAAAGAACCGGCTTTATCCAAAATGAACGGCGCCGATTGGCGTAAAACCAAAAGTAAAATAAGAGCTTACGCAGCCGAAGCGGCCCAAAAATTATTGCAAATATATGCTCAAAGAGCCAAGGCCCAGGGTTTTGCTTACCCACCCGATACGCCTTGGCAACACGAAATGGAAGACGCCTTTCCTTATCAGGAAACGCCCGATCAACTTCGAGCTATACGTGAAGTTAAAGCCGACTTGGAAAGCTCACGCCCTATGGATCGCCTTATTTGCGGAGATGTAGGCTATGGCAAAACCGAAGTGGCTTTACGAGCTGCCTTCAAAGTAGTCAACCAAGGCAAACAAGTGGCCATATTAGTTCCTACCACAGTTTTAGCCCACCAACATTTTATGACTTTTACTGAGCGCCTAGCTCCATATCCAATCCATATCAGTTTGCTATCACGCTTTAAAACTGCAACCGAGCAAAAGCAAACCGTAACTGCCGTAGCTGAAGGTAATTGCGATATAGTTATCGGCACCCATCGCTTGCTTTCTCAAGATATAAAGTTCAAAAATTTGGGTTTACTTATTATTGATGAAGAGCAGCGTTTCGGAGTTATGCATAAAACTAAACTTTCCGAGCTAAAATCCGGCATAGATATTATGTCCATGAGCGCCACTCCTATACCCAGAACTTTACAAATGTCTTTTTACGGCATCAGGGAAATGTCTGTTATCGAAACTCCGCCGGAGAATCGTTTACCTATCAAAACTTACCTTTTCGAACATAATGCCGAATTGATAAAAGCGGCCATTGTGCGTGAGCTGAGCCGTCACGGACAAGTATATTTCTTACACAATCGCGTACAGAGTATTGCCAGAGTGGCTACCGATTTGCAAAGACTTATTCCCCAAGCCCGCATTGGCGTAGGCCATGGCCAAATGGGCGAACAAAAGTTAGAAAAAGTGATGATGGAATTTTATGAAGGTCAATACGATGTATTGGTCTGTTCCACCATTATCGAGAGCGGCCTGGATGTACCTAATGTCAACACTATAATTATTGATAATGCCCACACTTTAGGTTTAGCTCAGCTCTATCAGCTGCGCGGTCGCGTAGGACGCAGTGCCAAACAGGGGTACTGCTACTTGCTCTATCCACCTAGCCGCAAACTTACCGATCAAGCCAAAAAGCGCCTAGAAACTATTCGCGACTTTACTCAACTGGGAGCCGGTTTCCAAATAGCCAAACGCGATTTGGAAATACGCGGCGCAGGCAATATTTTGGGAGCCGAACAATCTGGCCACGTAGCAGCTGTAGGTTTCAGCTTATATTGCCGCATGTTAAGCGACGCCGTGAAAGCACTGCGCGATCATAAAGATCCAGAGCAAGAAGCAGTCGGCAATGAACAAAATGTAGTTATCGATTTGCCCATTTCCACAGGTCTGCCCGATGAGTATATTGGAGATCCGCAACAAAAAGTCGTCCTTTATAAGCGCATAGCTTCAGTAGAAAACAACGACGAGCTTCAGAATATACGTGAAGAGCTGCGTGACCGCTACGGAAAATTGCCAGAGCTTACCGAACACTTACTCAGCTTGGTGTGCATAAAATTAAAGTGCCGCACCATGCTTATACCTTCAATCCGAGTTAAAGGCGGCGTCATGTGGTTTGTAGCTCCCTTTATGCGCCAACTGACCCTCCGAGAACTTGGTAAATTATCTAATTTGATAGGCTGGAAAGCTAGTCAAGATCAAATGGCTTTGCAATTAGACGGTATCTGCGGCCGAGCTGCCGGTAATTTGGATTATCCCAAACCGCAAGTATTAATTACCAAAATTGAACAAGTGCTCAGCTATTTGGAAGCTTTACCTAATCGATTATAAAAAAATGTCCGCTCTGTTTTCATTGTGGGAAAAAGAGCGGACGTTTGTTTACCACACCACTTCTACTGAGTTGGTTCTAATTAAGCGGCTTCAGCCTCTTCTTCGACTTCTTTTGCCTCATCAACAGCAGGATCGCAACCTTCCAAACCTGTATTGACAAATACTTCTTCAACTAATTCACAACGCAATTTTTGATCGGAAGTAAGCTTAGACCAGTTGTCTTCACAAGAGTAGAAATCGCGCAAGTAATATTGGTAAGCTTCATCGTCTTCGGCAAGTTGACTACGAAAATCGAGCCAAGTTTTAGGCAGAGTAGGCCCCTCCACTACTTCGCTACGATTACCCTTTTCCTGATTTACATAATTTAAGTCCCAACTCAAATTTTCAGCTAAACCGGTTTGCTTATTAAATTCCCAAGTAGTACGTCGATAATTGGCATAATATCCATACTTCTGAGCTATTGAACCTACAACAATTATAGGTACCGTTTCAATTTCACTTATGCAAAGGGTATGTAATTCATTGCGATGAGTATGACCGGAAGTAATTATTACATGGCAATCGATATTAGATAAAATTTTATGAAAAGTTTTTAAGGATTCCTCATCCCACATAGCTTTATGATTGTAAGAATCGGTACAAGGTGGCACGTGGCAAACGATAACTGCCGTCGAATTTTCTGGAACTGCCGACAGAGCAGCTTCCACCCAACTTAAAGTGCGCTCGCGCTGGCTCTTAAGTTCAAGAGGCGAGCAAGAATTTATAGAAGAGAAAATGAGGGAATTAAGGCTAATCCAAGTAAGACCGCCAATACGTTCAGGGTAAACACCGTTGCCCAATTCATCCAAATAATATTTTTCACCCATAGCTTGACGCCATAAATCCATAGTAGGACGCATATTTTCTGGATCGGTACTGTAATTTATATAAAAATCGTTGTTACCGTAAGTTACCAATACCGGCTTACCATCTTTAACTAAGGGCTCCAAGTAAGCAGAACAAAAATCAGCTACCCGCTTATTAAATTGCAAGTTGTCAATTTTTTTATTGTCAACCAAGTCACCGCTTAAAATGTAAAAAGAAGCTAAGTCGTCTCGACGGCCGGCACTAAAAGCTTCATCCCAAATGGAACGGGGTGTACATTCATCACCTAAGTGAATATCCGACCAATGGATAAAAGAGAGGCTTTGGGTTTTGGAAACCGCTTTTTTATCAATCGGCTTGGCATAAGCAACCGAAACAAAGAGCAAAAGCAAAACGGTTAGCAAACTCAGTACTTTTTTGCTTGAACGCATATTTCTTGTTGGCCTTTCATAATTTTTTAGTTAAAACTATTTAAGCAATTTTTTTTTCAACCTTTGTTTCAACTGAAAAAAGAAATTTTTCTGCCTATCTTGCGCAAAAAAATAAGTCTTTGTATAATTGCGGTGTTTTGAATATTTACGCATTAAGTGATCTACATTTATCTTTCGGCAATGACAAGGCCATGGATATTTTTGGCGAGAAATGGCGCTACCACTGGCAGAAGATTGCCGATAACTGGAACGCTCTTATTAAAACAGATGATATTGTTTTAATAGCCGGCGATATATCTTGGGCCATGCGTCCACCAGAAGCTCAGCAAGATTTACATTGGCTTACCTCTTTAAGTGGCAAAAAAGTGCTCATTAGAGGCAACCATGATTATTGGTGGCAAAGTATCAGCCGCTTGAGAGATACTTATCCCGAGCTTATTTTTGTGCAAAATGATTCCGTCAATATTGACGGAGTTAGCGTTTGTGGTTCGCGAGGCTGGGCTTTGCCTACTTCTCCGGAATATAACGCCCAAGACGAGAAGATCTTTCAACGCGAATTGGCCAGGCTGGAATTAGGTTTAAAAAGCTTGGATCCGCAAGCCCATTTGCGCCTAGCCATGATGCACTATCCTCCCCAAGCCGGCGCCATGCAAAGTAGCGAATTTAGTGCTCTTTTGGAGAAATATAAAGTAGACGCTTGCGTTTTTGGCCATATCCACAACTATACTAAACCCGGTTTGAGCTATAGTCAGAACGGAATAAATTATTACCTAACTTCAGCTGACTACTTAGATTTTAAACCTGCGCTCATTTGGGATGGTAGCAAGTTAACTCCCCCTGAGCTTTTCTAAACAACATTAATTCACATTATTGCGGAACAACCCGGTCTACTTATTACCTAAGCCAAGTAGTGCCGGGATTTTTTTGCCCAAAGAAGATCGAAGCAACGGCAAAGGAAAGCTATAGTTATCAAGAAGGATCCGCTCGGATTTGTCTATTTTTTTTTCAAGGGGGTTTTACTTTATGGATTTAAAAAAAATTGCTTACACCTCTACCGCTTGTTTAGGAATTTTGACTGCAGGCTTGTGGCTTATAAGTCCAGCTCAAGCTGCTCAAGATCCGCCGCCTTACAAAGTTGGTCAAATCGTGCAAACTATCAAAGCTGATCTAACTGGCGACAACATTCCCGAAAATATTGGTCTTAAAGTATTTAAAGTTGATCAAGATGATAATGCTTTCGCCAAATTGATAGTCACCGATCGCAGTGGTAAAGTTTTAGGTAAGAGTCCGGAGATTGACTCTTTAGAAAACCCTCGTGCTATGGGCTTTTTTGTGTGGGGAACCTCTAATTTAGAAATGGCCGGACAAATAAAGGGCGACAAGCCGCAGATCTTTGTTTCTGTGCCCAGATCTGACGTACGCCCTGCCGTCTTTGCTATTTGGACTTGGGATAATAATAAACGCAGTCTCACTTACGAAGCCAACCGGTGTCTGCTGAGTAAAGGATTCGACAATACCTTTTACTGGAGTGAGTTGCCCCAAGATTACGGCCCTAAGGCTCGCTGGATCGATACTTTAACCAATCCAAGTGGCCAACTCAAACCGAGTTATATCGTGGGTAAAGTCTTTGATTATGACGAAAACACTACGCCTAAACGCGGCCATGCTAAATTTACCGCTGAAAACAAAACTTTAAAACTTAGCCAATGGATTTCTCACGAACACGAATAAAAAGATAAAGTCAAACCATGTCGCATGTGGAGCATCTTCCTTTAATCTTTGACCATCATAACCACCTTAGCTTCAGCGCCATGCTGAGCACTTTCCCTTATGTCGGTCAATACACTTCCAAAGAAGATTTGTTGGCTTATTTGCGCAGCCAGATAGCTCCAAACGATAATCTAAGCGTAATTGTCGGTTTGCGCAACGACGTTATAAAACTGGCCGCAGCCGACTTACGCTCTTTTCCGCCGCTTATTCTTATCAATCACTGTTTGCACGGCTTTACTTGCAATGCCAAGGCCGCCAACTTACTTAGGGAAGCACACCTGGAACCTTACCCACAAACAGCCCGACAAGCTGAAAAAGAAATGGCTAGGCTCTTTTTATTTTTCTCAAAAAGTCTAGACCTATGTTTAAGCACCGAGCAGTTAATTCCGGCCTTTAAACGCTGTATACATGAATTACGCCAAGCCGGACTTTACGGCGCTGAAGATATGATGTATACACTTCCATATGCTTGCGACGCCAAACTATGTGGCGATTTTAAGATAAAAACTCGTCGGCCTTGGTGTGAAAGCGAACAGGCAAATGTAATTGGAACAAAACCGCCCATTCAGCTTTCACCAGTACCGACTATAACTCAAGTTCACCCCAAGCTGCAGAACGACAAACTTACAGTGACAGCAGCCGAAAGAAAGCGAGTCAAACTTTTTGCCGACGGAGCTTTAGGAGCCGGCACTGCCGCCTTAAGTGCAGGATATATTCAAGGCGGCCATCCTGTTTTGATTTATGAGGACAGCGAGCTGGCCGACATTTTGCAAAAGTGCATAGTTTTGGAAACTGATACAGCTATTCATACTATAGGTGACAGAGCTATAGATCAAGTGCTGCGCATTTTGCAAAGTTGCTATCCTCTGCCTACAGGCTGTAGCTTTAAGCTGCGTCTCGAGCATTGTCAATTTATTACTTTGGCGCAAGCTCGAAAGTGCAAAGAACTGGGAGTAAAGCTATGTATGCAACCCAATTTTAACGACGATTCGTCACTTTACGCAAATAAGCTCAGTCCTACTTGGTGCAGATACAACAATCCGTTACGTATGCTTATCGATCAAGTAGGCTTCGTGCCAGGGCAAGATTTGTTATGGGGTTCTGACGGACTACCTTCAGGATTAGCTCCGGCTTTGCAAAGTGCTCTTTTTCCTACTCAGCCGGAGCAAGCCCTCACCATAGAGGAGATACTAGCAGGCTACAGCGCCAACCCCGATTTCGGTTATCAGGAATATATTATCGACGAATTGAATCAAAGCGTAACTTTGAAGCAGTGAAAAGTTTATTGTCAATCGAAAGGTACTCTGCCAACCTGCTGCAGGTTTTGCAATCGGCAGCTAGAATTGAGCGGCCTTTCTGGAGATATAGTTTATAATGACAGATAATACAGAAGTTCTTTATGCAGGTAAATTTATAGATTTAGTGCGCGAAGGGCGCTGGGAATATGCCAAGCGCAGCAAAAATGTCACCGGCATTGTAGCTATGGTAGCCTGTACTCCTAACAATGAAGTGGTGTTAGTAGAGCAAGAGCGTATTCCTTGTCACGGAAGAGTTATTGAATTTCCGGCCGGCTTAGTCGGAGATAAAGCCGATTGCCATTCCGAGAGTTTGGAAGAAGCAGCCCAGCGCGAACTGGAAGAAGAGACCGGCTACCGAGCCGAAAAGATGATTTATTTAACCGAAGGTCCGGCCTCGGCGGGCATTACTTCGGAAATTATTACTTTCTATTTAGCCCAGGGTATCAAAAAAGTCGGTTCCGGCGGTGGAGACAGCAGCGAAAAGATCCAAGTACATTTGGTGCCTTTAGACGACGTCGAAGAATGGCTTAAGATCAAAATGGCTGCCGGTATTCAAGTCGATCTCAAAGTTTTTACAGGGCTGTATTTTTTATTAAACAAAAAAGCATAACTGATTTTGGGCGGACAGCTTTTTACATCATGACTACTTGTCAATCGGCGCAAAGCAAAAAAGGCTTTGCATGGGAGGTTGTTCCCATAGTTGCAATAGCCGTCGGTTTTGTGTTGCTTCTAGTAATATCGCTTTATTTTTATAAATCGGGCCATTTTCAGATTGATAGTGTCACCATAGGCGACTTGAACCTGGCGGCACAAGCTCCCAAGGTAGGTATGAAATTGGCCATATCCAATTCTTCTCCCAACTTTTGCGTCAATTACTCAGGTTTACCTCCGGCTCCCATACAGATCACTGTCGACGGACAGGAATTAAAAGTCAGCAACGATTG
Source organism: uncultured bacterium (assembly GCA_934621605.1). GTDB lineage: Bacteria > Vulcanimicrobiota > Xenobia > Xenobiales > Xenobiaceae > Bruticola. The sequence goes on along the minus strand of CAKTUZ010000016.1, from coordinate 57,343 downwards.
GTTATTGGGACGTGCTTCAGCTCAACCGGGTGATTTAGCCGACGGAGAGCATATTTTTGCCATAAAATCCGGTCAATATGACGAACGATGGCTAATCGCCATAGATACTGTGCCCCCCAAAGTCAGTATTTCCCATCCTGTGGCTGGTTACAAATCCAATAAGACTAAAATTACTTTGCAAGGAACTGCCGATCAACCAGGTGCAGTAGTGACAGCCTCCATAGGAGAACATACCGTAACGGCTCAAGCCAACGAAAAAGGCTTTTTCAGCTTAACTTTGCCTACTAAGCGCGGCCTCTGCGTTATAGATTGGAATGTACACGACGAAGCCGGCAACTCTATTTCCGGCCAACGCGAATTTCTTTGCGACTTCGAACCTCCCCAAGTAGAAGTGGTTATAGAACAACCTCCAGTTACTACAGCTAACGGAAAAAGTCACGAACGCATAGATATAGGCCCTAAAGATCCGTACACTATTTTTATCAACAAAACTCTCACTCTGGACGTCAAAGCTACCGACGCCGATTCCGGAGTAGCTAAATTAGATATTTATATAGACGGCATCTTACGCCAGAGTATCAATAATACGGAAGTAACCTTACTGAAAGTAGAAGCTGACGGACAAATGAGCAAAGAAGTGGTTTCAACCCGAGAGCAGGAAAGCAATTCAGAGTCTACAGCTGTTTCTCCAGGTGATTCGGCAAAAAAGACGCTTAACTATCGCTACAAATTGCCTACACTATATGAAGGCACCCATTTAGCGGAAGTTATAGTCTATGACAATTTTGGTTTATCTACCAAACGCGGCATAACCTTCGGATTGAATACTACTGAAAAATACGGACAGGCTCCCTTAGGTTTAGGCGCTGTAGGTGATGACGTAGCCGAGTTGCAACGTCGCCTGGCTCTGCGCGGATACTTACAAGAAGATTACGTTAAAGGCAAGTTTGACAAACAGACTAAAGAAGCGGTTATGCGTTTGCAAGCTGAAGCTAACTTAGGTCAAGACGGTATAGCAGGCGTTTTGGTGACTAGCGCTTTAAGTACCCGTTTATATGTCAATTTGTCTCAATATTCTTTGGTATTAGTTGACGAAGCCAATAACACTCGCTATTACCAAGTGGCTATAGGAGTAGATGAGCACCCCACTCCTATAGGAGCTTATTTTATTTCCGATATGGCTAAAGACCCCGCTTGGCTTCCTCCCAATTCTGAATGGGCCAAAGACGCCAAACAAATCCCTCCCGGCCCCAATAATCCACTGGGAACACGTTGGATAGGTTTTGGTGATTCTGTAGGTTTCCACGGTACTCCTTATCCCTATACGGTAGGGACCAAAGCTTCTCACGGTTGTATGCGCATGACCATTCCTGATATTGAAGATCTTTATGAGCGCGTCAATGTCGGCACCCAAGTGTGTATATTTAAAGGTGATGAAGATGATCCCATTCTTAAACGTTACTGGCCTTAAACTTTAAGATAAAAAAAGGACGGACAACCGAAAATACAATTCCAGTTGTCCGTCCTTTTTTAGTATAAAAATCAGAAAATCAAAGGACCAAAGAAAGCAAAGAAAAAGCCTGAAGGTCTGCGGCCAGGCTCATAAGTTCCGGCCGAAATTTTTTTCTTGCCGGAAACCGATTCGTCGTTAGCCATTCCCTTAACAACATAGGCAACCTCGCCCTTACTGACCATACCTAGCTTCTCTCTGGCCGCATCTTTAATTCCGTCAGCTTGCTGTAAACGGGCCTTTTTCTTTTCCAAAATATTTACTTCGGCTTGAGCTTGAGCAATATCGCGCTCACACTCCTCCAACTGAGCCAACTTATTGCGATACTCTTGACGCTGTTCGGAAATAATTACGCAACCGTAATAAATACCCACAGTGAGTAACACCAGAAGCACAATGCCAAATGCACCGTTGATAAAAAGAGAAGACCTAAAAAAACGCCTAAGTTTCGTTATCAAAACTGCCCCGGCCATTCTATCGGAAGAAAATGCCCCCACCCCCGACAAAAGAAACCGTGGAAGTATTCTCCTTTGCCCTGAACTGTTTCCTGCTTTTTAAGTCCTACCTCCAAAAATTGACAAAAAAAAGCCAAATCGCCATACTCTGAAGACGATCTGGCCTGCTTAGTTTTAATTATTAATAACTACTTCTTGGAATGACCAGCTTCAGAATTAACTGCAGCTTCAGTTTCTTTTTCCAACTGATTCAAGCCGGGAACTTCCCCATCTTTAGGCATAGCACTGCTAAATCCAGCTCCGGCCTTAGGCACAATCCTGGGTCTGAAAATACGACTTTTGCGATCAAAGATTCTTAAATCTTCCATATCTTCGTCCAAAAAGCGCACAGCGTACACCCAAACAGTTCTATCATCGGCGACAATTACAGAACCGTCCTTCAGATTCATATAGGCCTGACCTTCGATACGTCCTTTGCCCAAAACTTCCAAATTTTCAGGCAGTTTTTCCTTAGGACTGACTACAATAGAGCCTATATAGTTGATTTGGGCGACATCCATGCCGTTTTCATCATGACGAATATCAGCAATAGAATATTTAAGACGATGTTCTAAAACTAAAGATTTACCTGAAACCGTATCCAAGGGATAATTTATAACCCAGCGACCGTCCCAGGGTTCACCTATATGAACTCTGCTATTGGGACGACCAATCCACAGGGAAGATAAAAGCTGAGCGGTATGCACATCGTCTACCAAATTGGATTTACGTCCTTTTATAAGCTCAAATCCCTCAATAATGCCTTTAGGACTTAAACGCATAGTAAAAATATTTTCTAAAAACGAAACCGACTTATTGACACCGATCTGGGCCAATTTGGCTTCTTTAATCAAATAGTTAACTACGGGCTGAGCTCCGCCACGCTCCGTTTTTTCAATAAAGCTGAGAGCTAAATCATAAACATCGGGCTGAACACTGTCATCTATTTCCAAGTTCGGTTCAGCACTCAATCCTCTTATTTCGCGACCGTTCAAAAGCATGGAAACTACATTAACAACATCGGTCTTACCCTCTTGAAGCTTCAAAGGCATAGAAACACCGAAGAGCCCTCTGCGCATATCAGGAATTAACAAAATTGCTAATATGCCAACAATTATCACAGAGCCTATCACAAAGGCTAATCGCTTCATATATTTTCTTCCCATAAACAAAATCGGACAACAAAATTGCGTTACCGGATCTATTATTCCTGCACACTACCAGTCAACCTATTATTCTGCCGATTCAAAGTCTCAAAATAGCTAAAGAACCGCTAAAATGACCGGAAACGATACAAAATGTTAATATATATTTTTTGTTTAACTATATTTGGTAGAGGACATTTATAGTTAATACAATAGGTGGGAGTTGATTCTTTAAGTTCAAATTGATAGAGTAAAAACGCGTGCCCACGGAAAAAAACGCGCGGCCATGCGCCATAAACGTTATATTCTTCTGTGTGTAGCGCCTTACTTTGTATAGAAAGTTTGAGCTATCTAAATATATATGTTCGCTCGTTATAAGCAGGTTTTGTTTTCTCTGCTGCTTTTAGCTACCGCAGCAGTCTGGGGAGTCTCGTTTATGGTCATGAAGGACGTGCAAGAGATAGTCCCCATGAACTATATTCTGGCTATCCGCTTTGGAGTAGCTGCTGTAGGACTTGCTTATTTCCTCTATCAGGGACGAGATAAATTCGGTTGGGAATTGGTTAAGCACGGCTTTTTGGTAGGTACTTTGCTCTATTCTGCCTACGCCGTACAATCATACGGACTTTTTTTTACAACTGTAAGTAAGAATGCTGTATATTGCGGTCTCAACGTAGTAGTCGTGCCTTTTTTGGCTTGGGCTCTCTATCGCGAACGAATTGCCATATCGGTATATGCAGCGGCCATTATAAGTTTTGTAGGCGTCTATTGTATTGCCGGCCCTATTTCTGTAGGTAGTTTCAATTACGGGGATCTGTTGTCGCTATCCAGTGCCATTCTCTTTGCAGCTCACATTATTGCCGTCTCCAGATGTTCCCAAACTTCTGAACTTTTGCCTTTAAGCTGTTTACAGTTCCTCTTTGCCTCTATGTGGGGTTGGTTGTTCGCTATTTTTGGGAAGCCTTTTCCTGCCGAGCTCAGTTGGTCGGAATGGGGAGGTTTAGCCTGGTTGGCAATTATGGCCACCCTGGTAGCTATTACCATGATGAATATAGGCATCAAATATATAAATCCTACAGTCACTGCAGTTATCTTTGCCACCGAATCTCCCTTCGCTTGTATGTGCGGCGTTTTGTTTAAGAACGACCCTATGACAAGTCGTATAGCTCTAGGCATCGTCTTGGTTTTTATATCTTTGGTATCTTCCCAATTGGGTAGCATTCCTTCCGGTGACAACGCAGATTCTGCCTCACAAGATGACCAACAAACAGCTCCACTTCCAACTGCGCAAGACTCGGTTCATGCCTTACCTAAAACCGCCTCAAATAAATCTGTACTATCACCAATGCAAATAGCCGAGTGGGATAAACCCTAGTTATTTAGGTAAACAATCAGCCCAAGATTCCGCTTTTGGCAGGTTTTAGACCACTATTTAGCTAACACTCGGAAGTATGTTTTAGTTCGCCTTGTACTGCGGCTGGAACGTGCTTTTCTAAAAAAGCGTTGGAAATACAAAAGGTTCCGTTCCTTGAACAGCGAGCATAAAGAAAAGATCTGCGGCTCGTCTCCAGCGCACTTCTCTTATTCTTAAAGGAGAGGCCGCCATGGCAAAAATTTTAGTATATTCAGAAGCCAGCCGCAGTCAGATTTATCCCCTTGTTCCCACGTTGCTTAAACTGACTGAAAATGGACATAAAGTAATTGTCAAAACCGGACGCCATTGTGTAGAAACATTGCGCCAAGTCGGCTTAGAAGCTTCTCCTATTTCCGATTATGTAGAGTTTTTTAGGCTGGACGATTGGCAGTGCGACACCTATGAGCAGTCTTTAAGCAAACTTATCGAATACTTGATTCAGCGTTCCCGTTTTGATTTTAACGATTTTGCGGCCGCTCTACGCTACGATACTCCCGATCTAGTTATTGTCAATGCCAGCTGTTTGGGAGCAGCTGCCGGAGCTATGGCTTCCAAACTGCCAGTAGTCAGCTGGAGCGCCGATTTGGTGCCTTTTCCAGCTCAAGGTATTCCCTTATTCGGCCCCGGATTACCCTATTCGCAAGGCGCATTTGGAGCCATAAAAAATTGGGCCCGTTCCGGCTCTATCCAGAAATGTTTTGAGTGCGGCCTTGATTATTTTAATGATTTTCTTTTAAAACTAGGCATTCTTCCCTTGCGTGATATGCAAACTTGGTGTGCTCAATTGCCCAACTTCCTTTATTTTACTTCCGAGCCTTTTGAATATCCGCGTCCTTGGCCTAGCAATGTCAATTTAGTAGGCCCTTGCCACTGGGAACCGACCGTAAATTCAGATCTTGAAATAGCCAACGATTCGCGTCAGCTAATCTTGGTAAGTTTGGGCTGTTCTTACCAGGATAACGCTTATTTGCTCAAACAAACCGTAGCAGCCATGCCTTCCAACAGTTATCAAGTAGTAGCTACAACTTGCAGTATTCCTATCGACGAATTTAAGAATATGGATGAAGCTGTAATTACCCGTTTTGCTTCTCACAATAAGATCCTGCCCAGGGCTTCCTGTGCAGTTTGCTGCGGAGGCTTAGGCTTTGTACAAAAAGCTTTGGCTCACGGAGTACCGGTTTGTGTCGTTCCTCAAGTGCGTTCTCAATTGGAAGTAGCGCAGCGTGTCTTAAATTCCAACGTCGGCACTACTCTCGACGCTAAAAAGGTTACTCCCAGCGCTTTAAATTCAGCTATTCGTAAGGCCATAGACAAGCGTAGAAAAGTGCAAGAAATGGCCAATGTTTTCAGCGATGCCGAAACAACTAGAAAATGTTTGCATATTATTGAAGATATTTTAGCTCAAACTCGCCGTAACTAATTTTTTACTATAGAAGAGAACTTACAACAAAATGGACTTAAAAAATACTAATTGCCAAGATTTTTTGGATAAATTGGCTTCAAAAGCTCCCGTGCCCGGAGGCGGCGGAGCTTCTGCTCTGGTTGGAGCCCTGGGTACAGCTTTAGGACACATGACAGGAGCTTTAACTGCGGGTAAAAGGAAATATGCCGATTTTGAAGCAGAGCTTGAATCTTTGCAAGCAGAATTGCAACAATTGCAACAAAACCTAATTGATTTAGTAGAAAAAGACGCTCAAGCCTTTGAGCCGCTGGCAGTAGCTTATCGCCTTCCTCAAAACAACGAACAAGAAAAGTTACATAAAGAGACTGTTATGGAAAAAGCACTATATGCGGCCAGTTTAACTCCTCTACTCATTATGGAGAAATGCAGTCGAGTTATCGAAATATTGGAGGTTATGGCCCTTAAGGGTTCCCGTTTAGCTGTAAGCGACGCTGCTTCCGGCGCCTCTTTTTGTCGGGCTGCCCTAGAAGCTGCCGCCTTAAATGTTTATATCAATACTAAGGCAATGAGCAATAGAATCAGTGCCCAAGAGCTAAATAAACAAACAGAAATTATTTTAAGCGAATATTTACCTCGAGCCGAAGCTGTTTACAGTCAGATAGCCCGACAGCTGAAAAATTAAGCGAGGTCTCTCTGTGCCTTTAATTCTAGACGGAAAAGTTATTACCAAAGAAATTGCTCATCAGTTGAGTACAGAAGCCGAGCAACTCAAAAATAACGGCATAAAACCGACATTGGTTACTGTACGTTTAGGCAAACGCGAAGATGATATAGCTTATGAAAGAGCAGCCTCTAAACGCTGCCTCTCTGTAGGTATAGAGGTGCGCAATATTGTCTTATCGGCTGATACAAAACAAGAAGATTTACTTGAACAAATAAACCTTCTCAATGGCGATCCTAAAGTACATGGTATCCTTGTTTTTATGCCTCTCCCCAGCCATATAGACAGAAATGCAGTTTGCACAGCCTTAGATCCACATAAAGACGTGGACGGCATTACCCCAATTTCTCAAGTAGGAGTTTATACGGGGCAGCCACATATGGGCTTTCCGCCCTGCACAGCTCAAGCTTGTATGGAAATTATCAAATATTACGGCTTTGGCATAGTTGGCAAAAACGCTGTCGTTCTGGGAAGAAGCCAAATTGTAGGCAAACCTGCAGCTATGTTACTTTTGGAAGAAAATGCCACTGTCACCATATGTCATAGTTACAGCCAAGAGGCTTTTACTTTAGCTCAAAAGGCCGATTTATTGATAACAGCCGTAGGTAAGCCAGGATTGGTTGATAAGAACTATTTACATCCCGGACAGACAGTTATAGACGTAGGCACCAGCGTAAATGCACAAGGTAAACTCTGCGGTGATGTCTGTTGGGAAGACGCTCAAATAGTACAAGCTGTCACTCCAGTTCCCGGCGGCGTAGGCGCAGTCACCAATGTAATTTTAGCTAAACACGTCATACAAGCTGCCCAAGCGGCTTTTGGAAAAGAATAATTGTTCCAGCAAAAACTAAGGCACCGTTATCTACTGTTAAATGATCCTAAAGCGAAGCTTTATTTCATTTTGGGGTACATATATTCCTCATCACCATGAATAGCTACAAAACCGCCGCCGGAAAATACTATCTGCATAATATCAGCTACGCCGCGATTCATTAAATTCATGCGGCTGACATCGGCTTGTACCTTCAACTCAGCTCGACCGCTCCAAGCCAAAGCTTTTATGGGTAAACAAGTGAGCGGCTCGACAGTCGAACAAGGCAAAGTCAACGGACAGCCGCAAGAGCTAAAAGCTACCCAGCCGCGTCCTTCCAAGCGTAAAGAATACATACCACCCACAGCTAAACCAGCTGCGTTACCAATCATTTGCACCTTATGTTCCAAGCTGTCTTCAAAAGCTAAAACAGCCGTTCCCTGCAAATTGATGACTTCATTGTCTAGGTAAACAAAGAAGATTCGGTGGGCGGCATTGGATAAATAAACTTTACCGCACCCCTGAGCTACAGCGAAAACCGAAGTTTCGCCTGTAAAAGCTTTATATAAAAACAAACTTAAGCTTTCATTTAAAAGTTCAGGATCGCGGGCAAATTTTATATGTCCACAGTGAGCGGCAAGATTAACCGGACGTAGCCAGATTAGACCATCAACTTCGGCTTGCATCATCGATTCGCTAAGAAGGCGAAAAGGACAAACAGATACCGGCCGTTTGGCCCTCTCCCGATCCAATTCTGCCAAATAAGGATTGTGATAGATACTCTCTTCCTTTTCGGCGACTCTAGATTCAAGCTTATCCACTGCCTCCGATTCAGCCTCCCCAGCCATAAGCTGCGACTCACAAATAAGCAACGAATCGTTCTTTATCTGAGTATAAGCAAAAAAACTGCGCACACTTTCAAACCGATACGGTATCGAAGCAGAAAACTGCGGATAAGCTTGACAACTATTCATAACAATCAGCGAGGACTCACAGACAAAAATTGTAATTTGGGATTTTTTTCCGCCGTGTAGTCTAAATCCCACTCTGAAGGGAAGAGACAGACTAATCGATCGCTACCATCAACCACTTTTAAAGCTAAGCGAGAAGGCTCAAAAGTTTCCAAATCTTCAGGAGTGCCGACAACCCATCTAGCCAACCGGAAAGACATAGGCTCGAATCTAGCTTCTACGCCATAGTCAGTCTTCAAACGATGGGCCACAACTTCAAATTGTAACTGACCAACCGCTCCCATAATAGGCATACGGGTACTCTCTTCCGGCGGCCAGAAAATTTGAATAGCACCTTCACGCTGCAACAGATCCAATGCTTTATTAAACTGCTTACGTCGAGAAGGATCGTCAACAATTACTCGACAAAAATGCTCGGGCGGAAACAAAGGAATGGGATCGTAATGTACATTCTCGCCTTCAACTAAAGTATCGCCTAAAACAAGTTCGCCGGAGTTGACCAAACCGACGACATCACCGGGAAAGGCTTCATCAACAGTTTCACGTTCTTGAGCGAACAAACGCTGAGGATAAGTTAGGCGAATAACTTCACCGGTGCGAGCACAGTGCACTTTCATACCACGCTCAAAACGACCGGTACAAATACGCAAGAAAGCCACGCGGTCACGGTGGCGCGGATTCATATCGGCTTGAATCTTAAAGACAAAACCGGAGAATGAAGGCGTTTCCGGAGGGATAAGCCCTTTATCACTGTTTCGAGCCGGCGGAGAGGGAACCATATCAATAAATTGATCTAAGAACAGCTGTACACCAAAATTGGTTAAAGCGCTTCCGAAGAAGACAGGAGTAATTTCTCCGCGATCAAAAGCTTCCTTATCAAACTCCTCGCCAGCCAGTTGCAAAAGTTCAATCTCCTCACTGAAGTTTTTAAAGATATCGGCAGGCACCAAAGAGGCAACTTCCTCAGAATGAGGATCAACTACTTTTACTTCGGCTTTACGAGCACCATGATCACGTCTTTCAAAAAGATGTAAACGACCTGTAGAGGGCTCAAAGACCCCCTTAAAGTGCTCACCACTGCCCAAAGGCCAATTCATAGGCACTGTATGTACGTTAAGCACTCGCTCTATTTCACCAGTCAGTTCTAAAGGATCCAAACTAGGACGGTCAAGCTTATTGATGAAAGTAACCATCGGAATATGACGTCGTTTACAAACCTCGAAAAGCTTAAGAGTCTGAGTCTCGATACCTTTAGCAGCATCCAGTACCATAATTACACTGTCTACAGCTAAAAGCGTACGATAAGTATCTTCACTGAAATCTTGGTGGCCGGGAGTATCTAACAAGTTGAGTAAGCAACCGTTATATTCAAAACTCAAAACTGTAGAACTTACAGAAATGCCACGCTGTTTTTCAATTTCCATAAAATCGGAGGCGGCACTAGTTTGCGAACGACGAGCTCTAACAACACCAGCCAAATTGACGGCACCTCCGTAAAGAAGCAACTTCTCGGTAAGCGTGGTTTTACCGGCGTCAGGATGAGAAATAATAGCAAAAGTACGCCTTCTGCGGATTTCTTTTTCTATACGCTCATCAACGGCAACTGCGGGAGTGGCAACTGCTTGCCTGTTATCGACGGCCTCATCGTTTATCTGTGTATTATCCATATTTTCCTCATTTTTTAGGCGGCGCCATAAAGCGCCTCAGTGTTTTTAGGTATCTAAGCAATTTCCAGCAAAGTCCTAGCAACGAAGGAAGCCGTCCCCAGCCTAAGCTAACGACGGCTCCCAAGTAAAACTTAAATTTTAGAACTTGCCCACCAAATCGTATACGGGCAAGAATACAGCCAGCAATACATAACCTACGACAATACCCATGAAGAAGATCATAAGGGGCTCAAGCATGGAAGTGAGAGCTTCCAACACGTGCTCAACTTCCAAGTCGTAGAAGTCGGCCAACTTATCGAGCAAAGTAGGTAAGTTACCGGTCTCTTCACCCACAGCAATCATTTGATAGAGCATAGGTGGGAAAATTTTATATTTCTTAATAGGCTCAGAAAGGCGCATACCTTGCTTCAAGCCCATTTGCACTTCTAAAAGGATATCGCCTATAACAGAGTTACCTACTGCCTTACTAACAATTTCCAAAGAGTGAACCACAGGCACACCGCTGGCGATCAAAGTACCTAAAGTGCGACAGAAGCGAGAGAGAGCCACTTTTTGGATAACTGGCCCCAACAAAGGCATATCTAACATCATACCATCGAGAGCACGCTTGCCCTTTTCAGTGCGAACGTATTGACCGATGAAATAGGAAATCAAGCCGATAACTGCCAAAGTACTGACGACTACAAAAGGATTAGTAGCCATCTTGGTAATCCAAATGAGACTGCGGGTAATAGCCGGAAGCTGAACGTCGATACCTTCGAACAGAGCCACAAAGGTAGGGAATACATAGTTAACTAACACGAAAGTAACCAAACAGCAAGCGCCAAAGACCACCAAAGGATAGGTAGTAGCTGAAGATACCTTAGCACGTAAGCGAACCTCACGCTCGAGCAAATTGGCTAAACGTTCCATAATATCGCCCATGGAACCAGACATTTCTCCGGCTCTAACCATAGCTATATAAAGCTGATCAAAAACCAGAGGGTGCTTACTCATCGATTTAGCCAGCGTATATCCCATGCGAATATCATCATGAACTTCACGCACAGCACGACTCAGCGGCCCATTGAGAGTTTGACGGCCTAAACCGTCTAAACTTCGCACTGTAGAAATACCTGAATTAAAGAGCACAGCAAACTGTCTGGTAAAAATAGCCAGAGCATACAAATCGGCCTTCTCAAAGCGAGCGGTCAAATCTTTTATGATGCGAGTGGGATCACGACGCTCTCTGATAGTCGTTACGGTATAACGAATATTGCGCAGGTCGCGAATAACGGCTTGCTTGTCAGGAGCTTCTACAGTTCCGTCGACACTCCGTCCTCTTGAGTCTACTGCAGTATAATCAAAAACCGGCATAGCGCTGACTATTCTCCAATTCTCCGGCGCCAGTTGAGCTCTCAAAAACCAGCACCTACTATACTCTCTTGCTGAAAAAGCTTCCCTTTCTTCTACACGCTTGCCTTTTCCCCTAGTAATATATACACAATTTTTGGCAGGGCCGCCAATATCTAAAGCGAACAGACCCGGCACTATGAGATTAGATAAATCAGAAAGAGTTTACTCTCAGTTAACTTCCATTATTCCCGGCGGCGTCAACAGTCCGTTCCGCGGTTTTAACCAAGTAGGAGGCTTCCCTCCCATCATCGCCAAGGGCGTAGGCAGCCAAGTCTACGATATTGATGGCAATTGTTATTTAGATCTTTGCTGCGGTTGGGGACCGCTGCTTTTCGGCCACTGCCACCCTCACATTGTCGAAGCTGTCAAGAGCGCTGCTGAACGCGGTACTTTGTTCGGCGCCTCCACCGAAGGAGAGCTGAAGCTAGCCCAGATGGTTCGTGAAGCTTATCCCTCTATGGAAATGCTGCGCTTCGTCAATTCTGGCGCCGAAGCGGTTAATTCCGCCTTGCGCGTAGCTCGTTCTGTTACCCGCCGTCCGCGAATTATGAAATTTGAAGGCTGCTATCACGGCCACGTTGAGTGTTTAGATTCAGTTGGCATCGAAGCTGAAGAAAACGGCGGTCCTTTGGCCTTGGGCGCTTCTCCCGGAGCTGCTGCCGAAACCGTAGTAGCCGATTTTAATGATCTGGAAAAAGTAAAGGCTCTATTCGCCCAGTATCCTGGCGAAATTGCTGCCGCCATCTTAGAGCCGGTGACCGGTTCTATGGGGGTTATCGCCCCTGAGCCTGGCTTCCTTGAAGGTGTGCGCGATCTCTGCCATGCTCATGGCGCTCTCTTTATTTTGGATGAAGTGCTAACCGGTTTCCGCTTAGCCAAAGGCGGCGCCCAAGAACGCTTCCATATCTCTGCCGACCTCACTTGCTTAGGTAAAGCTATCTCCGGAGGTCTGACTATGGGCGCTTACGGCGGCAAGGCTGAATATATGAAGAGTGTTTCCCCCACCGGCCCTATCTATCAGGCCGGCACCTATTGTGGCAATCCTATCAGCGTTTATGGTGCTATTGCTGAATTGGAATTAGCTTTCCAACCCGGAGTTTATGAGCGCTTGGAAACTCTCTCCAACCGTTTGGTCAACGGTCTCAAGGAAGTAGGCGGTATGCTAATTCAAAGCGTCGGTTCTATGTTCTTCATTGCTTTCGGCCCCAAGCAAGTGCGCAACTACCAAGACAGCACCCAATTTGACTACGAGACTTTTGCCAAGTTCTTCCATGCCATGTTGGATGAAGGTATCTATCTCCCGCCTTCAACTACTGATGCTGCCTGTATTTCTGCCGTTCATACCGAAGCGGAAATAGATCGCGTTATAGAGACGGCCGACCGTGTCATAAAGAAACTTAAATTAAAATAATCTAGTCTTTATATAGAGAAAAAAATGCAACCCTCTCGCCCGGTTCAGGACAACATCCCAGCTGAGCCGGAGGGTTGTTTCGTGTAGCTCGGTTTAACATTCGCTGTCTCTAAAAGAGCAGGTGTGTTTGCTCGTAACTTGAAAAGTAGGATTTTATAGTGCGCGGTTTTGTTCTTTTCTCAAAAAAGTCTATCTATTAGTGCGACTAAATAAAAGACCTCAAAATTGCCAAGTAAATGGAAGGAGTTTTTTTTATGGCTAACGGTTTTTTTAAAGGTTTAGCCGACGCGGCAGCTAGAAAGCGCGACGAATTGGTCAGCTCGGCCGAAACTAAACTCAAAATTGAACGTATTAAGGCAGAAGTACGCAGCTTGCGCCAAGAGAAGGACAGCCTTTTAAACACGCTAGCTCTCAAAGTTTATGAAAGATACGTCAAAGGTGAAGTTGAAGATCCGGATTTGAAAGCTGCTTGTCAAACTATCCAACTCAAGCAATGGGAAATTGATGAAAAGTGGGCGGAAATCAATCGTGTCAAATCGAGTAACCCCTAAATTACTTTTGGCCACCGGCAATGCTCATAAGGCTGCAGAAATGAGAGCAATTTTGGCTGATTTGCCTGTAGAATTGGTCAATTTAAGTGAAATAGATCCTGAACATACTATTACAGAGCCGGAAGAAACAGGGAGCACATACTTAGAAAATGCGCTCATTAAAGCGAAATACTACGGCCAAGTCACCCACATGGCTTGCTTAGCCGATGATTCTGGTCTGGAAATAGAAGCTTTGGACGGAGCTCCTGGCCTATTTTCCCATCGTTTTCTGAGTCAGTGCCGAACTCAGGCTGAAAAGAATGAACGAGTTTTGGAAATTCTCCATAACGAGCCCTTGGAAAAACGCCGTGCTCAATTCCGCTGTCTGTGCGTTATTTACGGTTTAGATAAATTGGGGGTGTCTACTGCGTCGAAGGAATATATACAAACTGAAGCCACCTGCCCCGGCCACATAGCCTTTGAAGCTTACGGTCAGGGCGGTTTTGGCTACGATCCCATTTTTATGCCCGATTTGGGGAACGGACGCCACATGGCCGAACTTAGTGAAAAGGACAAGAACAAAATCAGCCATCGCGGTCAAGCCGTACGTCAGGCTGTACGCTTATTGCTTGAAAAACGCTCCCTTAAATAATTCGACGCACAATAAATCGCACTGGATAGTTGGAAGCCCCTTCCGGTATAGTTAAAAGGCGCCACACCGCACTCTGTTTGGCGGGCACAGAGAGCGAAGCCGCTTTATATTCGGTAAAAGGCTCAGCTTCTTTGGTTAGTGAACGATCACTATATTGATTGCCAAAGCGAAAATATTCCAAATCGGGCACTTGGCTTCTTAGCCAGGAGGCAGGTTCTTTTATTTCATTATAAAAATCGGCCTGCTCCAAAATTGTAGCTGTGGCTTTCCCTCCTCTGGGATTGATAATAAGTTCAAAATCAGCCTCCTTTTCGGTTTCGTTTATAAGCAAAAATTGCAAAGCATAAACTACACCGTAATCACCTTTAAGCTCCGGCCCAGTGTCGATATTGGGCTGCCTAACCGCCCCTACGGCAGTCCTAACTTCAGAAGCTTTATCGTCTTTCACGATAAGAACTTTATTGACAAATTGATCGGCACAAGCATACAGACCGCGAGCATGAACATCCTTAGGATTGGAAAGTAAATTAAAGCTAATTGTTTCCTGCGGATCTTCCACAGCATGCAAACTGAATCCAATTTCACTACCTTCCAGAAGAGTAAATTGAGCAGTGCCGCTGAGCACTTGACAATAAGGCAATTTTTGGCAAAAAATCGTCATGTTCTGTCTGGGATTAAGTTCTAAAATACGACCACAACCAGCAACCAAATGTTTTAAAAATTCTACGTTATTACCATGCCCGGCCTGAAAGTAATCACTGTTTGGGCCGCCTTCGCCTTCAATTAACATAACAGTGGCTTTTTTACGCTGCGAATAGTTATACAAATCCAAACGAAGCCACAATCGATTATCTTCTTTACCGCCTTCATGATAATATTGAAAACGTAAAGGCTTGAAAGGGATAAGTCCGCCCTTAAAAAGCAAACCGCGTTCTTTGACGCACTCGGGATGATCGGAAAAAGACAAAATTTCGCTTTTAAGATTGGGATAGAGAATATTTCTGATTAAAAGTCCGTTTTGCGAACAAATTTGCTGACCGGGATAAAGATCCGGCCAAGCTTCGTCGGTATCGAACCCCAAACGATGGGCTGTCGCTTGCAGATAGGCACTACTAACCGGAGTACCGAACACGGTCAGAATCGACTTTTTTCTGTCAGCCGGTTTGGAAGCTTCATTTTTACTGACAGAATCAATAAACTCTTCGCTTTGATTGGGATTTTGCGCTCCAACCGGAAAAGTTAAAAGCAAAGTCCACCCCAACCAGCAAATTAAGCTTATCAAAGAAAAATAATGTTTAAAGTTCATAAGTTCGCTCTAAAAAAACTAATCATCCTCAGCGAATAACTCTTCTATGCTGCTGGGAGAACGGTGAGTATAAATTAAAGAAATCATTCTTCCCTTGGTGCGACTATTGGGTAAATCTAAATTTTCGTTACCCAAAGCGTTATCAAGGTAAGTTTTCAAGGGGATTACCAATTCGGTATTTTCGGTAATAATCTGATAAATAACAGGATGGCTGCCGGAAGAAAAAATACGCACCGGCTGCTTACCTTCCAGATTAGCGATTACTAATTCTATACTGCCACTGTAAGTTATACGCGGATAAACACTGACAAACAAAGGGTTATCAGAATCATCGCTTTCGCCAACAACCTCTTCCAAAATGCGCAAAAACTCTTGTTCTTTGCTGTTAAAATTAAACAAGTAAGAGGCGTGGCGCGAATCTTTGGCTAAACTGGGAAGGCCGGAGCCAAACTTATAGACAGTATCGTACAAGGGTAAAGCGTAAGGGTAAGATACCCAACGTCGCGTACCTATATACTGAGTGCGATCAAAGCGTTCACTGCCAATAACTCTGTCCAACCAGCCTTTAAAATCATTGGCAAATTTAGTACGTGCCGTCATAAAAGCACAAGAGCAGGATAAACCGCTGATACAATTAAGTTTCACTTTTTGGCACACACCATCGATAGTAACATTAAGTATCACCGGAGAAGCCGGGTTATAACGTGGCTGTAATTCAAATTCAAGCTGATGTTGGTGTAAAAACTCTATCAAATATTCTTCAGTAATTGTTAAGCTGTAAATAGGTTCTTGTACATAGCGAAACAAAGTGGGTTTACTTTCCAGCGACTTCCAGGTCAGGTGTTCGACCATGCGGCGCTGGCGTCTGAGAAGCTCTTGTCCTGATTCAAGCATAATTCTTCCTTTCTTTAGGGCTGAAAATTTGCCTGTCCCCTCTCTTTTAGCGGCCCGATACAGTGGAATAAGTTGTCCATTGTAAGATACCAATTGTGAGACCAGCTCGGCGAACTTCCAAACGAAAAGTATGACGCCCCGCACTTAAAGCGGCCGGATAATAAATTAAACCGTGATGTTTTATCTGACCGCTTTCTATAGCTCGTCCGTCTATGTAAAGTTGCAAAAAATCAGGAGCTGACTGAAATTCTGCCGAGTAAAAGCGAGCAAAAACAGGTTCTCCCCCCAAGCAGTCAGTTTGAGGACCGTAACTTAAAAATGCAAAATTGCAAGAAGGCTTATGAAGAGGCCTTTTAGGTTCCAAATGTAATTCGATAACTTGACCAAATTCATTAAGGTGAGCGCAACCGATCATTCTAGCATACTTTTTATCCAATTTAGATACGGGCAGTACAATATTTTGCGCCATTATTTGAGCTTGGGGAGCCAAAGTCAAGTTATAGGCGCCCAGCAAAATATCTCCATAGCGGCAATCATAAAAAGTGCCACTTACTACAGCACGTTCCTTGGCCGACGAACCACTCAACAAGCTTAAACTAAGCCCAAGAGACAATAAAAACAAACGGCAAAATTTATAAAACACAGCACTCCCTAAAAACAAGAAAGCGGCTTAAATAGCTGCGAACCAAATCTCGCAAGCCTCAAAGCCGCTTCAAAGCGATCCCTAATTATAATGGCCTTACTATTCGTAACGCAGCAGAGCCACAGTAGTTTCCAAAGGCAAAGTCTCTTGAGAAATGTCCATAGACATACTGGCCATATCTTCCACTCTGTCCATACGCACTATAAAATCGTCCAAAGTATTAGAACACATGCCTAAGTTAGCAATTTTGTCAGTTTTATAATGCATAGGCAAAACTAGATTAGGTTGTAATTGGTTTATTACCAAACCGGCTTCAGCCGGACCCAAAGTAGTATTTCCGCCCACAGGAATGAAAAGAACGTCAGCTTTGCTTATCTGGCCAACCTGAGTCTCGGTTAATATATGTCCCAAATCTCCCAAATGAACAAAATGAATACCTTCCCAATAAAAATGCCAAACAGTATTGGGACCGCGACGGCGACCATTAAAATTGTCATGGTTGGTAGGAACACCGTAGAAAGTCAAACGCTCTTGAGTGCGAACAATATTAAGTTCGTTTTCCATAGGGTAAGGAGAAGTGGGCTTAACCAACATAGGACTACCGCCAACTCGATAAGAGGCGTTATGATCACGATGTTCGTGCGACATAACCACAATATCAGCATCGATAGAAGGAAACTGATAAGGAATGTTGCTGGAATAAGGATCCAGAACAAGAGCAGTCCCCTTGGAGGAACGGATATAAAAACTTGAATGACCTAAATATCTGATAAACATATGTGGTACTATTCGCTTTTTGATATTCTACATTTTACTTGGAGGGAGTTTCAACCGGCGCGACCATAAGAACCAACTCTTTATTGACCGCAATAAAATCCAAAGTATCTACAGGCTGACCGCTCACGGGATCGAAGAGAGTGGCATTGGTAAGGGGAATGAAACCTCGCTCACGATTTATTTCATCGAGCAATCTTCCGCCCGGTACCACATGCATGTCGCCTTCGAGACGATAAGAAGTAGTTAGAACAATTACGGGAACTTTTTCTTTTACGGTCTTTACCGCCATAATAACCCTCCTGACTGACGCCGCAGCCCTAAGACGCATCTTTTATACAAAACTTGCGCCCAATCTGAGCCTGAGACTTGCTGCAAACAAGCTGTTGCCATAACGCTGAAGCCTGCTAAGATTAGTCACCGATAGCTTTCTTCCTGCCTTGCCTTGAGTTGCAGCACCCTTTAAGAAGTGAAAAAAGGCCTTAAAAGCGGGATTTTAAGCAGAGTTAGAGAAGCTAGCGGATTATGTTCGATCAGCTTGATAATTGTGCTGCGGCCGCTAAGATAAAATCTTTCGGCCCTTTTGATATGCGTCCCATGTTCGGCGGTTTTGCGCTATTTAAAGATGGAATATATTTTGGTATCGCCTCTCAGGGATCTCTTTTTTTCCGAGTCAATGACTGTACACGTCAAAAATACATAGCTGAAGGCTCACATCCTTTTGTTTCCGGAGGACGCTATACTTTTGCCAACACTTATCGAGCTCCGCAAGCAGCCTTGGACAACGAAAACGAACTTTTGGAGTTGGCCCGTGAAGCTTGGGAAATAGCTCAATATGAAACTGAGCAAGTTGGAGTTTAGATAAAAAGCTTTTTGCCTATTTGAAGCGGACAGCTCTGCAGGACGGCAGGTTTGAGGCACGAATTGGCGCAATTATCTGCTGTAAACAGCGGCAGCTACATTTATTTTTCCCTTTCAACGAGGTGTTCGTATGGAGAGATTTACCGGATTGCTAGGTATGTTATTCATCCTAGGCATTGCTTATGTGTTCTCCACAAATCGCAAAAAAATCAATTACAAAACCGTAGGTGTCGGCTTAGCGCTGCAGATAGTCCTGGGATTATTCGTATTAAAGACAAAGATAGGCCACGACATTTTCGCTTTCTTGGGACACCTCGTCAACAAACTCCTTGAATTTACCAATGAAGGTTCCCACTTTGTATTCGGCGCCCTCGTTCCCGCCAGCGGTGAAGGCCAAGGGGCTTTGGGTATGATCTTTGCCTTCCAAGTACTTCCGGCCATTATCTTTGTCGGTTCTTTGGCTTCCATTGCTTACTACTTAGGCATTATGCAATTCATTATCAGAGTTGTAGCTAAGTTGGTAGTAAAGTTTATGAACACCTCCGGCGCCGAGAGCCTTTATGCTATCGGTACTGTATTTGTAGGACAGAGCGAAGCTCCCCTTTTAGTGCGTCCCTACTTAGAGAAGATGACCCGTTCCGAGCTTAACACCATTATGACTGGCGGTATGGCTACTATTGCCGGTTCCGTGCTCTTCGCCTACGTAGGTATGCTCGGTCCAGAATGGGCTCCCCATATTATCACCGCCTCTATTATGGGCGCTCCTGCCGGCTTGGTTCTTTCCAAGATTCTCTGCCCCGAAGAAGGCGAGCCTGAAACTTCCGGCGTCGTCGAACTAAAAACCGAATGCAAAGAAAAGTCCATTATTGAAGCTGCTTCCAAGGGTGCTATAGACGGTATGCATTTAGCTTTCATCGTCGGTACCGTATTGATTGCTTTCATCGCTATTATTGCTACCGTAAATGGTGCGTTAGGCTACTTCGGTCACGTTTGCGACGTCGTGGCAGGCTGGTTTGGCCAGACCTTCATTTATGCCGATAAAATTTCCATCCAGAACATTTTGGGTATCATACTTTGGCCTTTAGCTTGGTTAATCGGTGCTCCGGCTTCCGATGCTCAAATTGTGGCTTCCTTAGTCGGCGAAAAGCTCGTTTTGAATGAGTTCGTCGCCTATTCAGATCTCTTAAATCATATGACTATCGGTGACAAAGCTGCCGTTCTCCAAGAGCTCACTCAAAAGGGTAAACTCATTGCTACTTTCGCTCTCTGCGGCTTTGCTAACTTCTCCTCTATCGGTATTAACGTAGGTTGTATCGGTGGTTTGGCTCCCAGTCGTCAGTCTGAATTGGCTAAACTCGGCGTTAGGGCTATGTTCGGCGGCGCTATGGCCTCCATGATGACCGCTTGCTTGGCCGGTATTCTCATGTAAAAAATTCTGACTATTTGTCTATTGAGATAAAAAAAGTGGTTCTTCTGTGAAGAACCACTTTTTTTTACAAAATTAAAGCCGAAAAAGGCCGCACGTTGATATACTCCCCATGACTAAAGCCATAGTTTTACGGCACTCGTGATAAAACATTATATTTTCTTGTATTTTTTCTGCCTACTTAAACGGTAAAAATGCAGTAATGAAACATTTAATTAACTAAAAATAGCTAAAAAATTAACAAACTGATTTTAGAATAAGGGTACGTTCATGATAGTGTCGGTGTTCGGGGTTCGTTTTTACTATACTGAGCTATATATTCTTTGCCATTAGGCCGAGAACATTATGGTCGTTGTTTAAGTAGCCGATTTGCGGTAATATCGTAGTACTCTGGAGAGTTTGCCGCCAACCTCGGGGGGTTGGAGAAAGAGCCTGTTATACTGATGCGTAACTCTGAATCTTCAGCAGAACAGAAGAATACCACTGCTTCTACGCAGGGAAACGGCAAGCTTCTTCATTTTGCCGAATATAACAATCCGGTCAGTTTTCGTCAGTATTGCGATTTAGCCGGAGTTTTGCAAGGACAGGGCAAATACGAGGAAGCTAAGTCAGCTTGGAATAAAGCAGTCGAACTTGAGCCCAACAATATCAATGCCCGTATAGATTTTGGCGTTGTTCTGGCCGAAACTGACGACATCGAGGGCGCTCGACAACAATTTGAAGCGGCTGTTAATCTCGATCCCAACAATATAGACGCCAATTATCTCTTAGGTATGGCCTACTTCCATCTTGAGCGCTTTGATTTGGCTTTAAAGTATTGGAAACGTTGTTTGGTCGATAAAACCGGCCAGTTAGAAGACGAAACCAGTTTGCGTATGTGCTTGGCCGAAGCTTACCGAGCTTTAAATCGTCCTCACAAAGCCATTTTTCAACTCAACAATATTTTAGAAAAAAATCCGGCCGATATCGATGCTTACAATTTATTAGGCATGGTTCTGCTGGAGATAGGCGAAAAATCTTTTGCCATAGATGTATTAAAACGGGCTGTAACTTGCAACCCGGACTTTTATCGCTCTCACTTAAATTTAGGTGTAGTTTATTTCGATTGCGGAGCTATTGATTTTTCTATTCACGAATTTAAAAGAGCTTGTCAGTGCAACCCTAAAGATGCCGATTCTTTTTATAACTTAGGACGCGCCTTGGCTATAAAAGGTGAACTTAAGCAAGCTTGCCAGGCCTTGGCCAAATCGCTAGAGCTTTCCCCTAATCAGCCTGATTGTTTGGATTTCCTGGGAAATTTGGAATTGATGCGCGGAGATTTTCAGGCAGCTTGTCATAGTTTCAACAAAGTTTTAGCTGACGACCCCAACAATATAGAGATTCTTTGCTCTATTGCCGACGCAGAACACCGCCAATATAACTATCAAGAAGCCGAAGCTTACTTACAACGTGCCTATAAGCTGGCTCCAGAAAACCCTTTAGTACACTATTCTTTAGCTTTACTTTATCGCGATCAAAGTAAAGAATTAGATCAAGCGGTAAAACATATGCGCAAAGCAGTTGATTTGCAGCAAAACAATCCGGAATATCAGCTGCTCTACGGAGATATTTTGGCCCAAACGGAGAGAGAAAACAAAGCCAAAGATGCTTGGGAAAAAGCCATAGAACTAGATCCGTCCCTGGCTGACGACGTCCGTTCCCGCCTAAAAAAACTCGGCAAAACTTAACATTATACCTGCCTAAGGGGATAAATTTCCGGCTTTTTTTCCGGGATTAGAGCTTTTATAGGCAGGCTAAAAAGTAGCCCAAGCTGAATAGCGGGGAGCTTAATTGAGTTCTTTTTAGTCCGGAAAGATTGTTGACATGAATATTTCACTTCTGGGCGACGGGAAATTGCTCTTCATTATGGCTTTGGCTGCCGTCGTCTCCATGCTGACCACCCTCAATACAGCTGCACGTCCGGCAGCCATTCGTACCAAGCAAGTAGCTTTGTCACTAGCCGTATCAGCTGTATTCTTTATGTTTACACGCTTTGCCAACCTTTTCTATTTACCAATCTTAGGCAAATATGTAGACAGGGCCGTACAAAGTGGCAATGTCAATATGCTCTATGAACAAATCCAATGGGTGGTACTCAGCTCTGCCTTGGGTGCTTTGTTCTCTTGGTTACTCTTGCCTACTTTTACAGCCATTTACGAACGTGGCATTGCCAGCATAACAGTGCGCGGCTCCATGTTAAAAATGCTTTTAGCCCTGCCCTCGCTGCGCGGCTTAAAAGCTCTGTTCGGTTGTTTGCGCTCTCCCTTAGAGTTAAAAGCTTGGGCCTGTCCCAATTGTGTAGCTCAAGAAAACGAACCTAACGCCGAACCTTTTGCCCTGCCCTGGGATTTACTCAGTTGGAATGTTTTTGCTACTGCCATTTGGACAGTCGGTGCTTTAGCAGCCTTGCAAGTTAGCGCTCTCTACCCGGATTTAGCTGCCACAGCCGTACTTCTTTCCGGTCTGGTCAACTCTTTTGCTGCCATCGCTTTCAGTCTTTTCGTCGATCCCAAAGCTGCTGTTATTACCGATCAAGCCGTATCAGGCCAACGCCCGGCTGCCCACGTCCTGCAACTCACTTTCCACTTAGGTCTGGGCAACTTTATAGGCGGTCTGCTCGGACTTTTAACCTTTCCTCTAGCCATAAAAATTATCAGCTTAGCCACCGAAAGACTGGGCCACGCCCAAATGGACGAAAATATGTGGCTAGTAATCGGCCTAAACGTAGTGGTAAGCTGCTTAATGTGCACTTCTTTAAGTTCGCGCATTTCAGCCGTAATTACCAAAAATGTAGCTACCGCTCTGGCTATTTATAATGTTTTCTTCTTAATTACCCGTTTAACAACCCAAGTGTATGCCCCTATTTTGGGTTCAGTCAGAGACTCTGTTGTTAAAGGAGCAGCTTCAGCGGCAGAATTATTGCCTCTCTTCCGCTGGGTCATCGGCGGAGCCACCTTAGGCACTATTTTAGGTTGGTTACTTTTGCCTACCTTTGTCGCTATCTACAATACCGCTATTAAAGCTTTAGAAAAAAGAAGCGGCTCTATGGCTACTTTACTAAAAGATTTAGCTAAACCCAAATATTGGGGTAAAGTGTGGCAATGTTGGCGCAGACCCTCAAGTTTTGGTGTTTTAGTCAGCGATCTGAAATTATTGCCCAAAAGCTTTTTATTGGCCAACGTTTTTGTTATCGGCATTCATGTAATCGGTGTGTTGGCAGCTATCCAGGCCGGAGCAGAGTTAACCGGTCATCTGGCTCGTACTGCTACCTTACTCTCTTCGGTCATTAACGGAGCAGCTACTATTCTTGGCAGTGTTATTGTCGATCCTACGGCGGCAAAAATTACCGATGAGGCCGTAAACGGCAAGCGTTCTTTGCATGAAGTAGAAGCTATGGCCGTATTCCTATGCTTAGGTTCTATTTTAGGAACGGTACTTTCCCAACTGCTTTTTGTTCCCAGCGTCAAAATTATTATTCTGGGAGCAAAAATTTTAGGAGCGATATTCTAACCGACTCGCGAAGCAAAAAAAATGAGCGAAAAAAATACTAACGTAATGCGCATCTTAAAGCAAAAGAAAATACCTTTTGTTGAGCACACCTACACTGCCGATCCCACAAAAACAGCCGAAGATATCGCTCAAGAGGTAGGCTTACCTCCCGAGCGAGTTTTTAAAACTTTAGTTACAGTTGGGCGCAGTAAGAATCATTATGTCTTTGTCATACCGGCTTACGGCCATCTGGACTTAAAAAAAGCAGCAGCAATAGTAAAAGAAAAATCGATAGAAATGATCCCTCAAAAAGAACTCTTACCTCTGACCGGATACATCCACGGCGGCTGTTCCCCTATAGGCATGAAAAAAACTTTCCCTACCTTTATAGACGAAAGCTGCTTACAATTCGAAACTGTCGCTATCAGTGCCGGTAAAGTTGGCTTCCAAGTCGAATTAAACATAAAATTGCTCAATTTTCCAACTGCTTCACTGATATAGAGTGAAAAAAACGCCTTGCGGCTCAAAAAAAATCCGCAAGGCGTTTTTGGCTCACATTCAGAAGACGCCTTCAGCTGCAACCTAAAAC
This sequence comes from uncultured bacterium, assembly GCA_934621605.1. GTDB lineage: Bacteria > Vulcanimicrobiota > Xenobia > Xenobiales > Xenobiaceae > Bruticola. The sequence goes on along the minus strand of CAKTUZ010000016.1, from coordinate 33,199 downwards.
ATACTTAAAGGCAAGCCCTATAGGACACTTCTAATCTAATTTTGTCAAAGCGGTAGATAAACTCTTAATATATCTGTCTGGTACATTTTTGGCTTCATAGCGACAGTAAACATTCGGCTTGTATTCTATCCATTGGCTGTAAAATACAGCTTTGTTTTTTGCCGAACCGGATTTTAAATAAGCTTGGCCTCGACCAAAAGGAGTAGAAACAGTATAAGCATTAAAGCCGCTTTTTAAAGGAATATCACCAATGCCACCATTGCAACCTTCTACAGTAAGTTGACCTCCATCGTTAGAATAATAAGTCAATTTATACGTACAATAAGGCCCCTGGGAAGTAACTCGAACTTCTTCCAAAACAAAGTAAAAGTCGTCAACAGGATAGTAAACTACGGGGAAAGGCAAAGCTTTAAGTATACCGGCTTGATTGCAATTAAAAGTGTCATTGTAGGCTTCAAGTAATTGCTGAGCAAGTAAAACCCGGCCATTATTTTCGGCTTTGTCAAACTTAGGACTGTCGGCATAAGCACCCCAACTCAAACTAAATAAAACAGCCGCCGTGCTCAGAGAAATAGCTATTTTGTTCACAGATGTCCGTCTCCTTAACTTTGCTGACAGTAAATTATTCCAACTCAATTAAACCGTCGACTATCTTCTTAATAAAACGCTCCGGTACATCTTTACCGGCGAAGCTGTAAAAAGAGCCCTTGCGCCAAGAAGAAATCCAATTGGCCCTAAAAGTTACCTTTTCTTCCGAATTTTGGGCATAAATTTCAGCTGTACCTTTGCCATAAAGGATATTGCTAAAAGGAACTTGCCGTTCTCCAGAAATAATATCGCCTACCCCGCCGTTGCAACCGTAAATTTTCACTTCCCCGCCCATATCACTGGAATAAGTCAACACATAAGAAGCTCCCACAGGAGACATATAATCTACTTCAACATTGACAAGCTGTAAATCTTCATCCATACCGCAGTAATAAAAAACCGGAAAAGGTAAAGCCTTCAGCTGATTCATTTGCTGCTCGTTCATGTTCTTCTCAGACCTTCCTATGCAAAAAATCGACAGTGTCACCAAAGCTCTTTACCACTTTGATAACAGTATTTTTTTCGTGCGATAGAAGTCAAAAGCCTGCCAAAGGATATATACCTACCGTCAAGTTTCAAACCAAGCTCTAATTGTCTAAGCGTTCAACCTCTTCACAAGCTATAGGCAAGCACTCTCCAGGACGACTTTTAAAACGCACCCACAACTTGCCAGAAGCGATAAAAGATACCGTGCCCAAACCATTAATTTTATGGGCAACTGTGCAACCAGCGGGGAAGTTTACAGCGATTTCACGACGACGGAATTGGCGCACCCGTGGAGGCATAATCGTTATTTGCCTACTTTTTTCGGCCGAATTTTCGTATTTATCCTTAAGTTCCTCACTGCCAGCTCTGAATGATTGTCCGGAAGTCAATTTTTGCACTATAGTTTTAGCCTTCCAACCATTACTACTTTTAACTTCAATTTGCTTCAGAGGCATTTCGTAAATAAACCGAGACAACTCAGAATCTTGATCACCGCGACGACAGGCTGCCGTAAGATAAAGCATATCTTTGGCTCTAGTTAGACCTACATAACAAAGGCGACGCTCTTCCTCAATTCCTTTATCACCATCGGCTAAAGAACGGTGATGGGGCAAGAATCCATCTTCCATACCTACTAAAAAAACTACCGGAAATTCCAATCCTTTAGAAGTATGGATAGTCATTAAAACCAAACTGTCCTGTTTATCAAGACTTTCGTCAAACTCATCGCGACCAGAAATTAAAGATATTTCATTTAAAAAAGCTCGCAGCGGTAATTCACCGTCATAATTAGAACTACGGCGTTCTTTCTGAAAACGTTTATCGAAATCCGTCAATACTTCCAGCAGTTCCTGCAAATTTTCAGCGCGTTCTTGATCTTCTTCCAAATCGCTGGAGAGCAATTTATCTTTATAACCAGTTTCTTCCAAAATAATTCTCACCAGCTCAGCCAAAGAGCAATCGGGACTGAGGGCCTTCTTACCCAATTCTTGCAGACGATCGTACAACTTGCGACAGCGCCCCACATACGAAGCGGCCACCGCAGCTTGATCGGCTAATCCCAGAGCATGCATAATGGGAATGGCATTATGAGCTGCATAAGAAACAATCTTGGCCAAAGTGCTCTCTCCCAAACCGCGTGTATTTTTAATAATTCGCCCCAAAGCCACCGAATCGCTGGGATTGCCCAATACGTAAAGATAGGCCAAAATATCGCGAATTTCCCTGCGGTCATAAAAGCGGCGGCCCCCCACTATTTGATAGCTCATGCCTTCTTCACGCAGCAGAACTTCCTCAAAATTGCGGCTCTGAAAGTTTGATCTATACAAAATAGCAATATCGGAATAACGATAACCGCATTGCTGCACCAAACATTTACAAGCCTGTACTACAAAGAGTGCTTCACTGCGCGAATCGTCAGTAACATATATGTAAGGCAAAGTGCCGTCGGTACGGTTGCTCCATAAATTTTTGACTTTGCGATCAGAATTGTGGCTGACAACTAGGTTTGCTACATCTAAAATTTGCTGAGTAGAACGATAATTTTGCTCTAACTTAATAACTTTGGCATCGTGAAAATCTTTTTCAAAACGCAAAATAATGGAAATATCGGCTCCGCGAAAACCGTAAATACTCTGATCGTCATCGCCTACGGCACAAAAGTTCCTATCTTCATTTAACAGCAAACGCAATAACTCATACTGAATGGGATTTACGTCCTGAAATTCGTCTACTAAAATGTAACGCAAATGGCGACGATATTTTTCGCAAACTTCGGGATTATTTAAGAATAGTTCAACTGTATAAACCAAAATATCATCAAAATCAAGCGAATCATTTTCGCGCAAACGTTGATTGTAAGCTTTGTAAATGGGAATAAGCAAACGCTCCTGAGCTAAAAGAGGACTCAAATCTTCCGGCTTACGGCGAGCATTCTTGCAAGAGCTAATAGAGCTGAGCAAATCACGCGGTGTATGCTTTTGTCCGTCAATATTAAGTTCTTTTAAAATATCGCGCATTAAAATTATCTGTGCTTCAGTATCGTAGATCGAAAAGCTGGAACTAACATCCAAATATTTGGCTTCTCGACGCAACCAGCGAGCACAAACAGAATGAAAGGTGCCTACATTTGAGAAAAAACCACTACCGCAAAGCCCTTCAATACGCTCAACCATCTCGCGAGCCGCCTTATTGGTAAAAGTTACGGCCAAAATTTGTGAACGCTGAGCCAAACCGGATTGCAAAATCCAAGCAATACGTTTAGTCAATACGGTCGTTTTACCGCTGCCGGCTCCAGCCAAAATAAGCAGAGGGCCTTCGGTAGTAGTGACGGCCTCGGCTTGTTGCGGATTCAACCCTTTCAAAATAGACTCATCATTCACAAAAGAAAATCCCTTCCAAGCAAAACAGTTTCAGCTAGGGCAACCACCTTCAACCTGACAAGCAATTCAGTTTTGCAGCGGTACTGCCTCTCTAATCGTGTAAATGGACTTTATAGCCAAAGCGATGCTGCAAAACATTAAGTAAAGCCGGCATAAATACAGCTGAACTTAGTAAATTAGCTCCTACACCCAAAGTCATGACTAAGCCCAAAGTAGCCACTCCTTGATGGTTGGCAATAATCATAGTCGCAAAGCCAATCATGGTAGTTAAAGCCGATAAAGTAATGGAGGGGCCAGTAGAATGGCTGAAAATACCTGCCCCTCCCTCTTCGGAAACACGATGAATAATGTGGATACCAAAAACCAAACCAATACCCAAAATCAGAGGCAAAGCTAAAAAGTTGGCACTGTTAAAATCGCAGTGTAAAGCCCCCATCATGCCAACCATCCAAACAATTCCCAATACTTTGGGCAGCAAAGCCAATAGAGCCACACCCAATTTGCGAAAATGTAAAAACAATAACACCCAAATGGCACACAAAGCCCAGGTGCCGGCTTTTTCATTAGATTCGCGCAACTCCTGGCAATCGTAATAACTCATAATCGGCATACCCACAACTTTAGGATCGACACTTTGTACATCGCGCACAAAGCGCTCCTGGGCTGGACGCTCCCAAATATTCTCCTTAGGGAAAATACGTACTTGTATAAGACCGCTGCAACCGATTTCACGCTTGCGCACATCTTCAGGTATATCATTTATATCCAAACACGGCGCATCTTTCTGTTGATGCAAAAAACTTACAATATCAGCCAAGCTCTTATAAAAATTATCTTCAAAAGCATTTAATCCGTCTTCGATAGGGCCAGGCCCCATAGTAGACATAATACTAAAAAGTTTGTCAATTTTTATTTCCAAACGCTTAGCTGAGGCAGAGACATCCGGAGAAGAGCTTTGTTGCAAAGTATGTAATATTGAATGTACTTCTCTATCACTGCTTTCTATCGAACGGCCCAAAGCACGAAAAGAAGCAATGCGACTTTGATCGGGATCACGATAAATATTTTTAGGCACCGGAATAGTAGAGACATTGTCCACTATCTCTTTCAAATAGGGATATTTGTCCTTATAATCGACAGGAATCAGCATAGCTACCGTCTCTACGTCAGAAACAGTAGGCAATTTGGCAAACTTCTCTGCCAAGCGGCAAGCTGTTGGCACATCTTTAGCCAACGATATACCACAAAGAAGTGAATGTTCACTGGCATTTATTAGGTGCATTTCAGTACGTACCGACTGTAAGCCCTTAGCTTGTAAATTAAGCAAGTTATAGTCGTAACTTACATTCTTACCGTACCAAAGGGCCACCAGAGTAATTAAAATTCCAACAATAACTACGCCTCCGGAACGATCGAGCAACCACTTTTCCGCATTGGCCAAAAAGGCAAAGCGAGAAATCCCCTTAGCTTCATAAACTTTATTTTGGTCTTCGGTAAGGAAAATTAACGAAGGCAAAATAAGCATCATAGAAAGGTAACAGAGCAGAATACCGCTACCGGCTATAATGCCCAGTTCGGCTATGCCGGTAAAATCAGTAAAGGCTAAAACATAAAAAGCCAAGGCGGTACTGACCGCTCCGGTTAAATTTTCATAGCCCGCACCGCGCATAGTAGCTTGCATGGCAACCAAAATGTCGGCAGTTTTAGCTCGCTCTTCATCGTAGCGATAGAGAAAATGGATACCGAAATCGATCCCCAATCCCATCAAAATAGTAGCAAAAGTTACGGTTAGTAAATTTAGGTGGCCGATAGCCAGCGTAGTAAAAGCCATGGTCCAGCCAATACCGACTATCAAACCTAAAACTGCCATTAAGGGCTTAAATATCTCTCTAAAGGCCCAAATAAAAATAATCGCAATCAGAACGAGAGAAAGAACAGCCGACTGAGTGGAATCGTTGGTAGAAGAATCAGCCTCATCGACATTGAGAACCAACTCACCAGTCAACCCGACCAATACGTTGGTATGAGAGCGTCCCAAAACTTCTAAAATTTCTCTGATACGACTGACAGCTCGGTTGATAGAGACATCCTGCCCCTCATTGTCACGATAAACCGGACGACAAAGCAAAGCATAAAAACGACCATTGGCGATAGTATTATACTGGAGGATCGTATCTTGGGAAAACATTTCGCTGATAGCCGCTTCATTTTCACTGCCTTCCTGAGCGAATTTTTCAAGCATAATATCAGTCCAAGGAGAGACAAATTTGCCTCTTCCTCTGGTTTCCATGCTCTGAGTAAAAAGATCGAGAAAACGCTCAGCCGCAGGCAACACACTTTGAAGCTTGTGAGGATCGAGATTACTAGCTCCTCCCATTTCTTTAGAAATCCGAGGTGCTTGCTGCATAAGGTCTGCCAAGCCGTCAGAAGCAGCTAAAGCCTTTAAACCGGGGCCATAGTCTTTCAATTGCTGATCTATTTCACGCAATTGCTGCGCCTCCAAATAATGGAGCGCATAATTGCGCAAAAAGGTAACGTCTACTTTTTCGAAGACATCTTTAAATATTTCAGGTTCTTCCCGCAACCTACTGGCCAAATCGTCGATAAAGGCCCTACGCTCAGCAACAGTTCCGTCTTCTACAATAACCACAATATCTTCAGAACGTGGAAAATCGTTAGTATAACGATCTTGTTCTGCTTGCAATCCGGCCGAACGTTTAATTAAATTAGCTTGATCGGCATCAAAAGTCAGATATTTGGCCGTATAAACCATACCTAACAGACAACTTATAATACCTACGACGACAATTAAACGCGGAAAGCGGAAAGCAAACTCAGCCAATTTGCCCAGCATTTTATAAGTAAATGCCTCTTTATTGACCAAACCTTGGCTTGTTGCCGATTCTTCCACCGTCAATGCTTTGTCAGAGCCTTTTGAAGCCATAATTTAAAGGGTATCCAACCAATGGACGTTTTCTAAAACCGCCCCGATAGAGCGTAAATTGCTAACATTAAAAATATGCTGAGCACTGAGTTTCCAACGACCGCAACAAGCGGCATGGACGGCATCGGCCACCGAAACGGCACAATGTTGCATAACGCTGGCGTCGCGATAACAATCGATCATACATTCAGTACAACCGTCGCGAATAATTTGACTGCCGTTAAATTCGCAAACATGACACATAGGACGGCGCCAATTACAACAGCGCCACAGTTGCAACTCCCAATCCAAGTAGAATTGCTTGAAACCGCCTAAACATACAAATTCTTGCGGTTCTTTGTTGAGATAACGGTGCATATCCATCATAGAGGCAGTAGGATTTAGCACTCGATAAGATTTCTTCAAATCGATTACTTCGTCGATCAGACGATGCATTTCTTCAGGCGTGTAGTTGACCAAATCGGAATCTTTGCAACCGAGATAATTGGAATCTAAATTTATAAGAGGGAAAGAAAAAGTAACGGCCTCAAAACCCATACTTTCCAAAGTGCGAGGCAATTCTTTCAGATCGCCCAAAATCTTACTCAAAGTAACCGAGGCCACACGCCCCACTTTATTTTGGGCGAAAATACGATTGGCCGCCGTAATACGCTCGGTAACTCCAGGTAAACCGCGGTTCTTTTCACTTACAGCCGGATCCACGGAATCGACGGAAATTATCACTTCACTTAATCCGTTACCAATTAAAGAATTAACTTTCTCGAGTGACAGAGTTGAACCATTGGTAACGATCAGGTTGTTCATACCCAACTCGTGACAATGAGCCATAAATTCTTCCAAATTGGGATTTAAAGTAGGTTCTCCGCCAGTAAAGATCAAAAAACGCACTCCGTTGCGATACAAACAATCGATAGCATTTAAACCGGCCGAAAGCTTAACCAAAACTTTGGGATTTTTATCGTTTTTAGTCTGTTCTCTGGAAAAATTGCAAAACTCACATTTAGCGTTACAGGCGTTGGTGATGGCAAATTGACAAGTAGAAGGGCCACCATCCAGAAATACCTGACTAATAATCTCTTTCCAATTCACTTATTATTCCTCCGCCAATCTTGAAACAGGATCGGCCTCACTTTCTCACTAAAAAAGTTATCCAAACGACTGCTCACTTACGAGAGCACAACTACTACTATGCCGCAAAAAATTATTAAGGTTCCCGCCCAACGCAAAGGTGAAACGTGTTCTTGCAAATATATCTTGGCTAAAAAAGCGTTAATAATATAATTTAACGCCGTTAGAGGCAAAAGCAGAGAGAGATCAGCCATAGACAGCATAGCTAACCATAAAAAAAACGATACGGTCAAAAGGCCCGCTCCCATCAATACGTTACCATTGGTAATAACCGAGCGAACTATACGCCAAATGTCACTTAAACTGTGCACGGAAGAATCGATAGAGCGCATACCTTTCGACACAAAAATATCTGCTACAGCCGTAACGCTGACGCCGGTTAAAATAAGAAGTAAAACTTTTAACATAGCCGAGCTGTCCTTCGCCTCTGATACTTTTCCGCCTTCTGAAAACGCAAGCGGCGGAATTCTGCACTCGAAGCCGACAACCTATCATATTTTAACAGCGATAAGCAACATTTTTTCCAGTATTAGGGGCTTAGACAGGTATTTCCTAAGCTTTTAAAGAAAGGTTTGCAGAATACAAAGTTTACACTTGACGAAGGGAAAAGATTAGCTTTGCGCAAGCTCGTATTATTACTTTCGGCTCTTTTCTTGGCTGTAGGATTGAGTTTTACCGGCTTTACCAAAAACGCCACAGCTCAAGAAAGTTCCTCCAACAACTCTTTAATTCTGATCCAGTCGGAAATTGCCGGTACGGAAGTTTTCGGCAGCGGTGTTATCGTACTGACCGGTCGTGAAAATTGCCAGGCTGTTACCAGTTACGAAGCTATTAAGGGGGCTTCCAGAATTACGGCCCTGGCTGCAGGTTACTCCCCCGTGCCTGCCAAGATTTTGCGTTTTGCTCCGGACGCCAACTTAGCTTTGTTGGAAATTCCCATTCCCGCTTTGCCGGCTGCTAAGCTTGGAGATAGCGAAGTTGTCAAAAACGATACTCCCGTAGCCGTTTCTTATACTTCTCCAGTTTTAAGCGGTAATGTGGCTACTTCTTTTGACAGTGGCAAGCGCGGCGGCAGCGTTATTGATGTTATAAATCGTCCCGGCGGCTCGGTTATGCGCCTCAAACTTTCCGGCCCTTTGCAAGATGATACCAGTGGCGCCCCCGTTTATTTACCAAATACCAATGAGCTAATTGCCATTTCCCTTTCTATCGAAGCGGCTTCTGGTCACAGTGATATGCGCTTTGCTATTCCTATTTCCATGGCCGGAGCTCTCTCTCCCAACATAAAATCTTCTTCTGATTCTATAGTCAATATCAGAGTCTTGGACGGTCAAGACGCCCCAGTTCTTGAAGGCGGAAGCGGTCAGGCCAATAAAGCTGAAGAGGGCAGCCCCCTGGTTCCCATTGTAGTAGGTGTGGTTGTCGTGGCCGTTTTGGGCGGTGTAGCCTACTTTGTCTTTGGCGGCAAAAAGAGCAAGGCTATCGAGCCTTTCTCCATTTTGCCCATCTTGCCAGAAGATACTCCTATGGCTTTTATCACTGCCGAGGGAGCCATCCTTCCCTTCACCAAAGACTCTGTTATAGTAGGTCGTTCTGAGAGCAGCGACTGGTGCTTCCCCGAATCAAGCGTATCCGGTCGTCACGCCCGTATTCGTAAGAGCCGCGATGGTTCCGGTTATGAATTAGAAGACTTGGGTAGCAGTTACGGAACTTTCATTCGCGGCAGACGCGTAGGACGCAGCGACGTCATCCATCCCGGAGATATTATTCGCTTTGGAGACGTCACCCAAATAAAACTTCTCACCAGAGCCGAATCTCAGGCTAAAAATACCTTCAATGCGGCCAAAGCCGACGGAGGGAGTGAGGAAGAATAAAAAGAGACGCTGCCCCTTGTCGGCGGTCAATCTAAAGCCTCAAGGGGATATTCCCTTTGAGGCTATTTTTTAAGGAGGAGTTTGACCACATGGATGCACAGTTGACTAAATATGACGTGTTTTTAGCCATAGCCGGTCGTACTAAGCCTATAAGCAAAGAAGCTTTAGTAAAGGCTATGTGGCTTGATAACGACTCTTCTTTAGAGATAATATTGAATGATTTGCTCAAAGAACAATTGATTCGTATTACTCCAGACGGTTATGGCAAAGGCTCCAGTTCTAAAGGACAAGCCTTGTTAGAGCTTTTGCTTTTAGCTTTAGCTTACGAATATAATTACAATATCTACTTATCGGAGCCTATTCAAGATCTCTTAAAAGCTGTTTATAAACTCAATGTCTTTACCGACCGAGAGTTAGAGTCTTTACCTGACCGAAACTTATATCTCAGCCATCTGATAAAAGATCAAATGATTCTATTTGTCAGTTACGATCCACTCTCAATGCGTTTGGCACGTACCCTCTTCTTTGATTTAGTTTGCAGCTATTTTAATATTTCACCCAAAACAAAATTTTTCGACACAAAAGTAGATCTCAATAAAGTTATTATTTCCAAATTAACCGCTAAAAGATTGAAAGACAAAGCTAATGTGAGGTTGGGAGCTCGTCATATTTTCAACCTGAACAACGGTCAGTCTAAAGCCGGTATTCCTAAAATGCAAAGGTTGTTGGCTTATGATATTATCCCCGAGCAAGCAGATATTTTTGACAAAAAAGCTAAAGCCGATTTTGCTGAAGCAAAAAAATGTGTAGAACGCAATTCTGGACTTTTAAAGCGTCGTCTGACTCTCGACATTATCAAAGAGTATCATCGCCTGGCTACAGCAAATTCTGATACTGCCGCCACTTATCGTAAATTCAATGTAGAAATAAAAGCTAATCCTTACTTCAAAACGGCCGCTTGGAAAAAGATTCCCCAAATGATGGATAAACTTATGGATAACTATGATAATATTCTAAAATCGTCCAAGACGGTATTTGATGCTTTTAATTTAGCAGCCTTTTTTTACAACGAGTTTATTCATATTCATCCCTTCGAAGATGGTAATAGTCGCACAGCCTTCTTATGTCTGTTGCATATTCTCAACTTATTTAATACGGGTATAACTTCTATTCCGGCCAGTTTCGATTATAGTTTTATTCAAGCCACCAAAGGACAGAGAAAGCGCAACGATCGCTACTTGGTTGAATTGCTTAAAGAAATCTATATAGTTATTCTCAACCAAGAAGAATTTAAGCTTATGGCCGAATTAACCTCAGGTTGCTAAATAAAGTAGCATGGCTAAACATCAAATAGGAGAAATTATAGATAACCTATATCGCGTAACGGGATATCTGGGAGAAGGGGCGCAGAGCTACGTATACTCAGTTAGCGACGCCAGGCGTCCCTTAGCTGCCTGGGCCTTAAAACAGCTTCGTTTGGAAGATATACCAACTTCCGAGCAAAAAGTTGCCACGGAAATGTTTGCCAGGGAAGGGCTTATCCTCAAACAATTACACCACCAAGCTTTACCCAAACTGATAGATTGCGGTACCCCCACTAACGAAGCGCCCTACATAGTAATGGAGCGTGTTACCGGCCAGCCTTTGGATGAAGTGTTAGATAAACGTTCAACTCCGCTGCGCTTGGAAGAGGCTTTACCTATAGCTTTACAGCTTACCCATTTACTACACGCCCTTCATAGCCAAAAGCCACCAATTATCTATAGAGACTTAAAGCCTTCCAACCTTATTTTGTCAGATAGCGGTATGATACGCCTTATCGATTTTGGCATCGCTCGTTTTCGCAGCACAGGCTCGCTTAAAGATACGCAAGAGTTGGGCACCCCCGGCTACTGCGCCCCCGAACAGTATCGCGGTTATTCGTCCGCTCAAAGCGATCTCTATTCTTTGGGTGTAGTTATTTATTATATGCTGACTTTTAAGGATCCCCAAAGTTCAAATTTCAACTTCCCCCGCCTAGATACCATAATACCAGGAGTTCCCTCCCCTTTAACCGATTTACTGACCTCTTGTTTGAATATAGATATAAACAAAAGACCCAGATCAGCTCAGGAAGTGCGTCGAGTACTTTTCAGAGTACTGCAAAATCATCAAACCCTATCAAGCCGGGGTACCCAGCCTCTGGAGCTCGGCTTGAGTAATCTCAGCCACCATTTAGCCAGGTTAGAATTTTAACTTGCTAATTACAAAGGCAAGAAGAGTCTGTATTTCTCAGAGAATTTTTCTCGCTGACTGCGAATAATATTGGAGGCTTCTTTTCCGTCACCCAGAGCTATAGAACAACTGCCCAAAGGATGAGTTTCGTCGGCAGCCCAAACTACCACAGCCCCAGCCGGTAAATCCTTTAATTGCTCTGGAACAGAATCGGTACACTCAACAAATTTATCTGATTTTGCCAAGAAATCAGCTAACTCGGCGGCAGTTTTACCGCCAATTTCAACACCCTTCGCGATCAAAGCCTGCCCTACGGGCTTAAAATCGAAGAAGCCGGGCTGATTGGCTTTTTTCTTTATTTCCTCGCCTAACTCGTTACCAAAATCGGTCGTCGTAAATCCGTCTTTAGCTGAAGACGAAACTTGCTTAGCCTGAGGAGCAGCTGCCTCCTCAGGACAGCTCTCTTTCTCCGGAATAGGCTCAAAGTAATAGCGACCGACACTTTCAATTTGCTCATAGGCATCAGGGTAATAAAAATGTAAAAAGATAAGACGCGCTTCTTGTAAGCCTTTTAACAGCTGATTTTCATCTTGGATCTTTTTTTTCTGTTCCGGAGTGCCGCGATCCATAATTTTTAATATTCCGGTGACGGAACGTACTTCAGGAGCCAATGACGACAACTCGACTATGGGTTCGTCAACTTCCTCATAACATTTATTTACATAGCTGGTATAGGCATTAAAATCGGAATTTATATAAGCACTGACCATGCCCACAGTGGCAGCCGTCACTCCGCTACTGCGCCCCTTGCGATCAGCCGGATTAACCAAAGAACCAGAAAGAGTCGACGAAACCGCCAACAAACCATCAAAAATAGCTGTCGGAGTATTATATACATTTACTCCTATCAACGATGCTACAGATCCTAAACTAAATTGACCAAAGCCCATTTATCTTAATTATCCTTCAGCGACATAAACAAAATTAACCCTTAACCGGCGATAGTTAGACAAGCTAAACAGAAGCCCTCTGTCAAGTTGCTTAACTCCAACTGATATGAAGCCAAGTTCTGCCAATAATAAATTCTTGACCGTTTTTCAAAGCAACACTGCCGTAAAGCCGCTCTCCATTAACAAAAGTTCCGTTAGTAGAACCTTTGTCTTCAAGAATTACTCCCCCAGCAGTCGGTTCTAAAACAGCATGATGACGACTAACGAAACGGTCGACGCTCAAGGCCACGTCACCTTCGCGGCCAATTTGTACCCGTTTGTTAAACTGAAAAACGTATCCATCCAACGGCCCCCCCAGTACTTCAAGCATTATTCTCATACTTATTGCCAATTGCCCCTTTCGTTATTATCGTCACTTGGCTCCAGTCGACGGCTGAAAGGGCCGGGAGAACCAGGCTGAGGCGGACGCGGCACGACGCCCTGAGGAGCAGCTGGAACACCACCACTGTAGCTGCCTTGCTGCCAATTGCCCATAGATCCGGAAGCAGCAAGCGGAGCTTGAGAATGCGGCGCTACTGGAGCAGGACGAACTCCGGCAGGAGGCACCTGCGGACGAGGAGCTCCCGGCCCAGGTCTCTGACCGGACGCAGGAGGACGCAGTCCGGCAACTCCGGCCGAAACGTTCTGGAGCCCGGCTGCAGGTTGCCGAATGCCCCCAGAGCTATAGCCTGAAGGCATACCTTCAGGGATTTGACCATGAGATGGCTGAGACTGACGATCTTCACCATACTTGCTTGAATTAGACCCGGGGTAAGCTGCTTGCGGCCTACTCTGTTGAGGATAACTGCCCTGTTGCTGAGGGTAGCTGCCTTGCTGTTGAGGATAACTACCCTGTTGCTGAGGGTAGCCGCCTTGCTGTTGGGGATAACCACTCTGTTGCTGAGGATAGCCGCCCTGCTGTTGAGGATAACTACCCTGTTGCTGAGGATAGCCGCCTTGCTGTTGGGGATAACCACCCTGTTGCTGAGGATAGCCGCCTTGCTGTTGGGGATAACCACCCTGTTGCTGAGGATAGCCGCCTTGCTGTTGGGGATAACCACCCTGTTGTTGAGAATAGCCGCCTTGCTGTTGGGAATAACCACCCTGTTGTTGAGGATAGCCCCTCTGCGGTTCAGCATACGAAGAAGGCTGAGCCTCCGCCCCTCTCCTATCGCTCGATTCTGAAGCAGAAGCCGAACTTCCACCACCGAAAGTATCACCCAAAGCACGGTTGTCTAAAGCAAAATTAACTTTTTCTTCATTTTCGTCCATATCGGCCCAAATAACCGTATTCGGCGGAACTTTATGGCGCAAAACATATTCGGCAAAAGGTCTAGTCAGCCAAGTATCGATAGCTCTATTCAAAGGACGAGCACCGTATTCGGGGTGATAACCCTTATCAAGCAAGAAATTGATAACAGCCTTGGTAACATGCAAATCCACCTGGCGACTCTCGCGAATACGCTTAATGCATTTGGACAAATTGATATCGACTATGCCTTGCAAATCTTCGCGTTTGAGAGTTTTAAAAACGATAATTTCATCGATACGATTCAGGAACTCCAAACGGAAATGACCGCGCAAAGCGGCCTGATAAACTTCGGGCATATCGTCCAATTGACCGACATAGCCTCTATCGGTAGGCAAAATATTGGCCAAAGGATTTTCCATCTTGGCCAAAGCGCCCATTTCCTCATCGCCGGTAGCCTTTTCCAAAGCCGCGCCAGCTGCAGCCACCTGAGCTGAAGCCATATCTAAAGCTTTGCGCGAGCCCAAATTGGAGGTCATGATAATAATAGAATTGGTAAAGTTAACCGTGCGACCTCGTGCGTCGGTTAAACGGCCGTCATCAAAAACTTGCAAGAATAAGTCGAAGACATCGGGATGAGCCTTCTCAACTTCATCAAGCAAAATAACACAAAACGGCTTGGTGCGCACAGCTTTAGTCAGCTGGCCTTCACCTTCATAACCAACGTATCCGGGAGGAGCACCTATCAAGCGAGCAATAGAATGTTTGTCATGAAATTCCGACATGTCCAAGCGAATCATGTCGCGCTCCGAACCGAAGAGAAATTCGGCTAAAGTTTTGGCCAGCTCGGTTTTACCGACACCACTGGGCCCCAGGAAAAGGAAAACGCCACTAGGTCTGGTGGGCGAAGAGAAACCAACACGCACCACACGTATAGTACTGGCCACCGCAGCCACAGCATGATCTTGTCCAACTACACGTCCCCGCAGCAGGTTTTCCATATCTAGCAAGCGAGCCTCTTCTTCGTTGGCTATGCGGGAAACTGGCACACCTGTCCAATCGGCCACCACTTCGGCAATAACCTCTTCAGTGACTTCCTGCATTCCTTGCTGCTGACAATTGCCACGAGTTTTGATTCGGGCCGCCGCTTCATCGATTAAGTCTATTGCTTTGTCGGGCAAATTACGATCTGGTAAGAACCTTACCGACAATTTTACAGCGGCCAACAAGGCTTCGTCGGTAAATTGCACATGATGGTGTTGCTCGTATCTTCCCCGCAAACCTTTCAAAATTTCCAAAGCATCTTCTTCGGAAGGCTCGCTGACAAACACTTGCTGGAAACGACGCTCCAAAGCCGGATCAGCTTCAATATGGCGGCGATATTCGTCAATAGTGGTGGCTCCCATAACAGCCAAATCACCACGAGCCAAAGCCGGTTTGAGAATATTACCAGCATCCATACCGCCGCTGCCACCGGCACCGACAATTTGATGGATCTCATCGATAAACAAAATAATCGATCTATCTTTGCTAACTTCCTCAATAACCTGCTGTAAACGTTTTTCAAATTCGCCGCGGTGGCCAGTACCAGCTACGAGCGCACTCAAGCTCAATTCAACCAAATGATGATCTTTTAACACATCAGGCACAGTACCATCGGCCAAACGCTGAGCTAAACCGTAAGCTACGGAAGTTTTGCCCACACCGGCCTCACCAACCAATACAGGATTCGACTTGGTTTTGCGTGTTAAAATTTCCAAAACGCGGCGTACTTCATCATTACGACCGATAACCGGATCCATCTTCTTCTGACGAGCTAACTCGGTTAAATCGCGACCGTATTCCAAAAGCTGCTTGTGTTCACGGGCAAATTTGCGCCCGTCAGCAGTCATATTTTTATCGCCACCACTGCGACTGAAAAAGCCTCCGCCTCCACCGGAAGATTTGGGAGCTTCGGGACGGCGAACGCCGCGTATAGAATCACGCAAAGCCAAAAGATCCACATCACGCGAAATCAAAAAGCGACAAGGTACGCTGCGCCCTTCGCGTAAAATCGCGGTAACGACATGCTTTGGTTCAACTCTGAGAGCTTGCTCCGATTCCGCCTCTTCCGGCACCATCGTTTTCATGAGACGAGAATAACGCGGCGTTTCGGGCAATTTTTCCGAAATATCCCACATAGGCTCGTCGTCTGAAGAAGGTACAAATTCTAAAATTCCCTCTTCAAGTTCGGAGAGAGAGACGCCTACATCTTCCAAAGCCTCAGCCAAGGAACGATCCAACTGGCAAGCAGCAACAAAAAAGTGCTCAATACCTAAGTAATAGTGTTTCCAAGAACGAGAAAGCTGATTAGCTCTGGCAATAACCCGTTCTGTAGCTTCGCTGTTATTTATGGCCATACTATTTCCGAATAATGTGAGCTACGCACTCAACATGATAAGTCTGAGGGAACATATCTATAGGCTGTACCTCTACAACGGCATAACCTTTTTCAGTCAGTATTCCCAAATCACGGGCTAAGGTAGAAGGATTACAAGAAACATAAACCATACGCGGAATGCGCATCTTGGCAATAGTCTCTAATACCACAGGGTCACAACCCTTGCGGGGTGGATCCAACACTGCAGCACTAAAACTGGTGCGACGCTGCAACGGAGAGCCTTTACTACACAATCCGGGCAAAACTTTCTCGACCGTACCATCCATAAAAGTAGTATTGGTCAAACCATTAAGGTCGGAATTAACAACAGCATCTTCAATAGCTTCTTGACATTCGTCGATACCAAAAACGCGCTTAGCCCGACGAGCCATATATAAGGCCAAAGATCCCACACCACAGTAAGCATCCAAAATAATATCGCGAGGCTGAATTTGCAGGAACCGATCCAACTGAGAGTAGATCGTCTCCAAACCTTCAATATTAACTTGGAAAAAAGAATTGGCAGAAATATTAAACTTTAAGCCTGCCACCTCTTCGACAATATGATCACTACCCCACAAAACGGAATTGCGAGTACCCAAAATAACATTGGTGCGATGTGGATTTAAATTAAGCACTACCCCGCAGAGCGAGCGCACACGCTTACGTACAATATCCACAAATTCTCTGACTTTAGGCAAACGAGGCTGACTGGATACAACCACTAACAAGGTCTGATTAGAATAATAGCCGTGACGGGCAACCAAATAGCGCACAGCACCACTACCGTCTTCATTGTTATAAACAGGCCATTGCAAACGCTCAATGGCTTCGCGACAAGCAGTCATCAACTCGTTATTTACTTCATGCTGAATAGAACAATTGTCTACCCTAACAATCGAATGGGTACCTTTGGCATAATAGCCGACGTAGGGATGAAAACGCGGCACGTCCTCTTCTTCTTTTTGATCGACACGCAAAAGATACGGCTTAGCCCCCACTACCATTTGTGTTTTGGAGCGATAGTTCCAAGGACGAGTCATCCTTTTACAGGGACGCACTTTTACACCATCAAGACCGGCAATATGGTGCAGAGCATCTTGCACCATTTTTGTTTTAAATTCTAACTGGGAGTCGTAATTTACATGCTGTAAATGACACCCACCACATTCGCTATAAACTGGGCAGCGCGGCTGAATGCGACGCATGGAGGGAACAATAATTCTGTGAATGCGGGCTCGGCCGTAATTCTTTTTAAGCTCGGTAATTTGAGCTTCCACTTTATCTCCAGGAGAGGCGCCGGGAATAAAAAGCACAAAATTGCCCACCCTTCCCACAGCTTCTCCGCCCACTGCAAAGTCATTGATAGTCAGCTCCACTCGCTGACCGACAGATAAAGAATCGGCCATAAATAAACTCCTTAAAGTACTCCCCCAACTGCCGCCTCCAAAAAATGCCCCCTTTTCTCGGCAGGAAGTCAAAATCTAAAGAGAAACATCCACAAAACGTTCAATTAGGGAGCGCTTTTTTCCTACTCGACCACCAATTAAGGAGAAGAGCTTGGATAAAAAACATTTGTCGGTAGATTTACAATCTGCTCAGTCATATCTTGAAGAAGCTTTAGAAAAACTCGATGGCATAGTCGATTTTTTACAGAACTTGAGTGAAGAAGAACTGGAATCCTCGGTTCCAATAGGTACGCTCTCACAGATAGAGCGAGTTCAAGCTCTGACTTCTCAAGCTTCATCCGCATTAAGCAAAATAAAACTGCGCTAATAGTGTATTTGACTAAAAAAATCGGCCAGATTGCCAAAGCAAACACCGCCGATTAGCGAGGTATATAAGACAGTTATGCCATTTAATTTAGGCCCAGGGGAACTTATATTTTTGGCAGCAGCGGCGTTGCTACTTTTCGGCCCGCAAAAGCTTCCAGAAATAGGTCGTGCTTTGGGCGAAGCCTTAGGATCTCTGAAAAGGGCTTATAACAGCGCGGCTAGCCTTGAAGATCTTCAGCTCCATTCCTCTCAGTCCGGCAGCCGAATTGTCCCTGCTGAACCTCAAGCGTCGGCCTCTCAGCTTCAGCAGACCTCAGATTGTTCAGTTTCCTCTGAGTCCGCCACATTAAATTCCGAACCCAAATAGGTGCAATCTGAATTGCAAAACTGGTTGCACGAAAAAGAAAGAACCTGCCTCCTGTCAATCCTTATCAACTTGGACTCCAGAGAGCAGGTTCTTAACTTATGCGCCCCTTACGAGCACAACAGCTCAGTTAAGTTGACGTGCCTTTTTAGCTTTATAGATAAAAAGCGGAGGTAAATCCAAAGAGCGAATCTTCCAACCAGCTCTGGTATTTTCAAATTCCCAAATCCAAGGCGGAGCATCAGGATATTTGGTATCGGCAACCTTTATAATAGCTGAATTTCCGGAAACACGCTCATCAACCACTACTCTAGTTACATAGACGCTCTTAGTGGAAGCCATAGAGAAATAGCGCTCTAAACCTTCTTCAAAGCCTTTGAGATTTACCCTCATTTTGGCATCTACACCCAAAGAAGCATAGGCCTCTTTATACTTTCTAGCCTTGACATTGTCGAGAAATTCGCTGGCTATCGCAAAAGGACGGCGACTTATATCGGGAGGGGGCACAAACTTTTCATCGGTCTTCTGATTGATAGGCACTTCTGGCGCCGAACAAGCTGCAGCCAAACATAGGATAGGAACAACCAACGCCAGAAGGACTATCCCTTTGCAAGCCAGCAACCCCTTCAATTTTCTCAATTTTAGTCCAAGTACCAATATAGCCTTCCTCGCTTCCTGCTTCGCTTAGAATCAGTTCAAACAATACTTACAAATGAACTATCTCGGCATAACTGATATAAAGCCCGGCCTTGACTATACGCACAACAACTTCTTTACCCACACGATCTGAAGCATTGGCAACTTCCACTAAACAGCCGTCAATTATAGCCAAAGCCGAATTACTGTTATCAGAGATATGACCGTCCAAAAGCAACACTCTGGCCTGCTGACCACAAGTTAAAGGCGTAAAATCTAAAGAAGCAGCTTTTTCCGCACATGTCACATTAAAATGTTCTGGGTGAATGCTGTCAGAGGCCTGTACCACAATCACAGAGTCAGTTTCTTTAGCAATTTGCTCAACTTCGATACCATTTGGGCCTACAAACTGATAGGCGGCCGCAGGGGATAAAGTAACTACAGCCGCTTCCGGCTTAACAGCTCCACTCATTTCCCGCAACAGATTACGACGAGCTCGCAAAGCTACCGACTTAGGAGAAAGTACTTTACCGCGTCCATGACAAACAGGACAAACGTCACGCATAATGCCGTCTAAATCTTTACCTTCTCGCTTGCGGGTAATTTGCACTAAACCCAATTCTGTCATACTGACCAAGTGAGTGCGAGTACGATCTTTCTTAAGTTCGTCACCCAAAGTTTCCAAAATTTTGCGCTGATCCTCAGAGCTATCCATATCGATAAAATCGACAATAATAATGCCAGCCATATCGCGCAAACGCAACTGACGGCAAATTTCTTTACAAGCTTCCAAATTGGTACGCAAAATCGTTTCTGCTAAATTATTCTTACCGATAAATTTGCCGGTATTAACATCGATAACCCAAAGAGCCTCAGTGCGATCTACAATCAGATAGCCTCCGGAAGAAAGCCAAACCCTACGCGAGAGAGCATTATCAATCTCCTGTTCAATCTTGTACATATCGAACAGAGGATAAGTATCGGTATATAAGTGTACTTTTTCCAAAAGATCCGGAGCTGTATGTTCCAAACGCTCACGCATATTCAGATATTCTTGGCGATTGTCAATAACCAAACGATCGACTTCTTCGGTAAAAAGGTCACGTAAAATTTTATCAACTAAATCCAATTCTTGATGAACCAAAGCCGGAGCGTGACAACTCTTGGCTTTATTTTGAACTTTATTCCAAACCTTAACCAGATAGTCCAGATCCATCCTGAGTTCTTCACAATCATGACCTTCGGCGGCGGTGCGCACTACAACGCCCATGCCTTCCGGACGAAGTTCATCGGCGATATGGCGCAAACGATTACGTTCCTCTTCGGTAGAAATGCGACGAGAGACGCCAACATACTGAGCCGAAGGGAATAAAACCAAGTATCGACCAGGTAAAGTGATATAGGAAGTAATACGGGCTCCCTTAGTACCGATAGCTTCTTTAACTACTTGCACTAAAGTCTCTTGATTGGGGCGGACAATTTCGGCAATGGTTGGCTTGGTAAAGCCATTTTCACCTTCATTCAGACCGGCCACAGCATCATTGGCACACAAAAAAGCATTGCGTTCTAAGCCGATATCAACAAAGGCAGCATTCATGCCGGGCAGAACGTCGGAGACTCTGCCTTTAAAAATGCTGCCCACCTGACGCTCTTCACGAGCAATAAGGATTTCCATGGGGCGTCCATCTTCAAGTACGACCGCTCTCCCCTCGCGATCATCGATAGATATTAAAATTTCTTTATACATAAATAAAATAAACCTTACTGTAGTGGGGCCGCGCCCCCCGGGGCAGCCGAAAAAAAAGCCGCCCCAATCGGCCTAAAGGCCGCCAGGGCCCAAAGTGCAAAAATCCGCACGCGGCAAAACTTAGAGATACGAAAAATCGGGCAACTCACTTTTCACGTTCTGCCTTCTACTTCCTGCCACACGAATCTGTTCCACGGTTTCCAGACCTGAACCCAACAAAGCGTCTCGAGCGATGCAATTCTGAATACTCCTTACAGGATCAGCTAAAAAGGCGCCGGAGAATATAGTGAAAAAGCACTTAGTTATTGACGAAGAATTGCATAAAGTATATAATATGTCACATTGTTTAGAAGCTTGCATTGTTTATATATAGTGCAAGCCGAGTTAAACAAAGAGTAAGCGAGACATTCCAAGCAATCGCGAAACACCGGAAGAAAAAGTGAGGCAAGCTCATTAGGTTATGTTTGAATCTCTTTCAGAGCGGCTTAATGACATTTTTAAGAAAATATCAGGTCGCGGAAAGCTGTCAGAAGATGATGTAAACGAAGCTTTGCGAGAAGTGCGCCGCGCTCTCCTTGAAGCAGACGTCAGTCTTCCTGTGGTCAAAGAGTTTATTTCCAACATCCGTGAGCGTGCAGTCGGCGAAGAGCTCATCAAGAGCATGACTCCGGCACAGCAAGTAATTAGATACGTCCGCGACGAGCTCATTTCTCTCATGGGCGGCGAGGCGGCCAAACTCACTTTTGCGGCCAAAGCCCCCACAGTCTTTATGGTCTGCGGTCTTAACGGCGCCGGTAAAACTACCAGCGCTGCTAAATTGGCTTCATATTTGAGAGGTTCCGGTCATCATCCCCTGTTGGCTGCCACCGACGTTTATAGACCGGCGGCTATTCAGCAACTTGAGGTTTTGGCCAAACAGATAAACGTTCCCGTCTTCAAGCTAGAAGGTTGCCAAGATCCGGTGGAGATTACTTCCGAGGCTGTAGCCAAAGCTAAAGATTTAGGCAGAGACATAGTCATTATCGACACCGCCGGCCGCTTAAATATAGATAGCGAACTGATGGAAGAACTCAAGAAACAGCGCGACGCCGTATCTCCTGACGAAATCTTGTTAGTAGTCGATGCTATGACCGGTCAGGATGCCGTCAACGTGGCTCGTGATTTTAACGAGCTCTTAGGTATTACCGGCGTAGTCATGACCAAGCTTGACGGAGACGCCCGCGGCGGTGCGGCTATTTCGGTGCGCAAAGTTACAGGCGCTCCCCTTAAATTCGTAGGTACCAGCGAAAGACTCAGTGGCTTGGAGCCTTTTCACCCCGACCGTATGGCCGGCCGTATTTTGGGTATGGGCGATGTTCTCAGCCTTATCGAAAAAGCCGAACAAACTCTGGATAAAGAAAAAGCTCAGGAACTTTCCGAAAGACTTAAACAGAACAAATTCGACTTAAACGACCTCTTAGATCAGATGCAGCAGATTCGCCGCATGGGGCCTATTAAAGATATTATTAAGATGCTCCCCGGAGTGGGGCGTGCTTTAGATGATATTCCCATCGGCGAGAAGGAAATCAGACGCGTCGAATCTATTATCCTTTCTATGACCCCTAAAGAGAGGCGCAATCCAGAGATTCTCGACGCCTCCCGAAAGCGTCGCATAGCCAAAGGCTCAGGCAGCGACGTGGCAGCCGTCAATGCTATTCTTAAGCAATACAACGAACTGAGAAAGTTCATGAAGAGTATAGGTGGTTTGGCCAAAGGCAAGAAAGGTAGGAAGTTGGGATTCTTCCGACTTCCCTTCTAAGACTGCCTCTAAGGTCGGTTCCTTCTCTGCCGACCTTATGCAGCAAAAGTTTTGGCGCTTCAAAAGGAGCGCTTGTAAATGTTTCTGTCGAAATAGTCTTTCATTTCAGAAAAGATAATTCGGCGGGTTTAAGAGCGAAAATTCTTCGCCGAGCACAGACTCTTGACTTCCGCCGGGAGAGTGCTGAAATTTCATTAACAATTGCTAATAGCAGATAATCACCACAGGAGGCACCCCATCAATGGTACGCATTAGACTTCGTAGAGTAGGACGCAAGAAACAGGCTAGCTACCGCATCGTAGCTGCTGACGCCAGATGTCCCCGCGACGGTCGTTTCATTGAGATTCTTGGGCACTACAACCCTCGCACCAATCCCCCCACAGTCGTTATGAAATCCGACCGCGTTAAGGCCTGGCTCTCTAACGGCGCCCAGCCTACCGACTCCGTCCGCGGCTTGCTCATCAGCAGCGGTTTGTGGAAGGAATTCTACGGTACCGATTACGTTTATCCCGCTCCTAAAGCTGTAGAGGCTAAGGAAGAAGCTGCTCCTGAAGCCTGATATTTTCCCCACTCCTTTTGCTGCAAAGTAAGAGTTTTTGTTGAGGAGAGGAGAGTCGCCATGAAAGGCTTGCTGGAGTATCTGGCCCGCCAACTCGTCGATTGTCCCGATCAGGTTGAAGTCCGTGAACTTCAGGGAGAGCGTTCAACTATTTTAGAGTTGAGAGTCGCTCCAGAAGATATGGGCAAGGTTATAGGTCGGCAGGGTAAAACCGCCCAAGCGATCCGTACGCTCGTAAAAGCTGCAGGAACGCGTGAAGGCAAACGGGTTATGGTGGAAATAATCTAGTTGATAAAACCGGCGCCATACGACTTGTACCGCCGGTTTTTTTATTTTCTGACAGGATATACTTCCGCCTTATCACCTACTCAAGAGTTGGACAACTTTTGGCGAAACTAGGTTAAAAAAAATATGCAGGAACAGCAAACCAAAGGTCTTAAACCCCAAGAATTCGTGGCCATAGCTTCCGTTTTAACTTCTTTTGGAGTACGTGGCGAAATAAAAGCCCGTATTTTAACAGACTTTCCGGAACGCTTTAAAAAAACTAAGGAAGTTTACTTGGTTGCCAAAAACGGAGAATACAGTCGTCATACTTTGCAGAGTTCTCGCTTTCATCAAAACTATGTTTTACTAAAACTCAGTGACATCGATTCTCCGGAAGAAGTAGCCCGTTACCGTGATTGGTCAATTAGTGTAACTCCCGATAATTTGGTTCCCTTGGAGGAAGGCGAATATTGGCACTTCCAGTTAAAAGGGTTGAAAGTTATCGATCAGAACAATATCTGTCGAGGACGCGTCTTTGATATTTACTCCTACCCTGGTTGCGACCAGTATGCTGTACGCGACGAAACTGGTCATGAACTCGTTGTCCCAGCTGTAGAGCGCTTTATCAAAAAAGTAGACCTGGATAACGGTTGCATTCTGGTTGAACTTCCCGAAGAGGAAACGTAAATGCGTCTGGACATTATCACTCTTTTCCCCGAGATGTTTGCTCCGCTCTATACCAGTATTCCCGCTCGCGCTCAGAAACGCGGTCTGGTCAAACTGGGATTGGTAGATTTACGCGCCTACGGAACCGGACGCCATTTTCAAACTGACGACGTCCCCTACGGAGGCGGCAGCGGTATGGTTATGCAACCCGAACCTTTGGGACGAGCCATAGACGATATTCCCAAGTCAGCTGAAGGAGCCCACATAATTTATCTCTCCCCTCAAGGACAGAAATTGACTCAGAAAAAAGTCGAAAATCTGGTCGAATCTCATAAGCATATCATTATGCTTTGCGGCCATTACGAGGGTATAGACGAACGTATTCTGCAAAAGTATGTGGACGAAGAAATTTCCTTGGGAGATTTTATTATTTCTGGCGGTGAGCTGGCTGCCATGGTCGTAGCTGATGCTATTATCCGACTGGTACCGGGAGTAATCGACGCCGATTCGGCCAAGAATGAATCATTCAGCACCGGGATTCTGGACTACCCTTATTACACCAGACCTTTAAACTATCAAGGTATGGAAGTTCCTTCAGTTCTCACCAGCGGGGATCATAAAAAGATTGCCCAATGGAGGCGTCAGCAAGCTTTATTAAATACAGCTCGCAAACGTCCAGATTTACTGAAAGTTCATAACTTAACTCCCGAAGATAGGGAGTTTTTAAATGATTTAGGTATTACCCCATTTGATAAGTAATTTAGCATAATGGCTAAACGGGCTTCTGACAAGCCCGCAAGATTTGTCAGCGGAGTTTATTAAAGAAGGAAAACTCCTTTAGAGCTCCGATCTGCTGCCTCAGCAGTTTTGCCTGCCCAGAAGGGCTTAGCTCTTGATTTTTTCAGGCCCGTCTGGTAAAATATTCGAGTTCTGCCATAGGCTGTTTTTAGGTCAGCTTGGATCTTCCGTCCGGAGACGGATAAGATTGGCAGGATGTATTTAGTCAGCGTTGAACCCGCTCGGCGAGTACCGTGAGACACACGGGAATCTGTGCTTGAGAAGAGTGGTAAGCAAACTTTCCCCGAGAGAAGAGGAAGTAGTACCGTTCGTTGAGCCATGAATCCCCCTGGTTTCAGCCGTGGGGAGTGTCAATTGTGAGCAGGCTATAGCCAACAGGGATAGTATATCCCCCAGAGGCAAGCAAGATTCGTTAAGAGAAGGATATCCACCATGGATCTGATCAAGAGTATTGAGCGCGAGCAAATGAAAGAAGAATTCCCCAGCTTTGGCCCTGGCGACACCGTAAAGGCTTGGCTGAAGGTTATCGAAGGCGGAAAAGAGCGCTTCCAGGCTTTCGAAGGCGTTTGCATCAAGAGAGGCAACTCCGGTCTTAAAGAGAGTTTCACTCTTCGTAAAATTTCCGGCGGTGTCGGCGTAGAGAGAACCATTTTGGTGCACAGCCCCCGCTTAGACAGAGTAGAAGTTATCCGTCACGGCGCCGTACGTCGCGCTCGTTTGTTCTACCTCCGCGACCTCGTTGGTAAGAAGGCTCGCGTAAAAGAGAGACGTGTAAACCGCTAATTCCCCCACATTCTGGTAGGGATTGCCAAGTTTTGCCAACATCAGTGCCGCAGAGAGTGGAGAGAGTTTTCCCGCCGTTCGCTGCGGTATTTTTTTGCGAAGTGAGGCGCCGTCAAACGAACACACTCTGCATAGCTTCAAGGGCAGATGCAGGGTGTTTTTGTTTTCCGTGTCAAACTGTGCTTGCCAAGTAGTCAAATATGAGTGAAGGTTTTCCCAATGAAAGAATGGCTGTTGCTTTCTATACTTTATATTTTAGTTGCTGTCAGAATAGTGCTTACCATATTTCGCAAGCACCTCTCTGCCACTTTAAGGGGGATACTTAAAGAGTACCTGGATTCTTTTATAGTGGCCGGTATAGCGGCTATACTAATTATTACTTACGTAGCACGCAGCTTCTATATACCATCAGAATCGATGGTACCCACTCTTAAAGTGAATGATTATATTTTAGTTAATCGCTTTATTTATAAAATGGCCAGCCCTTCTCGCGGTGAGATTATTGTTTTCCATCCCCCGCACGTCAAAAATCCGGCTGAAACCGATTTTATTAAGCGCGTAGTAGCTGTAGAAGGTGACGTAATTCAAGTTAGCGACGGAGTGCTTTACTTAAACGGTCTTCCCCAGGATGAACCGTTTATAAAGGAGCCTATTGAAGCAGACTTCCCCGCTTACCGTGTTCCCAAAGGACATGTCTTTGTTATGGGTGACAATCGCAACAATTCAGACGATTCACGATATTGGGGCCCTCTACCGATACAAAATATTGTTGGTAAAGCCTTTGTGATATTCTGGCCTTTTTCTCGCCACGGCCTACTGAAATAACCCCGACAGCAACCGCTCAGCTCAAGATAAGATCAAGAAAGGATTTTCCCATGCAAGAAAGTGCTTCCGAAAAACAACAGCGGGGTTTTTCCTGGTTTCCTGGCCATATGCGCAAAGCGCTGCGCCAATTGGAGGAAAGCCTAAATTTAGCCGATATCGTTCTTTTGGTGATGGACGCCCGCATTCCGGCAGCCTCTCGCCAGCCGGATCTGGAAGAGATGTTGCAGCGCAAACATAAGGAGTTAATCTTTGTTCTAAATAAAGCCGACTTAGCTGAAGAAGCCGAAACAAAAAAATGGCTGGCTTGGTTCAAAGCCAACAATTTGGCCGCTGTAGCTATGCGCTCTACCGCAGGCAAAGGGGCCGGTCCCTTAGAAGGTGCTATTGCTCGCCTGCGCCGCAGCGTTGAAGAGAAACGCTCTGCTAAAGGATTGCGTCCTCGTGATCCGCGTTTAGTGGTAGCAGGCATACCCAATGTAGGCAAATCATCCTTACTAAACAGACTGGCCGGCGCCACTCGAGCCAAAACCGGCGCCAAACCCGGAGTCACCAGAGGCAGCCAGTGGGTAGCCGTACCTAACCATTGGCAGATTTTAGACTCTCCTGGCATCCTCTACCCTCGCATAGATACAGTCGAAACCCTCACCGCTTTGGCAGCGGCCAGTTGTGTACGCCATGACGCTATCCCCCTGGAAATGGTCGGCGGCCTGCTTCTACAGCGCTTATGGTCTAAACACAAAATCAAAAATATCGTTCCGACTGCTTTAGCCAAAACCTGGGAAGAAAGTGCACAGACGATACCGGAACAAATGCTAATCGACCTAGCGCAGGCTAAAAACTTTTCCTTAAACGGTCAAGAAGTCGATTTGCCTCGCTGTGCCCGCTTTGTACTTAAGTCTTTTGCTCAAGGCGAAGTTGGGCCTGTCACTCTAGAGACAGCTCCTTCGCAAGTTCCTGCCAATGAATAAGCACGAGCGCACTTTTCTATCCTCACCCTACTTAAGAATTAGAATTCTTCCGGCAAGACCAGCTTAAACAGACAATTTACTTTGGTCGAGCTTTAAGCTTGCGGGCCGCTTTCTTCTGAGAAAGCGGCTCTTTTCTGTATTATTTTGCAAAACCTTATTAGACTGGAGACACTTCATGCCGCGCATTTCTCTGCATTATATTTTACAAACTCTGCCAGTCGGAGCTTCTTACGAAGAGAGTCTTCAAATTATTCCCCAAGCCGCGGCCTGGCTGGCCAAAGAAAAAGAGCGCCTTGAGCAAATGTATGCCTTCCAAGAGAGCTTCTGGCCCGTAAACAGCGGAGCAGGCTGTGATGAAGTAGGGCGCGGCCCCTTAGCTGGCCCTTTAGTGGCAGCAGCAACTATTTTGCCTAAAAATACTTGGCTCCCCGGTCTTAACGATTCAAAAAAACTGAGTGAAGATGTGCGCGAATTGCTGGTCCCTTGGATAAAAAAGTTATCCAATTGGTCTATTTGTGAAATATCTTTAACCGAACTCGATAAACTCAACAACATTAACAACACCTCCCTTTTAGCCATGCGTCGCTCCCTGGAGCAACTAAATCCTAAAGCCCAATTTGTTTTTATTGATGGCCGTTCTGAAATGCCCGCTTGCCCTATTCAGCAAGCCGCCCTTATAAAAGGTGACGCTCGCATTCCAGCCATTGCCGCAGCTTCTATTCTTGCCAAAGTTTACCGCGATCACTTACTCAATGAAGCTCATAATACATGGCCGCAATACCAATTCCAAGAAAATAAAGGTTATGGAACGGCCGCTCATATGCAAGCCCTACAAAAATTCGGCCCTTGTCCATACCACCGCCGCAGTTTTGCCCCTATTAGACAACTATTGGAAACTCATCAGTCTACCGCTGAGCAAGCCGTTCTATTTTGAAAAATATAACAATGGATAGTCTTTTCTTCCCAAGTTTCTGCAGCTATGCTATAATTTCTAGGCCTTCTGCAGTTGCTAAAGTGAGGATTTTGTAAACATGACTGAGCAAACCAGCCAACTTTCTGGGCCTTCAAAATCATCTCAAGCGAATTTAGAAAAAGTGCGCAATTGGTATATAGATGATTTTGTGCGTTACATAACTGTAGAACGCAACTTAGCTAAACGCACCGTTATCGAATATCACGATGATCTAACTATATTTCTAAAGTACTTTCAGCCTCTTTTTGAAGACGGTCTCACCTTAGATACTATTGATATAAATACGATCAGCGATTTTTTGGCCGATTTGAAGCTCAATCACAATTATGAAGCTTCCAGCTTAAATCGCAAGATTGCTTGCTTAAAAAGTTACTTCAGTTTTTTAGAGTTATATGGTTATATTCCCGATTCACCTATGGACAAATTTAAAAGTGTCAAAGAAGGGCGTGTCTTGCCTAAGGTGCTCAGTCAAGACGACGTCAGCAACATTTTAGCCTATGCTCATAGTCAATCAGATCCCGGCGGCGATTGGAAAGCTTACCGAAATACGGCTATTTTGGAATTATTTTATGCCACAGGTATGCGTTTAGCCGAACTTACTAGCTTAAATTTGTCGGATCTCAATTTTGATGATTATTCCATACGTGTTACCGGTAAGGGTAACAAACAGCGTATCGTCTTTATGAACCAGAGTTCTATTGATGCCATAAAAGCATATTTAGAAGTGCGTCCCAACACCAAAGATTCTGCAGTATTTCTCAATAGATTCTATAGTCGTTTATCACGCCGCGCCGTCGAAATTATCTTCGATAAACTCAAAGAAGAGGCCGGCGTTTTTAAAAATGCTTCCCCGCACACTATGCGCCATTCTTTTGCCACCCACTTGCTCGAAGGCGGCGCCGACTTAGTTACCATAAAGGAATTGCTGGGCCATGCCAGCCTTTCTACCACTCAAGTTTACACTAACTTGTCCAGAGTAACTATGCGCGGCGTTTATGACAAAAGTCACCCGCGCCAGTAAATAAATTCAGTCTACTAATCATGTCTATATATTGTAGGTGGAACAATGGACTTTAATTCGATAGAGTATACTCTTCCGCAAGCTGCCGCCGAAAAGCAGCGTATTCAACAAGAATTTTCCTGGGATATTATTGACTTTTTGCTTGAAGGTAAGTCCCCTATCGATTTGAGCGCCTTAACTGTAGAGGAGCGTTCTCAAGCTCATAAGTTCCTTTTCAATTACGGGTATGATTACAACAATAAAGAAGATCGCGAAACTGTCGACGAAATTTTTGCCGAGGCTATTCGTTTTATAAAATCTTACTTTGTACACGGTCACAGCGCTTGCCCTACTTATTTTACTATCCCGGCTGAAATAGAACGCCTCAATGATGTACGCGATTTGCTAATTTGGGCTTCCGGACCGCGTAATACCGAACGCCAAGCCTGGTCATGTGCAATTTTACGTATTATGCACACTATCCATCACTTGGATAACACTATGCGAGCTGAATTTTTTCCGGAAATAAAGAGACAAATTCTAGATAAATTCAGACAAAATATTACTGAAAATAACGGACAAGTTTATTTAGGATCCGGCAGCGATACCATCCCTCTTTTCGGCGTCTTCTATAAAGAAGAAAAAAGTCGCGATAGTTTGATCATGAAGTTGCTCCATAAGCCCAAAAATGTAGCTGAAAAAATTCACGACCGTTTGGGAGTAAAATTAGTTACTTACACAAAATTAGATGTGTTGCGCACACTTTATTATCTTTATATCCATAATGTTATTATGTTTGCCAATCTCACTCCCGGCCGCAGTCGCAATACTATTCTTGATCTTGAGAAATGCCAGGCCCTCTTCGCCGAGCTTTTAGATTGTGAAAAAGAAACTGACTTCGTGGAAAAAGAAAAAAAGTTAGCCCAATTAGCCGATAAATTAAATACAATATCTCCTCAAGAACAAGCAACTATGGAAGCTGAGAAAAAAACGTATAACCCGCTCTCCAGCTCCGATTATAAGTCTTTGCAATTTACGGTTCAGGAATTGGTAAAATTAGAAAATCCAGGCTTTTTTAAAGCCAGACGTTTACGCACTCAATTGGAGAAATACCATTTAGGGCCAGATCTAGAGGGCTTACTTCAAGAATTGGAAGGTCCTGTAGCTGAACAGGAAATTAGCGTACTCTTTCCTCTGGAAGTTCAACTTATCGACAGAGATAATTATGTTCAAAGTATTGATGGTACGGCCTCGCACGACGCTTACAAGCAACGTCAACAAGATCGCGCCTGCCTGCGCGTCTTAGCCGGCGTATTTGCCTTGCACCCAGAATTAAATCCTCTCAATAAGGCCAAACGCGAATCCGATCAAATTCAGCTCGGCTTCTTATGAATCAACACTTTTACGTTGCGCAGCGTTTATGGCATTTGCTGCGCCGATATTTGTACTTTAAGTGCGTTTATTTTATAGCTGGCGGACATTTCATAACGGTCGCAAGGCTAAGATACAGGCGCTAAAGTCTCCGTTTCTCTGTCTGTTGGCTGCGTTTTAGCCTATAGCAAGCTTCAGGCGTTACCGAGCTTTTCGCTTTGCTATAGACTAAACTGCGCTTTAAAAAATACAGAAACGGAGACTTTCAATGTTCGCAAGCTCGGCCAAAGCTTTCGGCACTTATTGCCGACGTCTGCTTCGCCTGCGGCTCGCAGCCATATCGGCAATTGGCCAAAGCCACAGGCCTACGCCAAACTTATTTTGTCTTCAGCAACCGTTAAGGTTCAAGAATGAAAGGCTTAAATCCAGGCAGATCCACTGTAAAATCTTTAACTTTAAGCTCATGACATTCTCTATCGCCTTTGAAGTTTAATAAATACTTATTGTAACCTCCCTCCACGCGTACAAACTTAGCGCCAGCTTCCATAGCAGCCTCGTCAAAAGGCTCATTTTCAACTAAAGCTTCAGGATAACCAGTTGTGCCTATCAAATTATCGATCTCAAAAGGCCGACTATTATACACCGCAGCACAAGTCCAGTCGTTAATATAGAAACGACCAACTACTTCTAAACTCTTATTAACAAGTGGAGTATAGCCAATTGCGAAAGAGTCAGGCACATATTTTCTCTCACTGCCGCTGCCTTCATAACGCCAAGCAAAACAAAGTTCTGAAGTAGCATAGGAAACAGTAACTTCATTTGTGTCCGTAAATTGACCGTATTTGGCGGTTACCTGGTAATTATCGCAAGTATTTTTATCAGTAGTACCGGTGGCAAGTAAACTACCATCTTTAACTTCAAGCAGAGGGTTCTCTGCACTTCCACTCAAAGCAGTCGTCAGCTTAGCTTCATCGATAATATTGATATTTTTAGGTTGAGGGCCTTTTTTGTCAGTAGTGTAGGTAGCGATAACTTGCATAGGAACTTCGTCAACGCCCATAGTCAGAGTATCAAAATTTTCGCTCTCAGGTTCAGCCACCAAAGTTTTCTGGCCTAAAGTAGCATTAGGAATATATTTTCCCTCATAATCCTTTTTATCAACGTAGATCATATAGAAACTATTGCCATCGACTACGGTAATATCTTTGTTGGCTGGACTAAGCTCAATGCCACTGATCGTCTGTTCAGTAACATATATAGGCTCAGTCATGGTATAGGCAACAGTCGAGCCTATAGTGGCACAGGGCTGGACGGTACCGTTAGCAGCAGCGGTAAATCTGCCCTTGGGGCCATCTTTAGCGACCTCCAGGACGGCAACTGTGTTATCATCTATATCATTAAGTTTACTAAAAGTAGCAAAAGGAGTTAAATCGTAAGATTTTCCGGAGGCTTCGCCGCCAGGCAACAACTTGAAGCTTAAGCCCACGTCTTCGCCGGGCTTAAAAACAGCCTTATTCTTGCCGGTTAAAGGATCGTAAGAGGTTAAAGAAAAATCGCTCTGGGCTATTGTATACAAACTGGGATTGGCAATCGTCACCTCATTTTTGCCCTGCCAATCGATAGTATCGTAACCAATAGCTACCAGTTTATCATCTTTATCGTAATAAGCGGCCGCTACGCCATAAATTCCGGAATCAAGCTTATCTACTTCTCTACTATCAATAGTAATATCTTGTTCCTGACTAGTTGTTTCGTGCTTAAATTCGCGCTCTTTGGTGGCTTCAGTAACAAAATTGTTATTTTCGGATTTACCACAGAAAGCGTATCTTACTTTGGTAATATCCTCTTTAACTTCAGTACGGCTTAAACTTTTGGCTAAAGAGCTGTATTGGAAGGTTACTTTGTAAGTACCGCCATTTAAAGGATTAGGCGTAGTGGAGCCACTGTCGCCGCAGCCGCTGACCAAAAAGCCAACGCCTAAGCCGAAAGCAGCCGCAAAGGTTGCAAAACGGAAAGTATTTTTTTTGTGTTGCATATAATATTGATCTCCAATGTACAAATCAAACGGGCGCTCATTTTATGTAAAAATTGCATTCCCTTTGGTTAATCAGTACGACAAGCCACAGTGGCGAAATTCATTAGAAATTAAATTTTATCCTCTGCCTACCGAAAAAATAGCTTGCGCTGCGCAGCCTTGTTGCACTTGCTGCGCCAACATTTGGACCGCACGGCATAATAGTTTGCACTCGTCGCGCCATATTTATGTTTTTTGCGCGTTTATTTTATAGCTGGCGGACATTTCATAACGGTCGCAAGGCTAAGATACAGGCGTCAAAGTCTC
The DNA here is from genome assembly GCA_934621605.1 of uncultured bacterium. Lineage (GTDB taxonomy): Bacteria > Vulcanimicrobiota > Xenobia > Xenobiales > Xenobiaceae > Bruticola. The sequence goes on along the minus strand of CAKTUZ010000016.1, from coordinate 59 downwards.
CGTTTCTCTGTCTGTTGGCTGCGTTTTAGCCTATAGCAAGCTTCAGGCGTTACCGAGCC
>CAKTUZ010000015.1 GCA_934621605.1 uncultured bacterium | reverse complement strand
GAGGAAAGGACGCTGGCGGTGGTGGGCTTGGCGTGTTTGTGGCTCAGCATTGTTTCACTCGCTGAGCAGTATTTTTTGCTGGCGTGTGTGGGGGAAACTTCTGGCGGTCATTAGCGCTTGGCGTGTTTGTGGCTCAGCATTGTTTCACTCGCTGAGCAGTATTTTTTGCTGGCGTATAGGGGAAACTTCTGGCGGTCATTAGCGCTTGGCGTGTTTGTGGCTCAGCATTGTTTCACTCGCTGAGCAGCATTTTTTGCTGGCGTGTGTGTGGGGGAACTTTTGGCGGTGGTGGGCTTGGCGTGTTTGTGGCTCAGCATTGCTTCGCTCGCTGAGCAGCATTTTGCGAGGGTGTGAATTTTTTTCTGTAAATTACCTTCTGTGATATTTTCTTAATACATTTAACAGTGATTAACAACTGCTAATTAGCAAAATCACTCCTAGGGAAGACGTCCCTCATACATTATTTCCAATTCACCATAAACTCTTCCCCAGCCTACAAGTGGCTTCGACCAACTCTTTGTTGCTTCAAAAGTTGCCAGATAAAGTGCCTTTAATAAGGCCTGAGTACTAGGAAATATGCTTCTTTGGCTGTTAATTTTAATATTTATTGCTGTATTAAATCGAAGCGAGCGTATGGTAAATAAAAGTTAACATGGATGCCTTTTATATCGAGGCCATAAGTATCGTCTTCTACGCTTCTATTTTTTTGTTTGTACAGTGTGCTGTACTGTTTTTGGATAATGCATTTTGTTTATAGTCAAAGGGTATAAAATATAATTTTTGCACAAATAAAATTTTATAAATATTACTTTTTATTTTTACTTGTACCATTATTTCTCTTGATTAAAAAAGAAATTGTAGTATTATGCAGACATACACAGACATTGTTTGTGTGGGTTATTTTGGAACTAATAAGGTCTGAATGTACTATTTTTCTAAGTTTTTAGAAATACTGCTGTAGTTTGATAAGGAGGTACGTATGGGCTTTTTAGATGGATTATTGGGAGTTGGTCTTGCAGCCATGGCTCTGGATTTACAGACCCAAGATGTTAGAGCTGAACAAGGCGATAGCGAGTTTGATATTTTCCGCAAAAAAATGGAACGTTTTAAAGAAATACAAGAAGACAAGAAAAACGAATGGTTGCGTGAAAAAGAGCGCGAAAGGGCAAGAAGAGGGTACTGAGTTAGCTACTGTTGGTGGCTATAAAAAATTAAGCTAAAAAATGAGCGGCTGAATTCTAAATTTGAATTTGGCCGCTTTTTTATTGGGCTAAGTATAAGTGTGTAGGTTTACAAACTTATTTTCGAGAAGGTGCGCCCCTAAAAAATGATGTTGATAAGTTAAACAGGCGATCGAAGATGAGCTATAGTGAAAATAATATGTTGCCTATTTGTGCAGCAGATATGAAGAAGTTGGGATGGAGCGAGTTGGATATTTTGCTCGTTTCTGGTGACGCTTATATTGACCATCCTTCTTTTGCGGCAGCTTTATTGGGGCGCTTTTTGGTATCTAAAGGGTATCGCGTGGGGTTAGTGTGTCAGCCGCGCTGGGATCGTCCTGATGATTTTTTAGTCATGGGACGTCCTCGTTTACTGGTAGGAATTAGTGGCGGCGCTTTAGATTCGATGTTGGCTCACTATACAGCTTTTAGAAAAAAACGCCACGATGATGCTTTTACTCCAGGGGGTAAAGCCGGAGCTCGTCCCAATCGAGCTATTATTGTTTATACTAATTTAGTTAGACAAGCTTTTCCCGGTTTGCCTGTAATTATTGGTGGCATTGAAGCTTCTTTGCGTCGGTATACTCATTACGATTTTTGGTCAGACAATTTGCGTCGATCTATTTTATTAGATTCCAAAGCTGATGCGCTAATTTACGGAATGGGCGAATATTCACTTTGGAATGCTGTCAAAAGAACTGAAGAAGCTTTGGAGCGCAATCGTCCCGTATCTTTTGAAGGGCTAAATGGCCTCTGTTATATGGCTAAAGCTGAAGATATTGAGCGTTTAGAACATACTATAGTGCTACCAAGTCATGAGGAAATTGTGGCTGATCCTGAACAGCTTATAAAAGCCTCTCTTTTAGCTGAACGTCACATTCAAGCTGCCAATTGTGCTTGTATTCAGCAAGTAGGCAACCGCTACTTAGTGGCTACTGCGCCTACACCTAGTTTAAGCCAAGTTGAAATGGACAAAATTTACGATTTGCCTTTTACTAGAAAGGCTCATCCTAGCTATAAAGAACCCATTCCGGCTTTGGAGATGATTAAAACTAGTATAAACAGCCATCGTGGCTGCGGAGGAGGTTGCTCTTTTTGTTCTTTAGCTTTGCACCAAGGGCGACGCATTGCTTCTCGCAGTGAGCGTTCAATTTTAAGTGAATTGGAAAAAGTTGCCAAGGCTGAAGATTTTAAAGGCTCTATTTCCGATGTAGGTGGGCCTACGGCCAATATGTGGCAAGCTAAATGTGGAACAGATTCGGCCAAATGTAAACGCTCTAGTTGTATGTTCCCTAAGGTTTGCCCCAATTTCAAAGATCAGCAAGATAATTATGTTGCTTTATTGCGTAAAGTTTTGGCTCATTCTAAAGTAAAGCATGTGCGTATTGCTAGTGGAGTACGTTTTGATCTGGCTTTAAAAAACAAAAATGCTTGTCGTGCTTATGTGGCTGAATTTACTGGAGGACAATTAAAAATTGCTCCTGAGCATTGTAGTGCTAAAGTGTTGAATTATATGCGCAAGCCCAGTATTCAGCTTATGGATGAATTTATTGGCTATTTCTTAAAATATTCGCAAGACGTCAATAAAGAGCAATATATTGTGCCTTACCTTATGAGCGCTTTTCCTGGATGTACTGAAAGTGATATGCGTGAATTAGCTGGATGGTTGCAAAAACGCCATTGGTCTCCGCAACAAGTTCAGTGTTTTATCCCTACACCTGGAACTGTAGCTACGGCTATGTATTATGCTAAAAAAGATATTGAAGGCAACCCTATATATGTGGCTAGGACTGATGCTGAAAGAATGCGGCAGCATTATATTTTGTTAGGCTCTAATAAAGAAGAACACCATTTTAGTGGGAGAGAAAACCGTAAAAATTCTGCTCACAAACCTTCGTCTTCTAAAGATAACGTCCGTCGAGATAATAACAGATTTAACGAACGAAGAGGTGAACGGGTAGCCAATAGTGGTCGTCGCGTCGAGTCTGACAAAATTGAAGGCAAAACAAGACGAAGTGTACCCCAACAAGAAGAACGCCGAAACCGGAGTCCGAGGAGGACTTTAAAGAGTTTCGGCGCTGAACATAATCACTTTAGCAAAAAAGGACGGGATATCTAGTATTGATGATAACAAAGGAGCCTATTGTAAAATAGCGGCTCCTTTTGTTTCTAGTTGAGCCTGACGTACAGCTTTGGCCAGTTGATCGGGGCAAGAGGTTGGTTTAGGGCCGCAGGTAATACCTTGTAAAAGCGACTCTATCTCTTCTACAGTGCGACCTTCTACCAGTTTGGCAATGCCTTTGAGATTGCCATTACAACCACCGTCAAAGCTGACGTTGCTAATCTTATCACCATCAATATCGAAGTGGATGGCTCGAGAACAAGTTCCTTTAGTTAGGTAAGTATATTTCATCGTTGCTCCTGATACCGAATGCTTTTATTTGTCTTCTTTTTTGAAGAAAGAATCGGGCAAATTTTTGTTAAAGACATAGTTGGAATATTTTGCAGTAGCGTGGGCATTTACAGCTACTTTAGGGAAGATAAACTGGGCGCTCATGGAATCAAACACTTTGTAATCTTCTTTAGTAATGTAATTTACGTCAACGCTAAGTTTGCCGTCATTTTTATAGTTAGTAACCTGGCGCGGTACAGTGTAGTCTTCGCAATTGACCCACATTTCTACACTGATAATGTCGCCCATACCTTGCTTGGGAAGTAAAAGTAAATGCCAGACTTTTTGATTATTTAAAGTGGTGGTCTCTTTTACTTTGCTGTTGAATTTTTCCAATTTGGGAAGATTCCAGCCGAAAATATTGGGGTATTTTTTGACGTAACTGGGAGCTTTTTCCAAAACGAGTTTATGCTTATCGGGAGCTTTATAATAATATTTACCGCTCATGCTGGGATTGTAAGGAATAAAAGCCACTTTAGCACGCAGTGATATGTCTATATTGGCCTGGTAGTCTTTAAGGCCGTGGTTGATAGCTTTAACTTTACTGAAAATTTTGTCAACTTCTTCATCGGCTCGGGCCGGGGCAGCAATAAAGAGAGCCAAACTGATAATTGATAAGCTGATCAGTAAATTCTTAATCTGTTTTCTCATATTTCTCTTCTCCTTGAGGTTGAAAAAAGGAAATTAAGTAAAAACATCCGGATTCAGGTTCTTTTATTAGAAGTTTAAAGCTCTCTCCTGCCGGTTAGTTTCTCTACAGAAAATTTTCTTAAAATTCTCTAATTTTTATCTATTGAGATTCACTGATTCGATAGGCATCAATTTGTCCGGCCCTTAATATGTAAAAATATTTATACAGCGAGAGATTTTGAGAACCTGATTTGGATATTGGTACTTGGGCAAAATTGTGCGGTAATTCGGGAACGGTTTGAATTTGCGGATAGCCTAACCAAGTAACTTGGTAACGCTGTACTATAAGTTTCGCTCGGTTTTTTAAGTTGGGCGGTTGAATAATTGGAACTTGAGTTAAGGGATCAATCCAGGTTAAGTGATGGTATTTATTAAGTAAAATTACAGGTTTAGGTCCTAAGTAAGCATAGAGCTCTGTAAAGAAAGGGTCAAAGTCTTCCTTATTAATCAGGCTGACTATTATCTCTTTATTTTGGGCTTTTTTAGCTATTTGGTAGCATAATTTTTCCAAGGGGCTGTTGTAAGAATTTGTAACTAATCCTAACGGATCGCGAAATTGGTGTAAGGTAGTTCGGGGTAACCCTTGGCCCAATAAAATATGACCGCGCCAGGCGGAATTTTGGGGAATAGCCCAATGGAACAAGGTGGCTGTGCTTAGAACCAGACAAGGTAGAAGCAGCCAAAATCGCTGTCGGCCCAATTTCGAGAGCCAGATAAAGGCTAAAGCTATGGCTGCTGGAGCCAAAGGGGCTAAATGGCGTACCGATTTTTCCGGCACAAATAAGGCTGGCGTGGGATAGAGAGAATAAAAAAATAGGGCTGAAAATAGTGATATGGTAATAATAGTTTCTGGGGTAGTGAAAACTTTTAAGGCAGCAGGATGAGCAAATGTTTGATGTAGTTGCTTAGTGCCGTTTTTTAGGCCAAAGGACACATACAGTAAGTGCAAGTGCGTGCATAATCGGCTAATAGCTATGAGAGCTCCTATAAGTAACATTAGACCTAAGTGTGGTGGGATAACATGAATAAGAGCATATAGGGCAAAATTTAGGGGACCGAATTTATATAGGGACGGACTATGGGCTCTAAATCCGTGGAGAAAAATGGGATCGTTAGTTTGAATAATTTTTTCACTGTTTTGACTACGAGAAAAATGAGCCAGCAATTCGCTTAAATTGCTATTCTCACCGTGGCGGGCGCCGTACCAAAGGCCGCCAAGGAAAATTACCGCAGTTAACAGGATAGCTGCTTTTATAATTAGCGAGCTTATTTCCAAACTTGTATAACGTTTTTTGACAATGTTGATCGATATATCTATAAGAAGGCAAGTAATCAATGGAAATAAGTAACTTAAAAAAGTCCATTTTGTCAGTAGGCCCAGACTACAAACAGTAATTAAGACTGTAACTTGCCAATATGATATTTTGCGTCCGGAAATGGAAGTAAATAAATAAAAAGAGGCGCTGAGCCAAGCTGTCAGAGCATATTCTATAAGATATCCTTCTGTAAGTAAGGAAGAGCTTAACAGAGCTAGACAAGTAAGAGAGCCGACAAAAGGTAAGAAAAAATTTTGAGATCGCTCTATGGCATTTTTAATTAATCCGTGGACTGACCAAGCGCTGATAATCAAATAGGGAACGACAGAGAGTAATGCTAAAGCTTCGCTTTTGTTTTGAAAAATTTGAAACCAGTAAGCTGTATTGAGGTAGAAGCAAGGCGGGTAGGTAATGGTATTAAGTATATCCGACCAAGGCCAGAGATGATCAATTTGCCAAGCCATTTGATAGGCTTTGGAAAGGTGTTTGGCACTTTCTGAACTTAACGGGCTAGTTTGAGTGAAGCCTAAAGCTGCCCAAAAATTAAGCAAGCCCAGACAGGCTATTAAGGCCGATGGCCATAAACTATGTCTTAAAAATTCGCTAATATTATCAGGCAGCCAAGTCTTTTTCAATTCAGGTAGTCTCACTGGAGGTAGATTTTATAGACCAATTATCTTTTTCTAGCTTAGCTAAAGTGTCAGCTAAACCTAAGTTGGGAAAGATTGAATAAATTAGGCCGCATATGGCGCCGGTAGTCAATCTAGCAATGTGAAAGGCAACCGAAAGAGTAAGCGCTTGAACCGAGTCCATTTGAGGTTGTAAAACAGATACCATGCAATAATCCTGTAAGCCAAAACCGTTAACAGTGACAGGCATTTGGGCAAATACAGAAACTGCCGGTATATAATAGAATAAGGTTTGAGCTGATACGCTGATGTTGAGCCCTTGAGCCAAAGCGAAGTGGGCTACTATCAACAATAGCGGACTGACTAAGCTTAACAGCAGACATATACCTATAAGTAAAGGGCGTTTTTTATACTCTGCAAAAGAGCGTTGCAGACGCCAGCAAGTCAACCAAAATTTTGCCGTGGGACGCTGATGCAGCGGCAGAGAGGCCACCAGATAGAAGCCAATTAGTAAAGTAGCAATTCCTAAAGCACACAGCCAGCTCAGAAAGCGCAATGCCGGTATCAGTTGGGCAGCCATTTGCAAGGAAACAAAAGTTAAAGCCAATTGCCCAATGACGCCCGACCAACGGTCTATCATAACCGAGGCCCAAGCTTGAGAAACTCGCCCGCTTTCTCTACCTAAATCAAAAGCTCGCTTTATATCGCCGCTGCCAGTTATAAAAGAATTAAAGAAATAACCTGTGCAGTAATAATATAAAGCTCTGCCTGAACTTATGGGAGCTCGAAAAGGTATCTTTAGTGTCAGTATCCATTTACCGCTGTTTACCAATACGGTTAAAAGTAACAGTATAAGAGCAGCAGCCAGCCACCTCAGAGAAATGTGCAGAGATTCTATGAGCTTGGGCCATTCGGCTAAAGGCTTACCTACTAAGCGGAAGGTCAAGTAAAGAAGGACAAAAGTTGCTGTCAGTCTACATATAGAGGAGACGAGACCTTGGGCTTCGGACTTTGGCTGCATAATTTTAACTACAAATCAATTTTTTTTCCGCAACAGAACAGATTTCCCAGGCAATGGGGAATTAGCATAGGCGTTTTCTCTTTATAGGCCAAATATTCGTCACCGAAAGCTAAAATTAGCCCTTCATCTTGACGGTGTCTATTCCAAAGTACCGACCAAACCATCAATAAGGGAATGACAATAACTAGAAAAGAAATGGAGTTAAAAGCTAAGCCCAAGCCGCAAACTCCAATAAGTTTGGCCCAGATAGAAGGATGACGAATATAAGTATAAGGGCCGGTAACTACCAAACGGCGCGTCTGAGAAGACCACGGAGGCACAGGTCCGCCCTCTCCTTCTAAGATTAAATAAGAGTAGCTGTAAACCAAAATTAAACCGCCGACCAGTAAGCAAATGGCAAAAGCCAGCCAATTCCAAGGGGTGGGGATAAGAGAAAAGTTTTCTAAGCCCAGCCAAGGATCCAAGTGGTTTTTAGCCAGATAGGCTAGATAAGAGGCAAAAGGAATTAAACATCCACAGTAGATAGGGTAAACAACCATCTGTTCAAAGCGAAAAAAGCAGCGCAAGCGATCTTGCATACTGAAGGGGCCCGGTACAAAATCGACCGGATCGACGATAGTTGCTTTGTATAAGGTACTTTCACTTTTTATTTTACTGTGAGTTAATTCGCCGGAGCTAACTTTTGCAAAGCCCTGACTCTGCAATGTCTCTCGGGGTATAAATTCGGGAGCGGCAAAATAAACTTCATTCTTGCCACGTGAAGCTAGGAAGCCTAAAGCATTGCTTAGCAGGCTTTCTAAATTCTGTTTATTGTAACTATGATCATAAAGTACAGCTATCTCTGCTTGACTTTTAGCTTCAGATAAAGGCAAGCCCAACAGCTTAAGTAATTCCTTAGCTTGAGTAAGATTCTTTCTTAAACAATCTATAACAGCCAAGGGAATGTAGGAAAATAATTCAGAAACGACACGCCCGCGTTCGGAAATAGCCAAACAAAAGCCCTCAATTTGGTTCTGATCGTCTACAGCTACAAAAACTTGGACGCTGGGACATTTGTAGATAGCTTGATAAACCTTTACGACAGTTCTTTCCATCTGAGCGGGCAAATGGCTAATTTTGGTATGATAAGTTGCCAAAATAGGTGCGTCTGTGGAGAGCATTTTTCTTATAGTAGTCATATGTCAAGAGCCTCTTTTATTTTAGCTTTTAAAATCGGAAGTTTCACCTACCGGTGAAGATAACTGTTTATCGTGGGCAGCTTGATTGCGGTTGGGACGCTTAAAAATGTCTAAAGTTAAATAGAATATCAAGTCTAAACAACGCAAATAATTCATTAAAGTGGCAAAATGGGCCACTTTTTTGAGTTGCCTTTTTATTGTGGGAATGCGCCAAAAGAAGCGACGATAAAATTCTTTGTGATAATACGTTAAGTCTTCTTTGGTTAAGCCGTACGGTATAAAAACCGGCGAAAAAAAAGAATATTTTGAATAGTCTACCGAAGGGATCGTGCCATAATCTTTGGCTATAGCATACTGATGCGTATTGGGCAAAGGTGTATTTATTTGTACGGTAATATCAGTTAAAGGCAAAGAACAGGCAAAATCTATAGTCTCTTCCATAGTTTGAATCGTTTCGCCAGGGTGGCCCACCATAAAGAAAGCTTTGGTGCATATCCCTACTTTTTCACAGAGGTTGATAGCCTCAGTTACTTGTTCTTTGGTAATGCCTTTTTGAATGAAGTTTAAAATCTTTTGGTTGCCGCTTTCTACTCCAAAGCGAATAGACCAACAGCCGGCCCGCTTCATAAGGCGTAACAGCTCTTCATTAACTACGTCTACGCGAGTTGAACATGTCCATTTAAGTTTGAGGCCGCGCTCTAAAATTAAGTTGCATAACTCTATGGCCTTTTCTCGTTTGGCTGTAAAAGTGCTGCCCACAAAAGCTACTTCTCTAGCACCGTATTGTTTCTCCAGCATTTCTAATTCGTTAACCATATAAGTAGGAGAAGCAGTGCGATATTTTTCGCCTTCGGAAGCATGGTCACAGTAAGTGCAACGGAATGGGCAGCCTCGGGTAGCCAATACGGTAAATTTTGGTAAATATTGTACGTCCGTGGGTAGAGATGTGTAGAGCTTGCTGTTAAGCAAATGGCGGGCCGGGAAAGGCAATAAATCGAGGTTCATAAGCGGTGCTCGAGGCGGAGAAAAGCGTATGGAACCTGAAGAATGGCGGAAAATCAGGCCGTGAATATGCTCTGGCGAATCGCCGCGCCCTAAAGCGGTAGCCAATTCGTAAAAAGTTTCTTCTCCTTCACCTATGCAACCTATATCAAAGCAATCATGCAACATGGAGGTAATGGGAGCTGCATTTATATGGGGGCCACCTACTACAATCGGCAATTGGGGGGCCCAGCTTTTTATCGCTCTGGCTAGGGCTATAGCGCGGTGGAATACCGGAGTGGTAGTGGTAATTCCGATTAGGTCAGGGCTGAATTGTTTTATTCTGGCCATAGTTTCGTCAAGGTTAAGACGTTCGGCCGGAGAGTCTATAGCTCTGACATTAAGGCCACGCTCTATGGAATAGGAAGCTATATATAAAATTCCCAAGGGCATAGCGTTAGAAAATAAATTGGCTACCACCGGATTATGTTGTTCTTCGGCAGACAGAGGAGGGTTAATTAAAAGAATTTTCACGTTAAAAAGGGCCTTTTGATGGTGGAACAGTTTGTACGTATTCACAAGACAAGCGATCCTGCCTAAATAGAGGCGAATCGCTTGTCTGCATTCCCAGCTCTGCTTGTTTAGCGGTAAGTGGCCGCGTCTAAAGCTTTGCTTGAGGGTGGTTTTGCTTTAAGCACATCTTTATTGGTGTCGGTGATAGCATCTAAGGGGTTGCCGCTTTTGCTGGTGGCTGCACCTTCAAAGTCATGCTCCGGATACATAAAGCCGCTGGCATCCATGCGCATATTGGGTGTGCGGTCTTTTTTATTATCCTTTTTATCATTTTCGACTGGTTCAAATTCACTCATGGCGTCGTTCCTTCGGTTATTTCCGCCTACTTTAGGTGGTTCAGGAATGTTTGGAGGAGGAGCAACCTGAGTGGGAGGAACATTTTCATGAGGCACGTTGCGATGAATTTTTGGAGCTTTAGGCGTTTGTCTGGGATCGCCGCGACGAGTAGGCTGAGCATAATTTTCTCCACCATAGCGCGGAGTAAACTCTTCTCGTCTAGGGGAGGCGGGGATGGGGGGAGGGGCGGGAACTACCCGAGGCGGAGTGTAATGAGGCTGGTTGTCTGGCTCAGGAGGATGAGCAACATTAGGAGCAGAGTCTCTGGAGGTATTGACCGAAGGTTGAGGAGAGGTCGGACTATTTGACGGAGCGGAATTTCCGCGCAAAGCTCGATTGTCACGGAAACGCTGAAAATCAGTGTCTTCAGAAGTATTTTCGGCACTGTCTTCAATTTGATAATCCTGAGTAGAAAGAGCTTTTTTCTTCTTTTTGTTTTTTTGCCTTAAAACGCTGTCGCTAATTTTTACTCCGTGAGCTGTTTTTATGTCGGATACTGAGTTCCATTTGCTATTCCAGGTTATCCAGGCGTCTTTGTCCGCTTGGTGTGGCTTATTGACGGTTGTCTCTGTCAACTCTAACTGTTGACCGACATTTATAGCAAACTTCATCTTAGAATCCAAGGCGTGAATAGCTTCAACACTCCCTTCGCAAACTTGGATTTGAGTTTGCTCGGTAAGATCTTCAGATTCTTGCTGACTTACTGCATATTTCGTGGCTAAAGGTGTAATATCACAATATTTTGTGGAAATAGATACCTTGGTCTTGAGAGTATCGGCAGCAAATAGGGTACCTTTATATAAAGTGACACAAATAAAGGTTTTGTCGTTTTCTTTTTTGATCTCGCGGAATTTGAAGCTGGTGTCAGCGTCGGCGCGCAAAGTGGCTCCTTCGGGAAGTTCAATCACATAGATTCTATCCGAACCTGTTCTGATAATATTGTCTTTAGCCAGCGTACTGGGAACTGATAGAGTTATCCACTGTGAGGGGCTGATATTAGCTTTAGCGTCTTTACCTAAGGTTAAGGTTGCTTGCAAAGGTATGTCGGCTGTTTTATCCTGACGGCCCAAAAAATAGATGCAACCGCAGACGACCAGTATAACAAAAATTAACAAGCCGAATCCTGCGACTACGTAAGGACTCACGTAGTAAGTTTGGCTTAGCTCTTGAGAAGGTGGTTGATAATCATCAGCGTCAAAGTTCGGCCTTTCTGGCTTCCTTTCGCGCTGCGGAAAGTTGTTCAGTAAGCCAGGTGGCATACGATCTTGACTCATATATACCCTCACAATTTTGTTAATATGCGGATGTAAGAAAGACGTCCTCTGATAAGACCTAGGCCTTCTCTAGATAATTGATTTTGACCTTTTGCAAGTAGGTCTCAAAATAGGGATATTTTCGGGTTTTTTTAGCTCCCCAGGTGTTGGAATAACCTGCTTTTTTAGAACTATCAGAAAGAGCAGGCCCTCAATAAAGTCGGTACGAAAAGCTGCCACCGTATTTTTATTATGGAAAAGCGGCGGCTATGAGTATTTCTCGGTGGTTAATCGAGTACGGATATGTATACATATTGAGTGTCAATTTAGGTCTACTGCTAATTTTGACAATGGCTGCTTTGGTATCTGTTACTAAGGAATGGACTGTCAAAGAATGGCTGGCTCTCTCTTCTCTGTTTGTTTTGGTCGTTTTTTTACTGAATATACAACCTTATTTTCAGGCTCACGTTTATAATGATGAATTTTATTACGCTTCTATAGGGCAAAATATAGCGCAATACGGTCGCACTTGTCCTTTAGTTTTTTTCAATAGCCCTAATGAAGTAGAACAATTTGATTATTTTCAACCGCCCTATCCGCAAGGTTGGCCATATTTAATCGGCGTTTTTAATAAAATGTTTTTTCATACAGGGGTAGGAACTGGCTCTTTGCCTATTTGGTATAGGGCTGCTTTGCTCAACAAGTTGCTCCTTGCTGCTAGCATAGTTGTGCTATTTGTATTTTTGCGTTGTTTATATCCGCTACCAAGCGCTTGGGTGGTTAGTATGGCGATGGCTTTTTTGCCTTTTCTGCTACATTTGGCTCAAGGAGCTTCGGCCGAATTGGCAGCCTTGAGTGCTCTAATTATTTTTGCTTTGGCTTGTTTGAGTTGCAGTCGCTCTTGCAATTGGCTTAATTGTCTGTGGTTGGCTTTAAGTGGCGCTTGGTTGATGCAAATGCGCCCCGAAGGGACCGTAGCTTTAGCGTTGATAGCTTTAGTGTACTATTGTTTGACTGGGTGTGATGGTATTAAAAAATTGGTTGGCGCTTGGCAAAAAGTTGCTGTTGCAATTTTAATTTTATTTATTTTTGGTTGGTCGGCACTGTGGGCCATTTTTGTTCATCCACCGCAGCTGGGACATCATTTTGTGGCTTTAGCTCGGCCTGGCTTAACAATATGGCAAAACAGGGCCTTTAATTTGCTTAATGACGGACTTTATTTTATCAAAAATCAAGGCTGGCCGTTGACTTTAACCATTTTGGCATTTGTCGCCTTGGTGGGACAATGGAAATTTTGTAAATTCGAGGAAGCTACAACTAATAAAGTCGAGTCGGCAGCCACTTTACCTGAGTTTCAGGCTAAGATCGTTTGGGGGGCAGCCTTATGGTTATTCTTGATGACTTTATTTTTTGCTTGGTACCCTTTTGGAGATTATGCCTGTGTCTATTCTTTAGATTCTTGGCGTTTTGCTTACGTAGCGGTTGTGCCTATGGCCGCGTTGGCTTCTTGCGGTTTTATGTGGCTTTGGCGAAAGAATCTTTGTTGGCGTTGGGTAGCTTGTCTCTTGGCGGCGGCGTCAATTACACCGTATTTTCTAAAAGCAGTTTCTTTTACCAATCCTACGCAAACTACTTACGATATGTTTTTACAAAATGCCATACAAACATCAGTTTACAATAAGGTGCCATTGGTACTTCCCGACAGTCATCTTTTTTGTGCGGCAGTTTATCGTTGGGGAGGGCAGGCCTATGTAGTTAAGGGCTTGGCTGATTACAATAGTCAAGAACTGGCCAAATGGCGTTTAAGTTGGCCTGAAAATTGTCAACTTATGGTTGTGTGCTTGTATCCAGATAAGGACGACAATTATAATTTGGAATTATGGGAGGGTTGGAAAATCAATCTTTTAAGTCAAGAACCAAGTACCGGGGCTGGTCTATTCTTGTTGCAAAAAGATATTTATTTGGAAAATTCTTGACAGGTGGGCTTGGTTGGATTCGTGAATTAGTTCGGCCGTATCGTGCTTGTCAGTGAAAATTTGCTTTAGGTTGTGAAGTATCTATGGATTTTATAACTGGTTTTATCGATCATTGGTGGGATTTATGTATAAATTACTATAAGGTCAATCCAGTAATTTTTATTACTATGTATTCCATAAAGAGTGTAATCTTTTGGTGGACCATAATTTATATAGTAAAACTAGCTTTGGCCAAAAAATGGAATGTTATTCCTGGTTGGGTTTTTCTCAATGTTTCTACCAATGTTTCTCCTTGGGTTTATATTTGGATTTGCGGAGATAATTTACCTTTTTGGTATTCTTATATGGTCTATTTTATCGGTGGCTGGGCTATTTGTTATTTGATTTGGGATGTTCGCCGTCGCTTAAAAGAACATGAAAAGCAAAAGGATGCTGAGCCGATTTGTGTTGCTGTCGACAGTGAATAGTAAAATATTTGGTTGGAAACTATAAAAAATGGTATTTTCCCAATCTATAGACTTGTATAGACTTGACGTTATTCGGTTAGTGTGGTATAAAATCTTGCGTGAGCGATGAGCTTACTGATAAATAAACATGTACCCGTGGCTTAACGGATAGAGCGATTGGCTACGGACCAATAGGCTGGGGGTTCGAGTCCCTCCGGGTATACCATAAAAGAGTTGAATTAAGTTCAGCTCTTTTTTTTGTTTGAACTGATAATTGCTTTGGAAATATCGCTTATTGGCTCTTTGTATCACTTTCTATGTTAAGCATATGTCACCTGTATAGGATATAGTACAGAAACGCCGCTCTTGCTCTTTCTAGTGCAGGCGGCGTTTTTGTTAAGTAATCTAAGCAAAAGGCTTAAAATTATATTGCTGCAAATCGCTGCCACCAAGATAGTGCACCATGTCTGGGTATTTATAGAGACGCCACATTAGGCCTTCGAAAACTTTTTGGTAGTAACCGCACATGGGAGATTCACGTTTGAAAGTGCCAAAGAAGGCCAAAGCTTTGGAGGTACAACCGCCGGTGCAGAAACGTCTGTATAGGCAGCGACTGCATTTAGGTATGTTATTGACGTTTCTTTCATTTAACTCTTTAACTAGCGGGCTGTTATCTATTAAATTTTTCAAGTTTAGATCAGGATCAAAAATATTCCCTAAACGGCAAGATCCGCTGGAAGCCATCTCTTCGCAGGCGTGGATGCCTCCGTCAATAGCAAATCCAAAAACAGAATTACCGGCACCACATGGAGAACGATAACACATAAAATTACGATCTTTGCGGACTAAATTGTTTATTTGGTTGTTAATATCGCTGATATTAAAGCAAATATCGTGTTCTTTGGCATAGTTATAAGCGTAGTCGATCATTTCTAACCAATATTTGGCAAATTCTTCTGCTCGATCTAAGGGAAAATCTAAAAGTTTGGCACTGCGACCTATGTAGGAAGAATAGTTCAAACGAAAACTGTTAATTTTGAGAATATCGGCAAAAAAATTGAAAGATTTTAAGTAATCTTGAGGTTGGTGGATAACGCCTAAGACTCCCAGATATAAACCCATTTCTCTGGCCAAATGGAAATTTTCGATGACTTTTTGGAAACTGCCGCGTTTGGGATTGGGGCCGGCAAAGACGCGATTTTTATCTTGTACTTCCTGTGGCCCGTCTAAACTTAAGCCAATACGTAGATTGGGAAGTTCTAAAAGGCGCTTGATATTATCCCTATTCAGTAAAGTACCATTAGTTTGGAATGAATAGTAAAGCTCTTTGCCCAATTGTTCTTTTTTATTTAACTGTTCGGTATAGTTGATAGCTTCAACTATCTTTTCAAAAGCTAACATTGGCTCGCCGCCGTGAAAGTCGATAGTAAAACCTTGATTAGGCAATTCGCGCAAGACTTTACCGATAATAAATTTATATGTGTCTATGGGCATGGCGGCTTTGCTGGGCAGCGAATCGGCCATACAATAACGGCAGGCTAAATTGCAAGCTTCGGTAATATGGAAGCAAATAAAGTGAGGGTAGGTGGCCCAGCGAGCAAAAATTTTATCGGTGTTAAGGTAGTAACGTCCGTTGGCATTGATAAAGTTACGTCGGTAAAATTCAAGTAAGACCTGACTGCGCTTGGTATTAGGAAAAGGATGAGCGAGATGCATAGCCTGCTCCCAAGTGCATATTTTTGGTAAAGCATTCCAAAAGTTGAGGTAATCTGGAGGCAATACGGCCCAAGAAGCACTTTCAGGTTCAATCAGTAGACATAAGTTGTTCTGACGCTTACTGCGAATATTTTTATTTTTAGAAATCAAAGTTTGAGGACTTAACCAATTTTGTGAATTAGCTTGATTTACACACATGACGCTGCCTTCCTTAAAATAGTACGTTGATTTATGCTTAGTTGTTAGTTTTTTGCTTAAAGGCCAGAATCCACATTAAATCAGGATATATCTTTTTATAAAACCGGCACATGGGGTCTAAGCCTAAAATGCTGCCAGTTTGGGCTAAAGCTCTGTGAGTGCAACCGCCGCCACACTGGGCACGCAGCCAGCAGCGTTTGCAATTCGGAATAGTATTTACATTGCGGTTGAGTAAATATTGTAGTTGTTTATTGTTGTCGGCTAATTGAGCTAAATTATCTAGGCTATCTAAGTGGCCCAAACACATAGTTTCTTGGGTTGCGGGCTCGTATTCTTCGCAGGCATAAAGGCGGCCTTGGCTGTCCATAGCCAAAATGCTGGTACCCAAACCGCAAGGGGAGCGTAAGCACATGTGTTCCTGGCGAAAATTAGCTAAACCGCGCAACCTATTTTGAAAGTCTGAAACGGTGACGCTGCAGCCGCACTCTTGAGAAAGGCGATCTGCTTCCAATACGGTTTCAATGTAAGCTTTATGCATTTTATCCAAGCTTTCCGGAGTGAAAGCAAAGCGCTCGCGCCCTCGTCCTATAGGACAGCATAGATTGAATCCTATGTTAAAAGCTTGTAAGTCTCGGACAAAATAGCGCAAAGCATCCAACATTTGCTCAGGTGCAGTAATTACGGCCAGAGGAGAGACTGCCACACCGTGACGACGGGCTTGGATAAAACTTTGTTCTGCTTGTTTATGACTAGGCTGACCGCTAGCCGTGCGGCGGTATTTATTATGCCAAGTAGCCGGACCGTCTAAAGAAATGCCTACGCCGACTCTATAATCGCGCAGAAAGTCAAGCTTGTTATCGTCAAAATGGAGGCCGTTCGTCTGTACTGAAAAATGCAATTCTTTGCCACAGCGGCGGGCGATAGGCAGTGCTTGTTCGACAATTCGGCGTATTTGAGCGAAGGCTAGCATCGGTTCACCGCCCATAAAACCTATTTGTAAAATCGGCGAGTTGAAGCTGTGGCAGGCTCTTTCGATAAAACGACAAGCCAATTCCGCTGATAATTGCTGTTCTGTGGCGGGTAAATTAGAGCGGCCAGAGGCATTATAGCAATAGGCACAGCGTAGACTGCAAGTATCAGTCATATGTAGAGCCAAAAAGTGTGCTCCTAAGCTGTTGCTGCTGACTTGGCGGAAGGAGTCGGCGCAGAGACGACCATTTAAGTTAATAAAACCCAAGTTGTACCAAGCTTGCAATTTATTTTTCAGTAGGTTTGGCGATTGGGTATTGTTAAGAGTAAGTAATTCCCCCCAATTGCGCGGTGTATGTAGCTGCCGAAATAGAGCCAGTTCTAGAGGATCGGCCGCTTTCCACGAGCCTAACTCGGTGTGAAATAGCCAGCCTACGGCGCCGTGAGGATGACGGCAGCCGTCCTGCTTGGCCAAATTGCTTATTTTGAAGCTTTTAAATTGTAAAGCATGTTCTAAATTTACTGTGGTCGTTGGGCTAAACATTAGATGCAGCTGCGATGTGAAGGCTGACCCTTTTATTGTAAAATGGAGAGAAAGCGTTGGCTGTGCTTATCATTGGGCTTTAATTGTAGGCAAGTTTGCAAAGATTTTTTGGCTTCGTCAAATTTGCCCAGTTTATAGCACATGATTGCCAGATCGTAATGTATTTCCATAGCTTCTGGATCGGCAGCCACAGCTTGTTGCAATTGTAAGCGACATTCTTCGCGCAATTCGGGCTGATCGGACATACCCATTACCACGGCTAGTATCCCTCTGGCTCTAGCGCTGTCACGTTTAGGGGCTGGTTCTTTGCCGAAAAAGGCCATGATCTTTTGCCAAAAAGTAGGCTTAGGTTGGTGCTTTTTCAACTCGGCTGAGCTCATTACCATAGCCTCAATATCGACATCTCCATCAAAATCTTTGGGGACTCGCATCTTAAACAGGCCAGCGTTATCATACTCGCGGCGTAGCTTAGGATCGGAAAGCACCTCGTAAGCTTTAGTAATGGCTATCATCATATCCTGAGCTTCTTGAGGATCTCCTTTGTATACATCAGGATGATAAGTTTTTGAGAGATTGCGATAAGCACTTTTTATCATATCCGTATTGGCACTGGGACTTATTCCGAGAACTAAATAGTGATCACGCATGTTAAACTCTCCTAAAACTGCTGCATGAAATACCCGAAAAACTGCAGCAAGTTGCAGCCAAATTTACTGTCGGTCGTTTTTTTGTAGTAGGCTTTCAATAATAGAATAACTCTTCCCTTTTATCGGTAGTACAGTCTGTTTTTGCCGTTTTGATCTATAGTAAAAAATTAGGCTGGATAAAAGAGTAATTGAGACTCAATATTGGGAGGAAGTAAGGTTAAGCCAGGAATTTTACAGACGGCGGCGTAAGGAGCCTGGTCGAGAGGCTGTAGAAAAGCAGCTCTCCGCGGAGAGGCGTCTTTAGTTGCAGCGGTACTGAGGCGGCCTGCTCTATGAGAAATAACGTAATTGTGAAAACAGTGTTAGTTGGTATTGGAGTTTTATATGTCTACTCTTGAACAGTTAACTCAGCTTAAAACTTTAGCTGAACAGAAGATTGCCGAAGCTTCTAATCAGCAGGCTATTGATGAGCTTTGGACTAAAATTTTTGGCCGTAAAGGTGGCGAATTAACTACCATTTTGCGCGGTGTTAAAGATATTCCCGCAGAAGAACGTCCCGAATTCGGTCGTGTTGCCAACGAAGTAAAAGCCGCTATTGAAAAAGCTTTTGCCGATCGTCGCGAGAGCCTCTATCAGGAAGAAATTGTCAAGAAATTAAATTCCGAGCGTCTCGACGTTACTTTGCCCGGTCGTTGGGCCGAACCGGGACGTATCCATTTATTGAGCGCTACTTTGCGTCGTATTAAAGAAATTTTTAAGGGGTTAGGCTACAGCGTTATGTCCGGCCCCGAAGTCGAAACTGACTATTATAACTTTGAAGCATTAAATATTCCCGCTAATCATCCCAGTCGAGAAATGTGGGACTCTTTCTTCTTGCGTGAAGGCTTGCTTATGCGCAGCCATACTTCTCCCAACCAAGTTCGCGTTATGGAAAAGCAAGAGCCGCCGGTGCGTGTTATTTGTCCCGGTAAATGTTATCGCCGCGATGCCGTAGATGCTACTCATTTCTGGGAGTTCCATCAGGTAGAGGGCCTCTTAGTTGATGAAAAAGTTACCTTCTCCGACTTAAAAGGCACTTTAGAGCTCTTTGCCAAGGGTATGTTCGGCTCACGCCGCAAAGCTCGCTTCAATCCCTCTTATTTTCCTTTTACTGAACCTTCAGCTGAAGTGATGGTAGATTGCTTTGTTTGTGACGG
Source organism: uncultured bacterium (assembly GCA_934621605.1). Classification (GTDB taxonomy): domain Bacteria; phylum Vulcanimicrobiota; class Xenobia; order Xenobiales; family Xenobiaceae; genus Bruticola. The sequence goes on along the minus strand of CAKTUZ010000015.1, from coordinate 53,513 downwards.
TAAAGGCTGCCGTGTTTGTAAAAACAGCGGTTGGATCGAAATTATGGGCGCCGGTATGGTACATCCTCGTGTGCTTCAAGGCGTAGGCTACGATCCCGAGCGTTATACCGGTTTTGCTTTCGGTATGGGTGTAGAGCGTATTGCCATGCTCAGTTGTGCCATTGACGATATCCGTCAATTTTACGAGGATGATGTGCGCTTCTTGCGTCAGTTCTAGTTCGGTTCGGTTGTAAAAGATGACGGTGGGGGAGAGTTTTGGAAGAGGAAAAAAATGAGAGTTCCTTTTTGTTGGTTGAAAGATTACGTTGAATTACATGAATCTGCCGAAGAAGTTGCTGAAATTTTGCAATCTGTAGGCGTGCCGGTAGAGAATATCGAGTATGAGGGTGCTCAGGTCAGCAATGTTGTTACTTGTCGTATCGATAAGATTGAGCCTCACCCTGACGCTGAGCGTTTACGCGTTTGTTCTGTAAATATCGGTACTTCCGTTATTCAAATTGTGACTGCCGCTACCAATGTCTATGAAGGCATGATCACTGCTGTAGCTTTGCACGGTTCCATTTTGGCCGACGGTACCAAAATTAAAAAGGGTAAGTTGCGCGGCGTTGTTTCTGAAGGTATGTTCTGCGGAGCCGAAGAGGTTGGCCTCAATATTGAGTTGTTGCCTGAGGAAAAGCGTGTTGATGGCGTTTTGGATCTCGATAGTAGCACTGAAGTGGGCATTCCCATTCAGAAGGCTGTTCCTATTATTGAAGCCGTTTTGATCGTCGAATCTTTCGCCAATCGTGCCGACCAGCTCAGTATTTTGGGCGTAGCTCGCGAATTGGCTGCCAAATTGCGCCGTCCTTTGCTTTTGCCTCCCACTATGCAAGACTTCAACCCCGAAGTAATCAATGCTGAGGGCGAAGATTTAGTTACTATTGAAGACTACCAAGCTTGCCCTCGCTTTATGGCTCGCTTAGTTGACAATGTCAAAATTGCTCCTTCTCCCATGTGGATGGCCCATCGCCTTGAGTTGGCTGGTATGCGTCCTATCAATAACGTAGTTGATATTACCAACTATGTAATGTTGGAGACTGGACAACCTTTGCATGCTTATGATCGTCGCCATTTGGCCGGAGGTCGTATCGTGGTTCGTAAGGCTAGGCCGGAAGAAACTTTGACTACTTTAGACGGAGTCGAACATAAACTGCCGTCTACAGCTATTGTGATTGCTGATGCTGAAAAAGGTATTGGCGTAGCTGGTATAATGGGTGGATTAAACACCGAAGTTGAGGAAGATACTACCGAGTTACTTTTAGAATCGGCCGCTTTCGATAATGGCGACGTGCGTCGCACTTCTTTGCGTTTGGGGCTGCGCACTGAAGCCTCCAAGCGTTTTGAAAAAGGTATTGATATTGAGCGCGTTATTTTTGGCAGTCAGCGAGCCGCCTATTTATTGGGTGAATTAGCTGGTAAAGTTCAGACTAAGATTGTGGTAAAGAGTATTGCAGCTCCTGAGCCCAGTGTAATTACTTTGCGCTTGCATACTATTAAGCGCGTTTTGGGTATCGAGTTCCCCATTGAGCAAATTAGCGAAATTCTCAAATCGTTGGAATTTGGCGTGGAAGTTATCGACGATAAGTCTTTAAAGGTGACTGTGCCCGGTTTCCGTATCGATATTCCTGAAGAAATTGATTTAGTAGAAGAAATAGCTCGTCATGCTGGTTATGACAATTTGCCCAATACTGTGCCTGAGGTCAGTCAAGGCAGTGTAGTCTTCCACAATGACGCCAACGAAGAGTTCTTCCGCGATATGGCTATGCGCTTAGGTTTGAGTGAGATTATCACTCCTTCCTTATACAGTATCGATATGATGAGGAAGTATCGTATTGAAGATGATGCCGCTCAAATTATGAATCCTTTGAGTGAAGATCAGCGCGTGTTGCGTACTCGTCTCTTCCCCTTCATGACCAATGTAATTATTCGCAATTTGCGTTTACGTAATAATAATTTGCGTTTATTTGAAATTAGTCATGTTTACGAAAAAGACGGTGATGGCATCAAAGAGCCCATGCGTATGGGTATTGCTTTGAGTTTCGAGGGCGCTGATTTCTTCAATGTTAAAGGCATTGTCGAATATTTAGCTGCTGCTTTGGGCGTAGAACTTACCTATAAGAGTGCCGAGCTGCCTTGGGTTCATTCCGGTTGCTGCGCTTCCATTTGCTTAGATAAGCAGGAAGTTGGTTGGATTGGCGCCATTCATCCCGTTTTGGCTAAAGAACTCGATATTGAGCAGCCGCTTATTTGGGCTGAACTTGATATCGACGCTTTAGGAGCTGCCAGAAAACTTTCTCAGTATGTAAAAGCTTCTCGCTATCCTTCTGTGGAGCGTGACTTGGCTTTAGTGATGGCTGAAAATATTACGGCCGGTGAGGTTTGCGCTCGTTTCAAGCAAGTTGGCGGTGCTTTAGTTGCTAAGGTAGAGTGTTTCGATGTTTACACCGGTGCGCATATTGCCGCCGGTTTTAAGAGTATGGCTTTCCGCTTTACTTTGCAATCTATGGAAAAGACTCTTACCGACGACGATATTTCCAAGCTTATGACCAAGATGCAAAAGATTGCCGAGCGTGAGTTTAAAGCCAGCATTCGTGAATAATTTTGTAGAGTAAAGCTTTTTCACTTGTGCTAAAGTGGGGCAGAGCCTGCCTGAATGGGGGTGGGTTCTGTCTTTTTTTTATTTTGGAAAAAAAATCAAGCAGGCGGCGAATAGTGAGCAGTGTGTCATGTAGGCAATTGGCTAACGAGAAAGGGCGGTAGTTGTCAACAAAAAATGAAAAGAAAATTTGCTTTTATATGGGGTGGTATTTTATTGGTGCTACTTTTCTTATGTAATGCGGTTTGGGCTTTGCCTGGAGGCAGAGATTGGAAAAACTGGGCCAATTCCGACTTGGAAACGCTGCAATTGCTGAAAAAACAGCATAACGAAGTTATTCATAGCGGTCAGGTTATTAAAGATTTCTCCCAAGGACGCTTAAGTAAAGCGGTAGCTGCTCAGAGTTTGGAAAAGATTAGTGCTTCGGCTTCTATTCATTTCAGTCGTTTTTTGAAAATAGAGTTTCCTACTGACCAAAATTTAAAGGCTTGCGGTACAGATCTTATGCGCTCTCAGCTTAAGCAAATTAAGGCTGCTTCTGGTGTACTTAAGAGAGATAAAATAGACCGTTTGGATCTATTGGCTTTGCAAAGTGGTGAAGTAAACGTTTATCGTTCACAAAATCGCTATTTTAGAGCTCGCAGTCATTCGGTTCGTTTGCTGGTGCAGAATATGAAGGCGATTAAGCAACAGATTGATACTAAACGTGGTATATCCAAAGTGCAATATCCGACTACAGAACTTATGGAATATTATCAGTATCAAAATAGTTTGTTGGAGTGGCAATTGGAAGAATTGGGTTATGCCGAAAAATTGACCTTTGCGTTAAATAACTTGTCTCAGGGTAAAAAAGCTAACGCTGCTATCGTGGTAGGTAAAATTAAAGCTTTGCGACAAAAGTGCGCTAAGAGTGTGGCTCCGTCAAGCGTAAGCAAATTGAAGCAAGCTTATAATCAAGAATTGGATAGTTTCTATCGCTTTGCCGAAGCGGTAGCGCTTATTGAAGCGGATAAAAGTCAAGATTCGCTCAGTCGTTTATATCGTTATAGCAGTAAATTACAAAAAGACAGTCGGGCCTTCGAAGAGGCCAATGTCGTTGTATTGCAGAGTTGTTTGGACAATATATAGCAGGGGCAGGCTAAAAAGGCGTGAGTAAAGATCAATATAATAATCCTAACCATAACAATAAGGCTCGTTACGATGAGCAAGTCCCCGTCGGTTTTGACTTAAATAAAACTCGATTTATGCCTGCTGATGATAATCAGCGCTCGGCAGCTCAGTCTGCACCCGGTTACGGTCAGCCTGTGCCCGGCTATGGTCAGCCTGCACCCGGCTACGGTCAGCCTGCACCCGGTTACGGTCAGCCTGCACCCGGCTACGGCCAGCCTGCACCCGGTTACGGCCAGCCTGCACCCGGCTACGGTCAGCCTGCACCCGGTTACGGCCAGCCTGCACCCGGCTACGGTCAGCCTGCACCCGGCTACGGTCAGCCTGCACCCGGCTACGGCCAGCCTGCACCCGGTTACGGCCAGCCTGCACCCGGCTACGGTCAGCCTGCTCCCGGCTACGGTCAGCCTGCTTCCGGCTACGGCCAGCCTGCGCCCGGCTATGGTCAGCCTGCACCCGGCTACGGTCAGCCTGCACCCGGCTACGGTCAGCCTGCTCCCGGTTACGGTCAGCCTGCACCCGGCTACGGTCAGCCTGCGCCCGGCTACGGTCAGCCTGCACCAGGCTACGGTCAGCCTGCACCCGGCTATGGTCAGCCTGCGCCCGGCTACGGTCAGCCGTCGTATTATAACAGACCTCATGCTGCGGCCGGACAAGGGCCGCTCGATTTAAGCTTTAAACAGGCCGGCCCCAAGTTTGGTCAAGATTTGGTAGCCACTAATTCTACGTTAAAGACTGCGGCTCAGGCAGCGGCTGTGGCTGATAGTTTAATTGGTGGCGGTGGCTCTGCTACCAATGCTGTTGTACCCCAGCAGGCTGACTCTAAAACGCAGGCTGAGCGTGCGCCTGCGGCTGCCCAAGCTTCTATGGGGCCCGGCAATCGTGTGCCTGAACGCACCGAGCTTGCCCAAGGTGCGCCTAAGCTCGGTGCGGAGGCTAAGGTGGCTGCTTCACCTTTACCTGAAATAGCGGAGCAGCAAACAGTTATAGGTCGGGCCCCCATCCAAGGGCAGCCGCAGTCTAAGGGCGCTGCTCCGAGCGCAGAGCTGGCTAACAGGCCCACTCCTGGGCAGCGGCCCGCAGTTCCTGGCGGGCCGCCGCGTCCGGGCATGCCGCCTTCTCCAGGGCAGCCCCCGCAACCTATGCCTGCTCCGGGTGCGCCGGATTCGGTCGCACCCAGAGGGCCTGAAGCTGCGCCTATGGGACAAGGCCCTAACCTTTCTCACGGCCAGGTTCCTGGCCTTCCTCCTATTCCAGGCGCCTCACAACTAGGGCAGGGGCAACCTATGGTTGGCGGCTCGCCTAACGGCCGGGCGCCGCTTAGTGGGCCGTTTTCTATAGAGATTGGCGACGGCTCCGATGCGGCGCCCGGAGTAGGCTCGGGCTCTGCGTTGAGTCGTGGCAGCGCAGCCCCAGAAAAGAGTGCTTCGGCGGAGTGGGGCAGCGCTATGTCGGCTAAATATGGCCGCCAAGCACCGCTTTTGGAAGGCGGTAGCAATGTGCTTCCGCCGGAGAGCAAAGGTAAGCGCAAAGAGACGGATGGAGCCATTCCCAAGGTTACTTGGGTTTTGGTAGCAGGTATTGTCTTTTTGGCTATAGCCGTATTTTTGCTTATGGAAAATCACCAAGCTGTGGTGGGGGAAAATATGCCTCAAGCCAAAGAACAACAGCAATACGAAATTCCGCCTGCCTTAATGGAAGAATATACTTCCAAAGATCCGGTTAGCAAGCAAGCTGTGCCTAATAATTCTCCCTATAGGTTGACAGTTTACGGTACGACCTTTGTCTTTGAAAGTGAAGAAAATATGCGTGCTTTTGCCGATAATCCTACCAAGTACGTTAAGCCGCGCATAAAATTGAAAATTAATAAAGGCGGTAGTACCGATGGACAGACGCAAATCAATATCGTGGGCCCGGACGGGAGAGCTATTGTAGAAGGCGTAACTGACGGCAGTGCTTTACCTCAAGGCAACGAAGCGGATGAACCGGCGGTAGAAAGTATGCCTGAAGATAACGCTAATAGCGGCGATGGCGACTTTAATATTCCGTTGAGCCCTAAAAATGAAGGCGTTGATAGTGGCGCTAATGCCCCGGCCAACACAACTGCGCCGGAAGCTAATACTCAGGCGCCTAGCCCCGAAAGTGAGGTTGCTGCACCTGCGCCTAGCAATAACAATACCGGTAATATGAGTGCTGTGCCTCCGGTAGAGGGTAATTCTTCACTTTACGGAGAGGTACCGCCGCCGGAAAATCAAGCTGCGCCTTCAGCCAACGCGCCCGAGGACAACGCTAACGTAACTGACGAAGAGGTTGTGCCGCCCGGCTATTAGGTGACTGAAAAGGTGACTGAAAAAATGACTGAAAAATGCCGAAAAATTGGTAAAAAGAAAGTATTGAAGGTGACTGAAAACATAAAAATTACAAGGAATAGTTTATTGCACACAGCTTGTAAAGCGCTTCTATTGAAGATGTCTATTGGAGAATATCAAAATGCCAGAGCAACAAAATATTGAGTGGAAGGCGAAATGGGACGATAAATATTTAGAGTGGATCTGTGGTTTTGCTAATGCTCAGGGAGGGAAGATATATATAGGTTGTGATGATAACGGTCAAGTTATTGGTGTAGTTAACTCCGCCAAACTTTTAGAAGATATACCCAATAAAGTCCGAGACACTATGGGGATTATTGTTGGAGTAAATCTTATAAGAGTTTAAATTGCAATTGAAAATAATAGAAAGAGTTGGCTCGGCTAGAAATGGGTATTGGCAAATTTTAGTTGATAATGTATGAGATTATTCAGAAAGGTGACTGAAAAAATGCTCCGCAAGCATGGAAGCTTACGGAGCATTTTTGTTGTTAGGCGTTAGTGTTGCTCAGTTTGCGACTACTGTAATTAATTTAAGGCTGAGTCGTTACAGGATTTATATAAAAACCTCCTACTGTATAGAACTCCTTGAGCAAGCAAGGCAAAACCAGCTTCATCTGCATTCAAAAGGAAACTATACTGGTCAAAAAGATCTTCAATACAAGCAATGTGATAAAACGGGGCACCTTTGTCGTCAATACTGTATGACAAAATCGGCAAAAGCAGGAAAAAGGCCGAAGTTTGCATAATTTCACGGGGGCCTGCTCGGACGGGTAGAAAGGCGGCTTGCGTGTCTAAATTTATGTTTACCGGCAAAGGTGTAGAGCTCTATACTTGGGAACATTGCCCTTACTGCCAGCGTGCTAAGCGCATTTTAGAAGGCGATCCTGGTGAAGCCTCTTTGGGAGAGGGCGAGTATATAGAATATACCGAGCATAAGATAGACAATTTGGCCGGGGAGAGAGCCGATATGGCTAAGCATTGTAAAGGTCATGTTACAGTTCCTCAGGTTTTGATTGACGGTAAGTATATAGGCGGCTGCTTTGATTTAGTTAGTTTGATTCTATCGAAAAATTTTAGGCAAGTTTTTGCCAATTATATTAAGAAAAAATAGGGCTTGAGGGAGCATTTCCCTTGAGCTTTTTTTATGTGTCGCGACTCTGTCGCTTGCGAAGGTTATGTTGGACACATAAGGAGGTTGCTTACAGTGTCTGTTAATATCTTAAACCATCCGCTCATTCAGCATAAAATCACCTTATTGAGAGACGAGCGTACCGGATCTAAAGATTTTCGTGAGTTGGTTTCGGAAATTGCCGCTTTAATGGCTTATGAAGCCTGTCGCGATCTGCCTGTGCAGGACGTCACTGTGAAAACTCCTATTACTGCCACAGTAGGTAAAACTTTGGGCGGTAAAAAACTGGCTTTGGTACCCATTTTGCGTGCCGGTTTGGGAATGGTTTCCGGGATTGAGAGGCTGATTCCCGCCGCCAGAATCGGTCATATCGGTATGTATCGCAACGAAAAGACTTTAGAGCCTGTAGAGTATTTTTGCAAAATGCCTGCCGACTTAGCTGAACGCGAGATTTTGCTCTTAGATCCTATGTTAGCTACCGGCGGTTCGGCTATTGCTGCTATTGGTGCTTTAATTAAGCGTGGCGCTGACATTAGATCTATAAAGTTTCTCTGTTTGGTTTCTGCTCCAGAAGGTGTTAAAAACCTTACCGAGGCTTATCCTCAGCTGCAAATTTATACAGCTTCTGTTGATGAGAAACTTAACGAACATGGTTACATTGTACCCGGCTTAGGTGATGCTGGCGACCGTATTTTTGGCACCATCTAGATTAGTGAACAAAACAGCGTTCAAGTAAAATGCTGACAGAAAAATAGGGGAGCTGCGGCTGCTCTGAGCGGCGCGGCTTTCTTTTTTATAAAATTTTATTAGAAACGGAGTGAATATGATTAGCTTGACTAAAAAGGGTAAAGCGACCTGGGCCGTTGCTCTAAGCTTGGTTTTGTTAGTAACTTTGACCGCGCCTTGTTTGGCTTGGAAAAGCTCTCGCCTGGGAGTGTCTTTTATACCTCCGCGTGGTTGGAAGCAAATTGAAGACAAACAACACGAGGCCACCTTTATTGCTCCAGAAGAAGTGGGCCATCGTTCGATTATTTCTTTAAAAGTAGTTGAACTTGAAGAAGCTGAGCCGGAAGGCAAAATGGCTGACGAACTCTCCGACAAGTATATGGCCGCCTTACAACAGCGTTTTACTCACTTCAAACTTATTGGCGAAACTGACACTAAAGTAAATGGCTATTGGTGTCATCGCCTTACTTTTCGAGCTCAGGAAGAGGAATATCACATGCAAATGACCAACATATTGTTTATTAAAGGTAAAAAAGCCTATAGTTTCCTATATATGAGCAAACCTGATACTTATAATAATCATATAAAAGAATTTGATAAAATGATAAAAACGGTTAATTTTATTTAGTTGCCAGCATGCGATTGAGTATATTTGCCGATAACAATTTAAAAGGCGCCTATTCTGGGCGCTTCGTTTTTTTTTGTGTATATACAAGTAAAAAACTATAACGTTTTTATAACACAGTGCATATTTGATAATAACGTCCGCTGTTTATACTAATATTCAAGAAAAGAAGAATTGAAAGGAGCGAGCGTTGCATTTATGCGTACAGATCGTTTTACTTTGAAAACACAAGAAGCTATCCGCACGGCTACGTCCATCGCCCAAGAGAACGGACAGCAGTCGCTGGAAACTCCTCATATTTTGATGGCTATGCTTAAGCAGCAAGATGATGGCTTGGCTTTGCCCATTTTGCAAAAGCTTGAAGCTCCAGCTGCTCAGATAGAAAAGGCTGTAGAGACGGCCATAAGTAAGCTTCCTAAAGTTGAGGGAGCTGGTAGTAGCGTTTATATGGGCAAGTCGGTAGAGACTATGCTTGATAAGGCTTGGAAAGAAGCCGAACGTTTAAAGGATGAATATCTTTCTGTTGAGCATTTGCTTTTAGCTATGGTCAACAATGCTAATGACCCTGCCGGTCGCATTTTGCGTGAGTTTGGCGTAACTCCCGACCGTTTGTTGCGCGTCTTAGTTGAAGTGCGTGGCTCGCAGCGCGTTACTGACGAAAATCCTGAAGCCAAGTATCAGGCTTTGTCCCGCTATGGTCGTGACCTTACTGAGCTGGCCAGGCGTGGCAAACTCGACCCTGTTATCGGTCGTGATGAAGAGATTCGTCGTTGCATTCAAGTTTTGTCTCGTCGTACCAAGAACAACCCTGTACTTATCGGTGAACCTGGCGTAGGTAAAACCGCTATTGTCGAAGGTTTGGCTCGTCGTATTGTGGCTGGCGATGTGCCCGAAAGCTTAAAAGGACGCAAGCTCTTTGCTCTCGATTTAGGTGCTTTGATTGCTGGCGCCAAATTCAGAGGCGAGTTTGAAGATAGATTCAAAGCTGTTTTGAAGGAGATTACTTCTTCTAATGGCCAGATCATTCTCTTTATTGATGAGTTGCACACTTTGGTAGGCGCAGGTGCTGCTGAAGGTGCTGTCGATGCGGCCAATATGCTTAAGCCAGCTTTGGCTAGAGGTGAATTGCGTACCGTTGGTGCTACTACACTGGACGAATACCGCAAGTATATCGAAAAAGATGCTGCTTTGGAGCGTCGATTCCAGCCTGTTTATGTAGGTGAGCCTTCCGTAGAAGATGCTATTGCCATTTTGCGTGGTTTGAAAGAAAAATACGAAGTGCACCACGGTGTACGTATTACCGACTCAGCTATTGTAGCGGCCGTAATTCTTTCTAACCGTTATATCTCTGACCGCTTCTTGCCAGATAAAGCTGTCGACCTTATCGATGAGGCCGCTTCTAAGTTGCGTATCGAGATCGACTCCATGCCTATGGAAATAGATGAAGTGGAGCGCCGTATTACTCAGTTGGAGATCGAGCGTCAGGCTCTCTCTAAAGAGAAGGATGAAGCTTCTAAAGAGCGTTTGGATAAGTTGGAAGCCGAGTTGGCTGAGTGCAAAGAAAAGTCTGCCCATATGAAGGCTCGCTGGAGTATGGAGAAAGAGCAAATTGAGCAAATCAGCAGCTTGAAAGCTCAGTTGGAACAAGCGACCAACGATGCCGAATTGGCTGAGCGTCGTGGCGATTTGGCTAAGGCTGCAGAATTGCGTTACGGTACTACTGCTACCTTAAAGAAACAAATTGAAGAAGCTACTAAGAAGCTCCAAGAGTTGCAAAAGAATGGCAAGTACCTTAAGCAACAAGTTGAAGAAGAGGATGTGGCTTCTATTGTGGCTCGCTGGACTGGTATTCCGGTTACTCGTTTACTTGAAGGCGAAATTCAAAAGTTGGTTCATATGGAAGATCGCTTGCATGAGCGCGTAGTGGGCCAAGATGAAGCTGTTGAGGCTGTTTCTAAGGCAGTGCGCCGTTCTCGGGCGGGAGTTTCCGACCCCAACCGCCCTGTGGGTGTGTTCCTCTTCTTAGGCCCTACTGGTGTGGGTAAAACAGAATTGGCCCGTGCTTTAGCCGATTTCCTCTTCGATGACGAGAAAGCTATGGTACGTCTGGATATGTCGGAATATCAGGAGAAACATACTGTAGCTAGAATGATCGGTGCCCCTCCTGGATACGTAGGTTACGATGAGGGCGGTCAGCTTACTGAAGCTGTGCGCAGACGTCCTTATTCGGTAGTGCTTTTTGATGAAATTGAAAAAGCTCATCCGGATGTCTTCAATATCTTGCTTCAGGTTATGGATGATGGCCGTTTAACCGATGGTCAAGGACGCACAGTCGATTTCCGCAACACCATTATGGTAATGACTTCCAATGTCGGTTCTCAATGGTTGCTGGATGATAAACTTAGTGATACAGAAATTGACAAACGCATTGACGAAGCTTTGGCCGGCAAATTCAAACCCGAGTTCTTAAACCGTATTGACGAAATTATTCACTTCCACAGATTGAATAAGACCGCTCTCAAGGCTATTGTCGATATTCAGTTGAATAATGTGGGTAAGCGCTTAGTTGAAAAGAACATCACTTTAGATGTTGAAGATAAAGCTAAGGAGTTCCTCACCAATGTCGGTTGCGATGAAGCCTTCGGCGCTCGTCCGCTTAAGAGAGCTATTCAGCGCTACTTGCTCGACAAGTTGTCTCTGGAAATTTTGGAAGGTAAGATTAAATCTGGCGAAAAGGTTAAAGTCGAAGTCAGTAAATCTGGCGAGGGCTTGAACTTCGTACCGGAAAAAGTCAGCTGAAATAGGCTGACGAGCCTGCCTCGAGGTGGGCTCGGAGTCAAAGTGGCCTCACAAGCTATCTTTTAGGATGAGCTTGTAAAGGCCACTTTTTTGTATATACAGCATATTGAGTGCGCCTAATGTCTTGAAAAATTATTTCACTTCGCACACTGTATCGTTTGGGACAGCAGTTGTAGCGGCTTTTTGTTGGGCTTTTAGTTTTTCTTGAGCTGCAGTTATTTTTTCGTGGTAGCAAGGATAGCAAGTAGGGGAGTAAAATTCTTCGTCGCCTAGCAAGACGGTGGGGCCGTCAATAATAGCTTCTTCTTTAGCATTGTGGCGTAAATTAAAGACGGCTTTGCGGTTGCAATAGCGGCAAGTAGTCTTTACTTCTTCAATAGAATCGGCCACTTCCATAAGGCGCTTGGAACCTTCAAAAAGGTGAGCCCTAAAATCGGTGCGCAAACCGTAAGCAATAACGGGCAAATTTAAAGTGCGAGTAAGTTCACGCAATTGGTCGACTACTTGTGGACTTAAAAATTGACATTCATCGACCAAAACGCAAGATAGTCCTTTGAAGTCGTCCTCGTTTAGGATAGTGTCCGACTTAACCAACATGTCGGCTTCGTGTTCTAAGCCAGCTCTAGATTTAATAATATTTTCTCCAAAACGATTATCTAAAGCCGGTTTAATTAAAAGTACGCGTTTGCCTTGCTGGACATAGTTGTGACGGACAGCCAAAAGATTTAAAGTTTTAGCACTGCCCATAGCTCCATAACGAAAATATAACTTAGCCATAATTATCCACCCGGAAAAATTGCGGCCAACTTTCCTTATATGTCTGTTCGGCTCCTCCAGAGCTGATTGAAAATTGACTGAGCTAATAAGAAGGTACTAGAGGGGAATTATGCCCAAATATAGGGGAAAAAATGCATTCGTCAAGAAGGCCTTCAGACTAAAAGCGTCATTTCTGAGCGGGAGCAATTTCTATTTATGAAACTGAGTTTTATGTGTAATCGCGGCCGTGGATTCACTCTCATTGAGCTAATGATCGTAATAGCTATTATTTCCATTTTGTGTCTTATTATGTTGCCTAATATGATGAGAAGTCGAGATGCGGCCAAACTCAGTAGCTGTAAATACAATTTGCGTTCTATAGCGGCAGCTATGGAAATTTATGCTACTGACAATTCTGGTATGTATCCTAAAAAGTTAGATACTCTCACTACAGTTGATACCAATGGTCATGCTTATATGCGCACGATTCCTTCCTGTCCAGTAGCAGGAAGCAATGCTCCATATTTGCAAGGATATGAAGTCGTTTCCGCTCCTAAAAATGCTTATACGCTTTCTTGCAAGGGTAATTATCATAAGATTATGGGGTTGGACGACGACTACCCCAAATATTCGGCAGTCAGAGGACTAATTGAATCTCAGAATACCGAAGAAGACGAAAAATAAAAATGTAACTATGACCAGTAAAGACAATACTTCCGACCTAAATATTAAAGAGCAGAGTTTAGCCGATTCTCCTAAACCTTTAATTTCTGCTATATGTGCTGTCGCTCTCAATCGCACTATAGGTTATCGGGGCCAAATTCCTTGGCGCATTCCCGACGATTCGGCCAATTTTAAAAAATTAACCTTAGGTAAAGTTGTAGTTATGGGGCGCAAAACTTATCAATCTATTGGCAAACCTTTACCTAAGCGCCAGAATGTTATTTTAACCAGAGATACTTCTTTTGCTGCACCGTCTGGAGTCAGAGTATTTCACGATATAGACAGCCTTTTGCAAGCTTATGCCAAGGAGAAAGAAATAGTCTTTATCGGGGGAGCCGAAATTTTTGCTTCTGTTTGGCCTTTGGTACAGCGCCAGTATTTAAGCGTAGTGCAAGCTGATTTTCCCGGAGACACCTTCTATCCTGAGTTCGCTGACGAAAAGTGGCAGATAAGTGAGCGCACTATGCATGAAGTTAGTGCTGGTAGTCCCTGTCGCTGGGAATTTTTGCAATTAGAGCGAATTGGCGAAGAGTAGTTTAACCTCTTTACAATTTCCGCCTATTTACTTATAATATCCAGGCTAATAATAACCCCATTCCTGTTTGCCTGCCTTGTCAGAGCTGTTTGGCAGTTTTTGGTTGGCAAGTAGAGTTTTTTTCTAATGGCTATGAATTTAGACATATCCGATATTGTCGGCAACGTCGGCGCTTCTAAAGAAATTCATACTAGTCAAGTTGAGTCTTTTGACGGTTTGAACTTAGATGGCCCCGTTAAGCTCGATCTCACCGTTACCAGTGCTGGCAATGGGGAGATATCTGTACATGGCAAGATAAAAGTTAAGGTTATTCTTACTTGCTCGCGCTGTGCAGCTGAATATTCTGAGCCTTTAGACATAGATGTGGATGAGCGCTTTGTTCCCGAGGGTTCTGTAGAGCTGGAGCGCGATGACGAAGTCGATGCCGATGAGCTTTGTGTCTTCGGATATGATCAGAATGAGCTCAAGATTGACGAATTGACGCGAGAAAATATCATCGCCAGTCTTCCTTATCGTCCCTTGTGCAGTCAGGAATGCCGGGGCGTCTGTCCTCAGTGTGGGCAGAATCTTAATGAGAAAACCTGCAAGTGCGGATCTGCTGAAAAGGAAGTCGATCCTCGCTGGGGGGCTCTTAAGAAATTTTCGTCAGGCTCCCCCCAATGAGGGAACCTTAAATAAGCGGCGTTAAGCTTCCGGTGCAATTCTGGGTATCTAAGCTGTAATTGCTGTAATCATTAAAACTATTCCCGCCAGAAGTCCTCCACCTTTTAGGTGAAGGCGGGCATGGCGAATCCACCTTGTAGAAATACCGTGGGTCGCACGGGAATCTACGCCTGTGGAGAGGGTGTAAGTCGTTGCAATTCTTTTGAATTGCGGCCTGCTCTCGTAGAAGCAGGAAGCTCCCACCTCTATGGGCGGGAGTACGTTCACTAAGAGGAGTCAATTCAAGATGGCCAATCCTAAATACAAAACCCCCCGTTCAAAGACCCGTAAGCGTCGTTCTCATCTCGCTTTGGTGATGCCCAACGTGGTAGCTTGCTCTAATTGTGGCGCTCCCAAACTGCAGCACCATATTTGCAAGGCTTGCGGTCAGTACAATGGAAGACAAGTTTTAGCTTCCGATAACGCGAACGAGAACTAATAGCGAACATATGCTTAACTGCGGCACTGGTACAAAGGACTGGGCGCCGCCTGGAGTTTGTTTTCTCAGCGGGAAGGTGGACTCGGCGGGGCAAAAAGTCTTTGTGGCTGTGTCGTTTTTTTTTGAAGTGGGGAAAATGCTGTCTATATACAGCTGATGCGAGGTTAGTTATGCAAAACATTAGTTTGGAAGGTTCAGTAGCTGTTGTCACCGGATCCGGACGTGGAATCGGACTTTCTATAGCTCGTCAGTTAGCTAAAGCTGGCGCCACTATTGCTTTAGTAGATATTAACCAAAGCTTAGTGGAAGCTGCTGCCGCCGACTTAAATGAAGAGTTCGGCCAATTGGCTAACGCTTTTGTGGCCGATTTGACTGATGCCGAACAAGTCAAAGAATTATTCGAAAATATTTATACCAAGCTTGGCAAAGTTGATATTTTGGTGAATAACGCCGGTATTACTCGCGATAGTTTAATGTTGCGTATGAAAGAAACCGAATGGGACGCTGTTATCAATACTAATTTGCGTTCGGCTTTTCTTTGCACCAAAGCTGTGGTTAAAGCTATGATGAAGCAACGCCACGGCAAA
Source organism: uncultured bacterium (assembly GCA_934621605.1). GTDB lineage: Bacteria > Vulcanimicrobiota > Xenobia > Xenobiales > Xenobiaceae > Bruticola. The sequence goes on along the minus strand of CAKTUZ010000015.1, from coordinate 38,321 downwards.
ATTATCAATATTTCTTCCGTAGTGGGGATTATGGGTAATGCCGGACAGGCCAATTATTGTGCTTCTAAGGCTGGTTTGATCGGCTTTACTAAGTCTTTAGCTCGCGAACTCGGTTCTCGTGGCGTCAATGTAAATGCTGTTGCCCCCGGTTATATTCAAACTGATATGACTGATAAGTTGCCTGAATCTGCCAAAGAGGCTATGCTCAGCCAGGTGCCTCTCAATAGACCCGGTCAGCCTGAAGACGTCTCAAAGGCTGTTTTCTTCTTGGCCTCTCCTTTAGCCGATTATCTCACCGGCCAGGTTATTTGCGTTGATGGCGGTATGGCCATGTAAAAAAAATTGCAGCAGTCGGCTAAAAAAAAGGTTTTGGCGGCTGTTGGTGGTATGCTTCAAGGCACAAAAAACACTGTAGTTTTTCTTTTATTACTTTTGGAGGTCTGTTAAAGATGGATATTGATAAGATCAGAGAGGGCGTTGCCAAGATCGTTGTAGAGCAGTTGGGTGTAACTAAAGATCGCGTAACCGATGATGCTTCTTTCACTAACGACTTAGGCGCTGACTCTTTGGACGTTGTAGAAATGGTCATGGCCTTCGAAAACGAGTTCGGTATTGAGATTCCTGACGAAGATCAGGATAAGATTACCAATGTTGGCGACGCTATCAAATACTTGAGTGAGAGAACCAAGTAGTCGTCTTTAATTCTAATTAAGTACAAGAAAGACCGTCTGGGTGATATATGCTCGGACGGTCTTTTTTTGGGTTGAGAATAATTAGTCGTTAGTTGAATTTAAAAGTATCGACGACGTGTTTAAAAGCGGCTTCGGCTTCTCCCTGATTAGATTTAGAAGAAGAACAGGCTATATTCCAAAGTAATTTGTTGTGGAAAGCGTAAAGTTGTTGACCCCAAACTTCTGTAGTGCCTTCTAAATAAGTATAGGTCAGTTGCAAAGCGATTTCGCCGTCGAGCTTTACTTCTTTCTGTTTTAAAATTTTCGATTCAGAGCGTTTTAAAATTTGGTTTTGAAATTTCCTGGTCAGTTCGGCGGTCGCTTCGGGGTTTTCGCTCCAACTGGTCATAGTGCCCAAATTCACGGAAGTAACACTGACGAATTGTTCAGGGTCTTTAATAGCCGTGTAGCGTACGACTTGCTCGCCCTCTTTGGCCTCCTGGGCGTCTTTTTGCTGGCGCCAAATTTCGGCAGGCGGAGGAGCAAAAGTGACGCTTTTAGCGTTAATTTTGTAATTCTGAGGCTGCGTAGAAATTTGCGGGCCGGAGCAGCCTACAGCACAAAGTAAGCAAACTACGGCTGCGCTTTTAAGAAGCAAGTTTTTAATATGCATAGCAGTAAGTTTATCCTTTTCTATTAGTGCTTAGAGGCGGGCCCTTTCGCTAGATTGAAAAATTACACCTGGCTTCAAAGTTGCCCGTCTCATAAAAAATTGACTAGAACTGTTTAAGATTTTGGGTTGGCAGCTTCCTTAGCTTGAGCTTCGTCAATCATTTTTTGCAACTCTTCATCTTTTAGCTGAGAAGTAACTTTATCGATAGCTTGCTGCACCGCTTCGTCAAGTTTGGGCTTGTCTGCTTTCTTGCTTTTGATATTTCTCAATGAAGCCCAAACGGCGTCGCCCACAGCTTTGAAAAGACGTTTAAACGACTCGCCTGATGGCTTAATATCAAATTCAAACCAGAGCATACAAGCGTAACCTATGGCTATAGTGCAAGTGGAGGCAATAGAAGCCGAAACTAACCATCCTGGAGGGCCGACTACTTGACTTAACTGACCGGCCAAAGTGCGCCCTAAAAAGCCTATCCCTAAAGTAGTCAACAATTCTGAAGCCATTTTATAAGTAACTGGCCTATCATAGACGCGAGCTAAGTTCAACACCATGGTAATTTGGTTGGCAGTTAAGGGAATAAATGAAGCAAAGGGCAACGGAGTTAGGGCTATAGCGCCAGAAATAACGGTAGCTCGGCGAATAGCTTGCCAGCTTAACTTTTGACGCATAGTGGGTATTAGTTTGCCCATTTCTCCCAATAAGCGCGGTTCTGTATAAGCTGCGGCTAAGAGCAAATCATAAACGCCTTCCTTATTTTGCGCAGAGATAGCATAAAGTTGCTCAGGTAATAAACCTAAAGCAGCAGCAGCGGTGAATTTGGCCTTATCTCTAAGCTTTTTGTCGATCAGATCCATTTTATTTAAAGCTATTAAATAGGGTTTATTCAAACTCTTAAACGCATTGTAAAGATTGCGATCGGCTACGGTAATACCTCGAGAAGCATCAAAAAGCACAATTAAAAAGTCTGCCTTTTCCGCTTCTTGCATAGCTAAAGCGCTTTCCAATTGGCCGCCTTGAGTGGCGTTGTTAAATCCTGGAGTGTCGATAAGGGATATGGCACCAGCAGCAACATCTTGAGCTTTTACCGTAGTGCCAGGAATAGGGGAAACAGCTGCTGCTTCACCGATACCGTTAAGTAAAGCGTTAAAAAGCGTCGACTTGCCTACATTGACCGGTCCCAAAACAGCTATTTTAGAAATAGGGGCAAAAGCTGGCCCAGCCTGACGCTTGAGCAATTCCATAATATCGCCAAGTGCAGCCGGATTGGCTTGGGCGATGTTGCTAAAAAGTCTTATATTGAGGTTGAGCTCTTTGCGCAAATCGGCAGGCATAAAATTCCAGGCCGTTTGAGCAAGAGCTCCGCTTCCGGGAGGTAAAGTAGCTAAGTATCGGTTAAATTCGTCGTTTTTAGCTGAACTATTATTTTTTTGACCTGAAGAGGATGCGGCTAAGCCTTGGTTTACTTTATCCATATTACTTTTGACACTTTCCTACTTGGCAATAAACTACGGCACAATTTTTAAGCCTACAATTGCTAAAAATTAGTTTATTTATTCTTGCTTTTGCCAAAACGTAAGCGAGGTTTCGCCAAAGCGTTTATCTTTTATTACTTTAAAATTGGCAAAATCTTGGGGATAGTTTTCTTTGTGGTGATATTCGAAGATTACTATGGCGCCTGTAGTTGTGTATTTATCTAGTAAGGCTAGCGTTTGCGGACCAGCTTCGCTGTTGTAGGGTGGATCGGCCACAATAATATCAAACTGACGACCGTTTAATTTCTCCAAAGCCTTAGGTAATTGACCGAAAATAATTTGACCTTTATTTTCGACTGCTTCATGTAAAAATTTTAGTGAGCGGCGACCACCTTCGACAAAAGTAGCTTCAGCACAGCCTTCTTCCAAAAGAGCTAGTCCCAAAGAGCCAGTACCGGCAAATAAATCTAGTACTTTGCTAGATTCGTCTATATAAGGGCGTAAAGTAGCCGTTAAAGCTTCGCGTGTTTTGCTGGTAGTGGGACGCATCCAGGTGCGCGAAGGCAGACGGGGATTTTTATTCATGCGATTTATTTATGCTCCTATAACAGAAATAGTTTTGTTCCTCGTTGCTCTCTTCCTGGTTTAGGTCTTCTTCGAGGGGATAATGATCGGCATAGATGGCTGCTTCCTGTTTGGCCAATTCCAAAAGATGGCGATCGCGCAGCAAATCGGCACAAATCAATTCGGGAAAACCCGATTGGCGTGTGCCAAAATAGTCACCGGGGCCGCGAATTTCCAAGTCTTCTTCGGCTACTTCAAAACCGTCGGAAAGACGAGCTACCGCTTCTAATTTACGATTGGAAGGCGAATCGCTGGAAGCTAAAAACAGACAATAAGATTGCAATTGGCTGCGCCCAATACGACCGCGCAGCTGATGAAGTTGGGCCATACCGAAGCGATTGGCGTCTTGAATTAAAATTACGGTGGCGTTGCCTACATCGACGCCCACTTCGATAACGGTGGTGGAGATTAGAATATCAAAACTACCGTTGCGGAATTGTTCCATAATCGCTTCTTTTTCGGCTGCTTTCATTTTTCCGTGAAGCAAGCCAACCCGATATTTTTTGAAGACGCCTTCTTTAAGGCGCTCGGCCTCTTGTACGGCGGCGCTGGCTTCGAGTTTGTCGCTTTCGTTGATAAGGGGGCAAACTATGTAAGCTTGTCTGCCTTCTTCAACTTGGGAAGCGATAAATTTATAGGCGTTGTTGGCCTCTTGAAAAGGAACACAGCGCGACTTAATAGGCTGGCGGCCCGGCGGCAATTCGTCCAATTTGGAAAGCTCCAAGTCGCCATAAATAGTTAAAGACATGGTGCGCGGAATAGGCGTAGCCGTCATAAGCAAAACGTCGCAATTTAGGTGAGTTCCGCTTTTGCGGCCTAAAGCTTGGCGTTGCAGAACGCCGAATTTGTGTTGTTCGTCTACAACAGCTAGGCCCAAGTTGGCAAACTCGATCCCTTCTTGAATGAGGGCGTGAGTACCTACGGCCAGATCAAATTCGCCCGCTTTGAGTTGCTCGGCGATTTGCTGTTTTTTCTTTTTGGTCAGGCTGCCTTTCAAAAGACAGATACGTAGACCGCTTGGCTCTAATAATTGGCATAGTTTTAAGTAATGTTGCTGTGCTAATATTTCCGTCGGAGCCATAATGGCAGCCTGGTAACCGTTGCGTACAGCCGCAAAAGCCGCATAGGCAGCAATAACCGTTTTGCCTGAACCTACGTCTCCTTGCAGCATACGGTTCATGGGATGATTTAGGCTCAGATCGTGAGCTATTTCTTTTATGGCTCGCTGTTGAGCTCCGGTCAATTGAAAGGGGAGTAACTTTTGAAATTCGCCTTCAATATTGATTAAATTGTTGTAGAAAACGTTGCGCTGCTGATTCTGTCTACAAGCGCGTTTGTGGACTACGCGCAGTTGCAGGGTGAAAAGCTCTTCAAAAGCTAAGCGCTGCTGTGCTTTAAATAGCTGGTCATAGTCGGTTGGCCAGTGCATATACATAGTCGCCAGAGGTTTGGGCAGGAAGTGATATTTCGCTAAAAGTTCCTGAGGCAAAGTTTCCGGCATGAGTTGAGCGCAGGTCGGTATAAGCTTAAACATCAGCTTGTGCATATAGTTCTGATACAGCTTGGCGCTTAGCTTATAAATTGGTACCAAGCGACCAAAGGAAGGCGAATTTTCTGACTGCTCGGCAAACTCTGGCGAAGCCATACGCAAATTGGGGCCGCGATCATACTCGACTTTGCCAAAGGCTACAATATGTACCCCCGGGCGCAGTTTGGCGCTTAAATATGGTTGATTGAACCAGACTAATTTGAGACTGCCGCTTTCGTCTAAAACTTCTACTTCTAAGAGTCGTTTACGATTAGTTGTAACGATATTTTTCGATTCGGCTATAACAGCTTTTATTTGCTCAAAAGCACCCGGACGCAACTCGGCTATTTTTTGTACATGGCGACGATCTTCCCAGCGCCGGGGATAATTTGTAAGCAAGTCTCTTAATGTATAGATACCTAAATTATTAAAGATAGCTTGCTTGGTCCGTCCTATACTGCGGATTTTTTCTATTGGCGTATTCAGTTGATAGAGAGTTGGAGCTGAAGACGTGAGCCGCCGTTGTTCAGCTGTCAATAAAAAAATACCGTCTGCTTCTCGTTCTTGCATTGGTACGGCGGAAGTTGTTGTCGAAGCGGTTGTCGGATAAGCGGTTCCTATTGAATTAAGGGAGTCTTCTGCCATAGCTGCTTCAGACACTGAGGAAGTGTTTGCAGTCGAAGGTGTGGTGTCGCGGAGTTTATTCTGATCAGCAAGCAAAGCTAAAGCTTTGCCTACTAAAACCAGGCTGCCTTGGCGTACTCGCTGCGGTAAAGAGCTATAACCAGCCAATTTTTTGACCATTTGGCGTAAGCTAAAAGCTTCATCTTTAGCCAGTTCTTCGGTATGGCGACAGAAAGATTGCCAAGCTAGCTCTATATCGATCCTGCCACGGCAGCCGTCACTATATTCGCGACGCATCAGACGCAGTAAGCGGCCGATCAATTTTTGAGCTTCGGTTGAATAAGCTTTATCCGCCTCCATATTGCCGTACAGCCTCCTCAATAATTTAACAATCGGAAAATCCCAGCATAATCGGTTCTGGTTTTAGTTGTATATTAAATATTTCTTTGACTTTAGCTTTAACTTGATCGGAAAATGCCAATATATCGGCAGCTGAAGCTTGGCCGGGATTGATTAAAGCCAAAGTATGGGCGCCAGATATGCCAGCTTTTCCGAAACGGAAACCTTTATGAAAACCGGCGTTATCTACCAGCCAAGCAGCCGAAACTTTGCGCATATTGGAGTCCTCAGTACTGTAGACCGGCATGTTGGGCCATTGCTCTTTTAGTTGTTGGGCTTGAATTTGGGAGATAACAGGATTTAGATAAAAAGAACCGGCACAGCGGTGGTTAGGATCGGCTTTATCATATAGCATAGATTTGGAAGCACGAACTTTAAGGACAGCTTGGCGTACTTGAGTTAAATCTGGACGCCAGTTAGAATCGGCAGTTAAATTGTCGGCAAAAAAACGTTCCAAATCTTGATAGCGCATGGTCGCTTGGCCGTCAACCTGTAGTTTGAAGGTTACGGCCGTGATTAAGTAGCGTCCTTTCCAAGCGGTCTTAAAATTGCTGGTACGATAAGCAAAAGCACAGTCAGAAGCGGAAATATTGTGCATTTCCAAAGTAGACAGATCGATCACTTGTACTATTTCAATATTGTGGCCTGCCTCTTGGCCGTAAGCACCTATATTTTGTACCGGTGCTGCGCCGACTTGTCCGGGTATACCGCTTAAACATTCCAAACCGGCCAAATTTTGTCTAACTGTTTGGGCTACTAAATCATCCCAAATAATACCGGCTTGTGCTGTGACAATGGCTGTATCGTTTTTTATGTTTACAGTCAGTTCTTGCATTTGCGGCTTAATCAATAAGCCTTTAAACCCGAAGTCGGAAGCTAAAATATTGCTTCCGCAGCCGATTGGAAAAATAGATAGGTCGTTTTCTTGGGCAAAAAGTATACTTTGTTTTAATTCTTCCAAATTAGAAGGTTCAGCTAGCCAGCTTACCGGGCCGCCGATTTCAAAAGTAGTCAAGGTGCTGATAGGTACGTCAGATTTGATAAAACTATACATAGCCGCAGAGCATTTTACAGGCATAACCTTAAAGCCTTTGGCTTGATAAGGCTTTGTCAAAAAAGTCTAAAGCTTTTGTCTTATTTTGTGCGACTCTCTGAGGTTCTTAAATCCGGCAAAAAAGGACAAAAAGGCAAAAACTTTGAATATGATGGGGTTTTTGGTTCCTTAATTTTACTAATTACAGATGCGGAATACAGTGCGCGGAGGTTTGGCTAGCTATGAGCGACAGCATGTTGTTATCTATGGGATTTAATCGATCTAATTTAAATCAGGATGTTGCTCGTGTGGTAGCTGAGCAGGGAAAGCTCAATTATCCGCAAGTGTTAGAAACTTGCTATCCTGCTCGTCCTCTCACTCCTTTGCGTTACAAAAGTAATCACTTAAAAGCCCGTCGTGTTAAATGTATTTTTGTAGGCCCCAATGACAAGATTCCTGTTCGTTGTCCGCGTGGTTTCGACTTATTGGCAATTATGGGTTTAGGTTTTACCAGACGCGAAACCGAAGATATTACCGAGTTGTTGGAAAAAACCAAGGTCGGCTCTTGTGTTATTGTGGGGCTGCCCGAGCAGCCCTTGCCGGGTTCGGCTCAGCTTAAAGAGTTGCAAGCTCTCAATCTGTTGGCCACTCAAGAACCTTACACTTTACCCGGCAATGCCCAAAAATTGTTACAAAGCCGTCGTCAAATGGTGCGTCGTCAACTTTTGGAAAAATTGCGTCCTCAGCTTACTCCCAACAATTTTCGCTGGATCTATAAAGGCGCTCCTTATGATGGCATTAAGAGTGGCCGCCGCGATATTTTCTTTACTGACGTTTTGGAGTGTATCTATACGAAAGCTCCACAACTTAAAGCTTGCGGCAGTATGCGCGATCGCTATGAAGCTGTTGATATTTTACTTAATACCAAAGAACCCTTACAATTTATTGTGTTGGATAAGAGAGGCGGCTATAAAGTTATTCGCGATTTCCTGTTTAAAGGCGGAGTCGTTTCAGCTGCCGAAGATCGCGGCAGTTACGCTATTTACCAAGTCAACGGTTTTATAGATGATAAAGCTCCTTTAGCTGCAATTTGGAATCGTCTTTTGTATATACTTATAGGTGAAGGTCGCGAAGAACGCAGTTGCAGCTTAGAAGAACTTTATGCTAAATTCTCTAAGCGTCCTTATGGTATCGATGTATCTTTCTTAAATATTTTGCTGGCTGCTGCCGTGCGTCGTTATTCTCCGTCTTTGAGTATAATGGGGCGTGACGGGGAGGTTCGTTTAGACAGCACGGCCATTCGCGAAGCTTGGGGCGTTGCTGCTCACTGTAAAATACTTTATACTCCTCAAGCTCCTTACCGAAGTGCCCAAGCTTTGCATCGCATTGTTAATACCTTTGGTTTTGTTGGTAGTAAGCAAATACGCGATTTATGGGAAATAGCCGCCGACTCTTTGCGAGCTTGGCATGGTAGTTTGTCTCCTTTGGCTCTTACTTTGAAGTCTGAACCGGGCGAACCGGCTTATATACTTAACGAACTTTTTAATCACAAAAACGAAGAATCGACTCGCTGCTTTATTAGTCAAGATTTGATTGAGGCGGCCGGTTTTTCTGGTTTGCCCGAGGGCGAAGAACTGGAGCGTTTTGCTAGCTGGTTGGACGAAGCTCGCACTGCTTTTGTTTTGCATGAAGAAACTTTCCGCCGCAATTTGGCTGGGCGCATCGCTGAGCAATTTGGCGGCAAAGCTGAAGAACTGCCCGAAAAAGCTGAGGAATATGTTGCTGTCTTAAACAAGCTTTTCCGTCGTTGGTTCTCTCGTCTTTATCCCAATAGCGGTTCTCAAAAGCTAAGTCCTTGGGCGAGTGCTCTTGTAGAAATGTATGCTTTGGAGCCGGAGGCCGACGTCAAATATTGGTTTGAATTATTGCCTTTGCAATTCGACTTGCCTGGCTTAAGTAAATGGGATAGAGATAATTCCGTTACTTTTGCTTCTCGGTTGGTTAGAGCTTGCTTAGAGCTGGAATTGTGGCATATCGAAGGTTTATTCCCTCTGCCGGAAGATAAAGAAGAGGCTGAGCGCAAGCTTAGCCACTGGTTGCGTTCTTCGTTTAATGGCTTCAGTTTAAGTAAAGAACAGCGTGAATCTATTCTATTGGATTTATTAGAAGAACTTTGTTGGTCGAAATAGCCAGCCGTGAGTTTCGTAGTCTAAAAAGTAGTAGTGTGTAGATATTAATCAATTCCCGTCTTTAAAAGTAAAGGCGGGATTTTCATTAAATCGGGGAAAAAATGTGGCTAAGCTGGAAAGTAAGGCCTCAGCCACTTGTGAGTCGATTAGATAGCTCTAAGTTATAAAAAGACTGAAGCCGGGAGGAAAGTTACGTGATTGAGTGGCTCAAAAAGCAGCCTCCGGGTAGGATTATTGCTTTAGGATTTATTGTGGCGATTTTTTTAGGGTCGCTGCTGCTAAGTTTGCCTTGTAGCCTTAGAGAGGGGGTCGATTTACTTTATATAGACGCTCTCTATACTTCGGCTAGTGCTGTTTGCGTAACCGGTTTAATTGCCGTTGATGCTCATGATACTTTTACTCCTGTGGGGCAGCTATTTCTCTGTTTGCTTATTCAGATAGGTGGTTTAGGTGTTACTTCAGTCGGAGCAGGCGTTATTTTAGCTATTGGTCAAAAAATCAATTTCAAAGGGCGCAGTCTGATTCGCGAGTCACTAAATTTGAATACCGGTCAAGGTTTAGTGCGTTTTATCAAGAGCGTTCTTTTAACTACTTTCGCTTTCGAAGCTAGCGGGGCTTTTCTGAGTTTTCTAGTTTTTATTCAAGATTATCCTTGGAAAAAGGCTATTTGGATTAGTCTTTTCCATTCTGTAGCAGCTTTTAACAATTCTGGTTTTGATATTTTAGGGAATTTACAAAATTTAATCCCTTATCGCAACAATGTGGCCCTTAATTTAATTACCATCATATTGATTATTTTTGGCGGTATCGGCTTTTGGGTTATACATGAAGCTTTGGCTTTGCGTTTTAATTGGCGCAAATTTTCCATGCATTCCAAAGTCGTTGTCATTATGAGTGCAATTCTAATCGCAGTTGGCGCCTTACTTTTTAAGTTTACGGAAAATATTAGTTGGTTGGGGGCTTTTTTTCAGAGCGTTTCAGCCAGAACGGCCGGTTTTTCTACTTACAATATCGGTGATTTTACTGAGGCTGGTCTGTTGATAATGATTGTCTTAATGTTCATTGGCGCTTCGCCTGGTTCTACCGGAGGAGGTATCAAAACGACTACTTTTTTTGTGCTATTGCAAGGTATAAAATCGGCAGCTACCAATACCTCAGAAAAAGCTTTCCGTTATGCTATACCTTCGGAAGCTTTTCGTAAGGCGTCGGTTATTGCTTTTATGGCCGCTTTTATTGTTTTGAGTGGTACTTATATTATGTTGATTCTGGATCCGCAGGTCGGTTTTCTGGCTGCTCTCTTTGAAATAACCAGCGCTTTCGGAACAGTCGGTTTATCGACGGGTATTACTGCCCATCTCAGTCTGGAAAGTAAGATTTTGTCGATTATCGTAATGTATGTTGGTAGAATGGGCCCTCTGACTATTGCCACTTTATGGTATTTCAAAAATAATGAGTTAATCAATTATCCTGAGGGCAATATTTCCATCGGCTAGAGGAGGAAAAACTTAATGTTCGGCAGAGCGAAAAAAAGGAAACAAAGTTACGCTATCGTGGGGTTGGGGCGTTTCGGTTACGCTTTGGCTCTGGAATTGGCTTCCTCAGGAGCAGAAGTTGTTGTTATCGATAAAGATGAAGAAAAAGTGCGCGAATTGCGTGAATATACGGAAAATGCCTATGTTTTGAAAAAACTGGATCGCAAATCTTTGGCCGAGACAGGCGTAAAAAATTGTGATGTAGCTATTGTCGGTATTAGTGGCGAAGAGATCGATACTTCCATTTTGACTACGCTCCATTTGGTAGGTTTGGGAGTACCTAAGGTTATTGCCAAAGCGGCCAGTATCGATCACGGTGAGATATTGGCCAAATTGGGGGCAGAAGTTGTCTATCCCGAACGTGATATGGCTATTAGGGTGGCGCATCGCTTGGAAGCTTCTCAAGTATTGGATTTTGTGCAATTGAGTGAAAAACTCAATATATCTAAATTGCTAGTTCCGCCGCAACTTGTAGGTAAAAGTGTGATCGACGCCAATTTGCGCGTCAAATTTGGCGTAAATATTATTGCTATTGAAAATGATAATGTGCTGATTGAAACTGTAGTGCCAAGCTATATTTTTAAAGAGCACGATATTTTGTTTGTATCAGGCAGCAAGGAAGGTTTTGATAAATTGTCCGCCTGGACGGAAAATGGCTTCAAGTAATTATGGAGTATTTTTATCGATAACATGAAAGTGGGCCCACCGACACAGTTGACGGTAGGCCCAGAGCAACAGCGTCGCCGCCATAAAAACTGCGCGGCAACGCCTTTAAATGATTTACTACTTAGCGGCGCAGATTATTTCGGTAAATTGAGCTAAAACTTCGTCAAGTTTACTCAAATCTTTGGCGCCAGCCATAGCCATATCGGCACGGCCGCCTCCGCCGCCGCCTAAACGCTTGGCTACTTCTTTAACCAACTTGCCTGCTTGATAACCTTGCTTGACATAGTCGGGAGTGACCAAAACTAAGATTCCTACTTTGTCTTGGTTAGGGCCAGCTAAAAGCACGATGCCATTGAATTTTTGCTTCAATTCATCAGCCATGCCGCGCAGTTCGTCGGGAGAGGCACTGTCCAATCTGAGTGTCAAAACTGGCACGCCGTTTACCTCGACAGCGTCACTGAGTACGTCGGCAGCTTTGGCTGAAGCTAAAGCTGCTTTAATTTTTTCCAGTTCTTTTTCCAGCTTTTTCTGATTGTCCAGCAAAGCACATAATCTGGTTTGCAAGTCGGCGGAGTTTGTATGCAAAGTTTCGCAAGCTTGCTCTAAGCTCTTTTGGTTGCGCTCAACTAATTCGAGAGCGGCTAAACCGGCCACCGCTTCGATACGACGGACTCCAGAAGCGATTGCACCTTCGGAAACAAACTTGAAAAGTCCCAAGTCGCCAGTGTGTTTACAGTGACAGCCGCCGCAAAGTTCTTGGGAAAAACCGTCATAGCTGGGCTGAGCGGCCTGAGCACTGACTTTACCACCCGTATTGATGACGCGCACACGCTTACCGTATTTGTCACCGAAGAAGGCCACTACCGATTCGGGTTTGTCCTCAATGGCAATTTCAAACCAGCATACGCCAGTGTTGGCGACAATTTCGGCGTTGATCATTCGCTCAATCTCTGCCAATTTTTCTTTGCTGACCGGCTCGGAATAGGTGAAGTCGAAGCGCAATCTTTCTGGAGCTACTAAGGAACCTTGCTGATGGACTTCGGTGCCTAAAACGGTGCGCAAAGCGTGGTGCAGCAAGTGGGTTGCTGTATGATGGCGCTCAATAGCGCGGCGACGTTCAGTGTCGATAGCCGCTGTAACTTCTTGACCGATTCGTAATGCTTCCAACTCGGGGCCGTCGTTTACCAAGTGCATAAAGACACCTTCTTGTTGTTTGGTGTCTTTAATGATCAACTGATGTCCAGCCCAGCTGATTAAGCCTGTGTCGCCTACCTGGCCGCCCATTTCGCCGTAGAAAGGAGTTTTGTCCAAAATGACGGCGTGATTACCGGGTTGGCCGATAACGGCTACGACTTTGGCCGGGCAGTTATCTTGGTTATAGCCTACAAATTCGGTCGCTTGTAAATCGAGCTTTTCACTTTCGGCTATTTGAGCTGTTTTGACGCGAGCGGCGCGGGCACGTTGCTTTTGCTCTGTCATATGTTGCTCGAAAGAAACTTCGTCTACCTCATAACCTCGCTCTTTGGCCATAACAGCGGTCAAGTCATAAGGAAAACCATAAGTATCGTAGAGCTTGAAAGCTACGCTGCCGGGGAAGATATGATTGTTCTTTTCGGCTTTTTCCAGTTGGTTGAGTTCTTCTTCAAATAAAGCGATGCCACGATCTAAAGTCTGGTTAAAGGAAGTCTCTTCGCCTTTAATAATGCGACTGATTTTAGCTTCTTCGTGCAATAACTCCGGATAAGCTTGGCCCATAATTTCATTTAAGGTGGGTAAGAGCTTATAAAGGAAAGGCTCAACCAAACCAAGCTTGCGACCGTAACGAGCGGCGCGGCGCAAAATACGGCGGATAACATAACCGCGACCTTCATTGGAAGGAAGGGCGCCGTCGGCTATTGAGAAAGCGACCATGCGTAAGTGGTCGGCACAAACGCGCATTGCTACCGAAGTAGCGTCTTTGGAAACACCGTGAGTGTATTTTAAGCCGGAGAGTTCTTCAAGTTTGGCTATAATGGGGCGGAACAGGGCAGAGTCGTAGTTGGAAATCTCGACATTAAAGTCGGTGCAACCTTTGGTGCACTCCATAACGGCGGCGATACGCTCTAAACCGGCTCCGGTATCTACGTTGCAATTGGGCAGTTTGTGCAAGCCGTCTTTGTCGGCGTTGAACTCGGTAAAAACTAGATTCCAAAGTTCCATAACCAGAGGAGAATCGCCGTTGACCAAGGGGCCGCCGCTCATATCGGGTGTTAGATCAATATGAATTTCCGTGCAGGGGCCGCAGGGGCCGACTTCGCCCATCATCCAGAAATTGTCTTTGGCACCGAAATGTTTTATGTGAGTGGGATCAATATCTGTTAATTCTTTCCAGAGCGCTTCGGCTTCGGTGTCGGCCGGTAAGCCTTTAACCTTGTCGCCGCCAAAAACAGTAACATAAAGGCGCCCTTTGGGAAGTTTCCAACGTTGGGTAAGTAATTCCCAAGCCCAAGTAATAGCTTCGCGTTTGTAATAATCGCCGAAAGACCAATTTCCCAGCATTTCAAACAAAGTGTGGTGGTAAGTATCTAAACCTACTTCTTCCAAGTCGTTGTGTTTACCAGAAACGCGAATGCACTTTTGGGAGTCGGCCACGCGACGATGAGTGGGAGTTGCTTGACCTAAGAAGTAAGGCTTAAATTGATTCATGCCCGCATTGGTAAACATGAGGGTGGGATCGTCGTGAGGAACAACTGAAGCTGAAGGCACAATTTCATGGCCTTTTTCGCGGAAAAATTCCAGGAATGACTGACGAATTTCAGTAGCGTTCATAAAAAAGATTCTCTCAATCTATTTTGGCTCGATTTTTTGAGTAAAAACTAAGCTAAGGGCTCAGTCTTCACTTGACAAATTTCGGTTAAGAAAACGGAAAGCAAATTATAGCACTTTTCTAAGTTAGCAATTTCCATCCATTCGACAGCTTGGTGACAGCGATCGGGATCGCCGGGGCCAAAGTTGACGGCGGGAATGCCATTAGCCGTAAGTCTGGCTAAGTCTGTCCAAGCTTGTTTAGGCTCGACTTGCAGCGAACAGCGCTCGATCCAGCCTTGCATTAAAGGATGACTGACACAAACTTGGCCGGGTACCGAGACGTCGCGCACTTTGATAGTGGCCAAATCACCTACCAATTTGGTGAGCTCTGCCACTACATCGTTTTCGCTGCGGTTGGGTGCGAAGCGGGCATTGACATTGATTTCAAATTTGTCTGGTATAACATTGGCGGCATTGGAAGTTGAAGCCATAGTGGGACTCATTACTTCGTAGAAAGTTAAGCCGTTAATATTAACTTCGCGCCTAGGCAAATCGCGCAATTTCGCTAGTAGTGGCAGAGAGCGGAAAATGGCATTTTGGCCTTGCCAAGGACGCGCCGAGTGAGCTCGTTTGCCCTCAACGGTGACAATGGCATGTAAGCCGCCCATACAACCGGCCATAATGGCATTATTGGTAGGCTCTAAAACGATAGCAAAATCTATGGGCGGCAGAGTAGGCATCAAGCCGCGCATACCGTTGCCGACGTCGGGTCCTTCTTCGCCATCATAAAAGACGGCTACTAGGTCGGCGTTAAATTTTTCATATTCTTTGAGCAAGCCCATCATCACGGCTACGCCGCTTTTCATATCGGAGGAACCGCAGCCGTAAAGCTTGCCGTCTTTTATAATTCCCAAGGGCTGATCCGGGTCGGCGGGCACGGTATCAATATGGCCGAAAAGGCCGATTACAGGGCGATCACCATGTTGAGGAGGGCAAACGATCAAGTTGTTGCGCGAACGGCTCAGAGGAATGCCCGGCAACTCGGTGCGTACCCACGATTCGATAAAATCACATACTTCTTTTTCGTTTTTTGTTTGGCTGGGAATTTGCACCAATTTTTGAGTTAGAGAAACTAAATCGATCATTTTAAGTCTCCAAAGTTGCGTAAAGCCTGATTTAAGCTGGTCTTGCTATCTGAACCGGCACTGCGGCGTCCGATAATCAGAGCACAAGGAAGATTGTAAGTTCCGCTAGGAAATTGGCGTGGACGAGTGCCGGGAACCACCACCGAATTTGGCGGTACCTGACCTCGATAAGTGACCGGCTCCGGTCCAGTAACATCTATAATGGGCGTAGAAGCCGTAATAGTAGTGCCTGCACCGATTACAGAACCTTCGCCAACCAATATACCTTCGACGATTACACTGTCGGCCCCGATAAAACAGCCGTCTTCAATAATTACCGGCTGTGCTCCGGCTGGCTCCAACACGCCGCCGATAATGGCTCCAGCAGCTAAGTGTACATCAGCCCCTATCTGAGCACAGCTGCCTACCAAACTCCAAGTATCTATCATTGTGCCGGGGCCTACATAAGCGCCTATATTTACGTAGCCGACCATAAGAATGGAGCCGGGAGCCATATAAGCTCCGTAACGCACTGTGCCGGGAGGCACGGCGCGGATTCCAGCTTTTTGTAAATCGGTTTTTAAGTTAATTTTGTCGCGGTATTCAAAGGGAGGAAGCTCCCAAGTTTGCATTTCCGTCAGGGAAAAATACAACAGAATGGCTTCTTTTACCCACGTATTAACTTGCCAAGCGCCGTCGATCTTTTCAGCGACTCTGAGCTGTCCTTTATCGAGCGCTTCAATAACTGCAAAAATGTCCTGTTTGGCTTTAGCCAGTAAGTTTCTGTCAGCAAAAGCCTGCGAAATTAGTTGTCGATCCATAGCCGCCGCAGTTCTGCAGTAAAAGGCTTATTCCCTTGTCTAAGCTCATTCTGAAGGGCGCACTGTGGCGGAGAAAGGACAGCTATAAATTGTTCTTTAATTGATTATGCAATCGACGCAATCGCAACCGTAAAACCGATAGGCGACTATCAGATCTGTTCACCTATTGATACGGCTAACTTGGGCAGATATGCTGAAAAGTAAAGTGAAAAAAATAAAATATTTATATTTTTATCGATAAAAAAAGATTGATATATTTGTTCGTTTGTGCTTTACTATGGGCGTCGGGGGAAATGGGTTGTAAGGCCCAGCGGCTGTGGTGGCCGTATCCGTTTTTTTCGTGGTTTTATCCGGTGAAAAATTTCAGTGTATCTAAACATACCTTACAGCGTTTGCCCATGTATTTGGCTTATTTGCGCACTCTGCCCGAAACGGAGAGCAGAGTTTCTGCTTCTTCCATCGCTTGTGCTCTGAATCTTAACGATGTGCAAGTGCGCAAGGACTTGGCAGCGGTTAGTTCTTCTGGTCGTCCCAAGGTTGGGTATCCCGTTGAAGTTTTGCGTGACGAGTTGGAAAGTTTTTTGGGCTATCACAACATCGATTCGGCTATTATTGTCGGCGCCGGTCATTTGGGCAGAGCTCTTCTCAATTATGGCGGTTTCAAAACTTACGGTTTGGAAATTTTGGCAGCTTTCGACGTCAACGAAGAGTTGATCGGTCAAGAGGGGGGGCGGATTTTGCACCTAAGTAAGCTTAGCGATATGTGTGCCCGTCTCCATCCGCGTATCGGCATCATTACCGTTCCGGCCGAGGCGGCTCAACAAGTATGTGATTTAATGGTTCAGTGTGGTATAGAGGCCATTTGGAATTTCGCCCCTGTCCATTTACGGGTTGATGAGAAAATTTTTGTTACCAATGAGAATATGGCTGTTCACTTGGCTGTAATTTCTAATTATTTACAGGCTTCTATGCGCACTGATAAACTCCCTAACGATTGAATTTTAATAAAAAAATTGAGGATCGGTATGTTGTTTAGACAAGTCGGTTCTTTTCTTACTAATCTGTGAGACCGACCGTCGTTTGGGCGGGAGGCAGCAGGCGGCGAGCCCGTGCCGCTTAAAGCGGTAGGCAGCGGGTGGTTCGTAAAAATGCTTAATTCCTGAAATGGAGATTGATATATGAGCAAGTTGGAATATACGATCGTCGATAATCTGGAAACTCTCCAAGACGCTTTAAAGCGCCTCAGAGAAGCTCAGAAGGTCTACGCTACTTTTACCCAGGAACAGGTTGACAAGATCTTCTTTGCTGCCGCTTCAGCAGCCGATCAACAGCGCATCCCTCTGGCCAAGATGGCTCACGAAGAGACCGGCATGGGCGTAGTGGAAGATAAGATTATCAAGAATCACTTTGCGGCTGAGTATATCTACAATACCTACAAGAATACCAAAACTTGCGGTTTGGTCAAAGACGACAAGGCTGGCGGCTTCAAAACTTATTTAGAGCCCATAGGCGTAATCGCTGCCATTATTCCTACTACCAACCCCACCTCTACTGCTATTTTCAAGACTTTGTTGGCCTTGAAAACCAGAAATGGTATTATCATCAGTCCTCACCCTAGAGCCAAGCAGAGCACCATTGCCGCCGCTAAGGTAGTATTGGAAGCTGCTGTCGCTGCTGGCGCTCCTGAAGGCATTATCGCTTGGGTAGACGTTCCTTCGCTCGAATTGAGCAACTTAGTTATGAAAAGTGCTGACCGCATCTTGGCTACTGGTGGCCCCGGTATGGTAAAAGCTGCTTATTCTTCCGGCGTACCCGCTATCGGTGTAGGCGCCGGTAACGCTCCCGCCCTTATAGATGAGAGTGCCAACGTTACTTTGGCTGTCAACTCCATCATTCACTCCAAAACTTTTGATAACGGTATGATTTGCGCTTCTGAGCAATCCGTAGTCGTTTTGGATAGTATTTATGATGAAGTAAAAGCTGAGTTCGCTCGTCGCGGTTGCTACTTCCTTAACGAAGAAGAGACTGACAAAGTCCGCAAGACCATGCTCATCAATGGCGCTTTAAATGCTAAGATCGTCGGTCAGTCTGCTCACACTATTGCCAAACTTTCCGGTGTGGAAGTTCCTGAAGATACCAAGGTTTTGATTGGTGAAGTAGAGCACGCCGACTTTAGTGAAGAGTTCGCTCACGAGAAGCTCTCTCCCATCTTAGGCATGTATCGTGCCAAAGATTTTGACGAGGCTTTGCAAAAGGCTGAAGGTCTGGTTGAATACGGCGGTTTAGGCCACACTGCTTCCATCTATCTCGACACCGTCAAGTGCCAAGACAAGTTGGAGCGCTTCACTGCCAAGATGCACACTTGCCGTATTTTGGTCAACACTCCGTCCTCTTTCGGCGGTATCGGCGACCTCTACAACTTCCGCTTAGCTCCTTCCTTAACCTTGGGCTGCGGCTCTTGGGGCGGCAACTCCGTATCCGAGAACGTAGGTGTAAAACATTTACTGAATACCAAGTTTGTTGCAGAAAGAAAAGAAAATATGCTGTGGTTCCGCGCTCCTGAAAAAGTTTACTTTAAGCGTGGCTGCCTGCCCACCGCTCTCCAAGAGCTGCGTGACGTTATGGGCAAGAAGCGCGTCTTTATTGTTACCGACGAATTCTTGTTTAAGAATGGCTACACTAAGTCTATTACCGACAAGCTCGACGAACTGGGCATTACCCATACCAGTTTCTTCGAAGTCGCTCCCGATCCCTCATTAGCCTCCGCTAAGAAGGGTGCTGAGGCTATGCGCGCTTTTGCTCCCGATTGCATTATCGCTATTGGTGGTGGTTCCGCTATGGACGCCGGTAAGATTATGTGGGTACTTTATGAGCATCCCGAAGTAGACTTTATGGACATGGCTATGCGCTTTATGGATATCCGTAAGCGTGTCTATACCTTCCCTCACATGGGGGATAAAGCTTACTTCATCGCCGTACCTACTTCCGCAGGTACCGGTTCCGAAGTTACTCCTTTCGCTGTAATTACCGACGAGCGCAGCGGCATCAAGTATCCTTTGGCCGATTACGAGTTGCTGCCTAAGATGGCTATTATCGATGCCGACATGATGATGAATATGCCTCGCGGCCTCACTTCTGCTTCCGGTATCGACGCTTTGACTCACGCTCTCGAAGCCTATGCTTCTATGATGGCCACCGACTTCACTGACGGTATCGCTTTACGCGCTGCTCGCAATATCTTTGAATATTTGCCTCGCGCTTATAATAACGGCGCTGCCGATCCCGAAGCTCGCGAGAAAATGGCTCACGCTTCCACTATGGCTGGTATGACTTTTGCCAACGCTTTCTTAGGCGTATGCCACTCTATGGCCCACAAACTGGGTGCCTTCCATCATATCCCTCACGGTATTGCCAATGCTCTGTTAATCAGTCTCGTATTGCGCTACAACTCTGCTGAAGTACCTCCCAAGATGGGTACCTTCCCGCAGTACGGTTATCCTCACACTTTGGCTCGTTACGCTGAGTTCGCCAGGTATTTAGGCTTCGGTGGCAAAGACGATCAAGAGAGTTTGGAGAACTTGATCAATGCTATTGAGGATCTGAAAAAGCAAGTTGGTATTAAACCTACCATTCGCGATTATGGCGTAGAGGAAGAACACTTCTTGGCCACCCTTGATAATATGACTGAGCAAGCTTTTGACGACCAGTGCACTGGCGCCAACCCTCGTTATCCTTTGATGAAAGAGATCAAAGAGATGTATTTAAAGGCCTACTATGGTCACTAGGAGGACAATATGCAGGACGTAAAGTTAGATTTAAGTGCTGCCAAAGTTATTGCGGTTCGTCCCAATAAAAAGATCTACCGCCTGGGCAATTACTGCGTTAAGGTTTTTGACAACGACTTCTCTAAAGCCGATGTTCTTAACGAGTCTTTGAACCAAGCTCGTGTAGAAGAGACAGACCTCGATATCCCTAAGATTATCGAAGTGACCAAGATCAATGGCAAGTGGGCTATCATAACCGAGTTTATTGAAGGCCCCACCTTGGCTGAGCTTATGGCAAAAGAGCCAGAAAAAGAAGAAGAGTATATGACTCGCTTTATTAACATTCAGCGTCGTATTCTCAGTACTAAGGCTCCCATGCTCAATAAGCTGGTTGATAAGATGCAAAATAAGATTAGTGCCACTACTTTAAATGCCACTGCTCGTTATGAATTGCATATGCGCCTGTCTGCCATTCCGCGCCAGGAAAGAATTTGCCATGGCGATTTCAATCCCAGTAATGTAATTTGTGGTACTAACGGAACCGATTATGTTATTGACTGGGCGCACGTTACTCGCGGCGCTGCCGAAGCGGACGTGGCTCGCACTTACTTGGTCTTCTGGTTGTCCGGACAGCTCGAGCGTGCCAAGAAATATTTGGACATGTATTGCAGTATGACCGACACAGCCAAGCAGCAAGTGCAGAAGTGGTTGCCTATTGTGGCCGCTTCTCAATCTGTAAAAGGTTGTCCTGAAGAGCGTGAGCTCCTCATGCACTGGATCAACGTAGTCGATTACGAATAAATTATAAGTGTGCGGGCGGCTGTCAGTTTTTTTTAGAACGGCAGCTCAGCCCGAGGCGCTGCAAAATACGGCTGGGTTTGGCCTTTTCGTTAAAAAAATTAACACCGTAGGCGTGCGGCTCGGCAAGGTGGGGATTTATCCTTGTCGGTTGTACGCCTTTTTGGTGCCAATAACGAACCTCTCCTGAGTCTTCGACTTTTGACAGTCGAAACAAGATTGTCAATTTTATATCCTGGGAAAGATTCTATTTTTATGAATAATATTAAGTTTGATACTAAAGTTCAGTACCTTAAGCACAGTGTACTTAAAGAAGTTATTCGCTTAGCTTTTAAAGACAGGTTATTGGACGAGATTCAATATATTCCCAAGCGGATTGTGCCCGGCAAAGTGCCTACTATGCGCTGTTGTGTATTTAAAGAGCGTGCGATTTTAGGCGATCGTGTCCGTATGGCCTTAGGTGGCACTGCTAGCAACGAAAATATTATTGAAGTTTTAGATATTGCTTGTGACGAATGTCCTGTAGGCGGTTATGAAGTTACCAACGCTTGCCGCGGTTGTATCGCCCATCGCTGCGAACAGGCTTGCCGTCGCGGAGCTATCAGTTTTGACGAAAATCAGAAAGCTCGTATTGACAAAGACAAATGCGTCGAGTGTGGTATGTGCGCTAAAGTTTGTCCTTATAATGCCATTATGAACTTTAAGCGTCCTTGTGAAAATGCTTGCAAAGCTAAAGCCATCAGCATGAACGAGGAAAAGGTCGCTTCTATTAACGCAGATAAATGCGTACGTTGCGGCGCTTGTGTTTACCAGTGTCCCTTTGGCGCTATCGTTGATAAGTCTTTCATACTTAATGTTATCGATATGTTGCGCCATGCCAAGCAAGGCGGCCCCAACGTCTATGCCGTAGTTGCTCCTTCTATTGCTGGTCAGTTTAGTTATGCCAAATTAGGCCAAGTTATTCACGCTATCAAAGAATGTGGTTTCCATGGTGTATGGGAAGCCGCTTTGGGCGCCGATATGGTAGCCTTCAACGAATCTAAGGAATTAGCCGAAAAAGGCTTCCTGATTAGTTCCTGTTGTCCAGCTTTTGTTTCTTTCGTCCAAAAAGAGTTCCCTAAGCTTACTGATAAAATTTCTCATAGTTTGTCTCCTATGGCTACTATTGCCAAGTTTATCAAAGAGAAAGATCCTGGTTGCAAAGTCGTTTTCGTTGGTCCTTGTACTGCCAAGAAGATGGAAGCTAAACTCGATACAGTCAGTCCTTACGTAGATGTCACTATTACTTTTGAAGAGTTGCAAGCTCTCTTTGATGGCCTTGATATAGACGTAGCTTCCTTGGAAGAGGAAACCCTGGAGACCGCTTCTTACTTTGGTCGTATTTTCGCACGCTGTGGCGGTTTGGCTGATGCTGTTAAAGAAGGGCTTAAAGAGCATGGTGTTACCGATTTTGAACTGAAAGCTGTTTCTTGCAGCGGTTTGAATGAATGTCGTAAAGCTTTGCTTTTAGCCAATTGTGGTAAATCTCCTTACAATTTTATTGAAGGTATGGCTTGTATAGGTGGTTGTATCGGCGGTCCCGGTTGCTTGACTCATGGAGAGAAAGCCTTACGGGAAATTGACAAATATGGCAAAGAAGCCGCTGAAAAAACTATTAGCGAAGCCGTTCAGGCAGCCCATGATTAGATGAAGTAATTAACCTATATTTGGGTGGATTGCAAGTTCGCTTACAATTCGCCCATTTTTTTTCTGGCTTGAGCAGGAGAAAACTTTTTAGCAGCGTAACATAAGTTCCGTTGCTTGTTGTGGAGAGCTGGCTGAGTGGCCGAAAGCAGCGGTCTTGAAAACCGCCGTGGCAGTAATGTCACCGGGGGTTCGAATCCCTCGCTCTCCGCCAATATAAAGTAAAATCCGAATCGTATTTTTTGTACGGTTCGGATTTTTTTTGTTTAAAAATTGAATTTAATTCTCAGTTTGTTAATTTTTACGCTTTTTAACCATTTTTGTATATTGATTTTATATTACCATGTGCGTTAGAATAACGCGTAGTTATCGTTTTTTTTTTTTTGTTAGTCCCGCTAGTGGGGCTAGTGAAAATACTGCCAAGTAACCAAAGGGAAGCGCCATGAAAAAGGTCTTTATCGAGTACAATCCTTATACTTTGAAAACAAAGTTCACTGTTGACGGGAAGCAGTTGGCTGGAAATAGTAAGATCGCTGAGTCTATTAAGCCTGATTCGCGTTTACAAGAGTGGGTAGAAAAGCTGCCTCAAGCTTTAGTTGATGAATTTAATGATAGTAATTTCCAGATAACTTTTCATGGTACAGTTTCTGACTATGAAGATTTAAGCGAAGTTTTTGAGCAAGCTAAAGAAACTAACAAATTTTTAAGCGTGGCTATAGATTTTATCCCTGCTAAAGAAGTAGCTGAAAAACAAAAGCTAGTTGAGCAAATTTTCCAAGATATTCAGGCTGGCCCCTTCGAAGAATTGCGTGACCCTGCGCTTAAAAACGCTTTTGAAAATGCCAAAAGTAGCGATTTCCCCATTTGTGTAGTAGCTACTATGAGCGCAGGCAAGTCTACTTTGATCAACTCTTTGCTTGAACGCAAACTTATGCCCTCTAAGCAAGAAGCTTGTACGGCTATTATTACTAAGCTTAAAGATGTTAAGGGTAGCAAGAAGTGGCGAGCCAAAGTTTACGCTAAAAATGGCACTTTGTTGCAAACTTGCAACGATCTTACCTATGAAGATATGGAAAGGCTCAATAGCGACACTAGAGTATCGACTATTGAAGCTAATGGCAATATTCCCTTTGTTTCTTCTGACGAAATTTCTTTAGTTTTAGTAGATACGCCAGGACCGAATAATTCTCGCGATCCCGAGCATAAAGCGGTACAGAGTAAGTTCTTGGGCCAATCCTCCAAGGCTCTTGTTCTTTATATTATGGAAGCTACTTTTGGCTCTGATGATGATAATACACTTTTACAACGTGTAGCCGAAAGTATGCAAGTAGGAGGCAAGCAAAGCAAAGATCGTTTTATTTTTGTAGTCAACAAATTGGACGACCGCCGAGGCGAAGACGGAGCTATGGCTGCCACTTTAGATAGAGTGCGCGATTACTTAAAAAGCCACGGTATTGAAAATCCCAATTTATTCCCGGCAGCCGCTTTGCCAGCTTTAAATATTCGTCTTTTAGAAAATGGTACCAAGTTAGACGAAGACACTATAGACGAAACTGAAATGAAGGTTCGCAAATTCAACCGCAATGACAACCTTCATCTTGAGCAATATGCTGTACTTCCTGCCAGTTTGAAAAAGAAGATCGAAACTGATCTATTTGAAGCTAAAACTGCAGGCAATAAAAACCAAGAAGCTTTAATCCATACTGGCATTATTTCTGTAGAAGCGGCTATTCGTCAATATGTCGATAAGTATGCCAAAACGGCCAAAATTAAAAATGTGGTCGACACCTTTATTGGCCGCATCGACTCTCTTAATGTTGAAGCCAATACTAAGAATCAGCTTTTACAAAATCAGCAAGAATGCGCTCAAATTGCTGCTCAAATTGGTATTATTGAGAGCAAAGTCGCTGAGCTTAAAGATGCTAAAACATTTGAAAGTTCTGTAAATGAAGCTGTTCAAAAAGTTAAAGATAAAGCTTCGCGAGTTGTTGATACTATTGTAGAAAAATATCAAGCCAAAATTAGAAGCAAAATTAACGACTTGCGTGGACGAGAGCTTAGTCTCAGCGACGCTAAATACGAAGTACGAAAAATGCAAGATTTCGCTTCTAGTTTGGAACCAAACTTTAGAACCGAACTTGAAGATATGATCCAAGATAATCTTGTCTCTACGGGATATTCCCTTATAGAAGCCTACAAGAGTAAGTTGGCTTCTATGGTAAATGAAATTGGTGTAGGCAATCTTAAGATTAATATTAGCCCTTTAGAGATGATGAGCGGCTATATCCCGGATGCCAACTCTTATTCACTTTCTGATTTAGAACGTTCTCGTAGCAGACGAGTTGAAGATGGAGGACATTACGAAAGCCGTCGCAAGTGGTGGAATCCTTTTAGCTGGTTCTCTGAAGATGTATGGGTCCCTGAATATAGAACCGAAACCACGTATTACGTCAATTCTGGCGATTTAGCGCAAAAATATTTTGCTCCCATTGAAGAGAGTCTATACAATAATGGCCGTTCTGCTAAGAATCACGCTGTTAGTGAATCTGAAGAAATAGCTAAGTTATTCGTGGCTGAATTTAAGCGCCTCGACAACATACTTCGCGATAAATTGCGTGAACTTAAGAGCTACGCGACTGAAAAAGATAAAGTCGAAGAGCGCATTAAAGAGACTGAGCGCAATTTGGCTTGGTTGCAAGATATTAAAAATCGCGTCGACTCCATATTGGAAATTTAAGGCTGGGTAACTGTGTCATTAACTAGTGCTTTTTATGAAGCCATGCAATCGGGCAATGTAGTGCGAGTTAGGATCATGATGAAAAACAGTTTGTTGTCTGATCCTAGCTTTGCTGAATTTGCCGAAATGGAAAGAGCCGCCGCTTCTATGGCTGACCTTTATGACCAATATGACGGTGGAGAACTTATTAGCGATAAAAGTCAGTGGACCAACAGTTATATGGATAAATTGATGGTTAAGCTAATATCTAATTTTTCTCCTGAACGAATTAACCATCTAAAAGAAGTAGTCCGCTATTTGGTACCTGTACCCGAAAGAACTTCTCAAAGCCACGATTATTCTGCTTCTAGTCATGGAGATGAAGCTCGCTTTAGAAGACCAAGGCCTAAGGGCGGCTTTGAACAGTTATTACAAGGCTTCGGAAGATTCCTCGATTCCATCTTTCAATAATAAGGAGGGCAAATATGGCCTTAACTAATGCATTTTATGAAGCTGTAAATTCTGGCAACGTCACTCGGGTTAGGATCATGATGAAAAATAGTTTCTTAACTGATCCTACTGGCGCTGAATTTGCCGAAATGGAAAGAGCGGCCGCTTCTATGCCCGGTCTTTATGATCAACATGACGGCCAAGAGTTTATTACCGACAAAAGTAAGTGGACTAATGAATATATGGACCAAGTGATGGTCAAGCTTATTTCCAACTTTTCTAAAGAAAGAATTAGCCATGTTAGGGATCTGGTCCATCATTTAATACCTGTAGTTGCGCCAGCAACGCATAATAAAGTTAGCTTCAGTAATCCTGAAACAAGGTGCAGAGTTTGCCAAAATAACCATGGCGAGTTTGTCACTATTGGTATTGGCGCGGCAGCCGGAGCTACCGTTGGCGGCATAATTGCTTCTGTAGTGGGAGCTACCGCTACAGTTATTGTCGGCAGCGCTATTGCTGGAGCCGCTGTAGGTGGAGCTATTTCTGCTGCTATTGTCAGTCAGGGTGACTAAATATGAGCGACGCTATTGTGCTTAGAAATAGTGGACAATTGCCCACTTCGCCTAAAGATGAGGCTCAAAGTTCCGGCTCTATTTCTCAAAACGCCGAAACAAAAAGTAGTATGCCTACTTTAGACAGTTTGGCTTCGCAAAGAATCCAAGCTAGCCAATTAATTGAAGATATAGTTTTAAAAAAGTATCTCAACAAATTGTCTAGCTTGGAAATAGTTCCGCTAGAAGATAGCTTGAAGCAAATTAGCAGTATTCGTCTTTTTAAGATCAACGAAATGGTCTATCAAAAAGACGAATATTCCACTTACAAATTTGCCTCTGTTTTCAGCGCTTTGCAAAATCTTAATTGTGGCATCTTTATTGTGGCCGATAGCAACGGCCAAAAGACCGACTTTTATATGGGTGTGCGCTCTTTAGATAATGAACGCACTACTAAGTCTTTAAAAGATACCCTTAAGAATGCTTTAGTAGGTCAATTCCCCGGCGTCAAGACGACGGATTTATTAGATACTCAAGCTGAAGAATTTTTAGCCACTATTCCTGAGCGCAATATCGCTTCTGTTTCTTGTGTAGCCAATAATAAAGACGAAGATTTTAAGGACAACCAAACCTTTATTCAAGGCTTGGAAAAATTGGCTTTGGCTATGCAAGGCCAAAGATATACAGCTATAGTTTTAGCCAAAAGCATGCCTGCAGAAGAATTGGAAAAGGTTCGCTGCGCTTACGAAGCTATTTATACGCAACTTTCTCCTTTTGCCGATTTGCAAATGTCATACGGTACTAGTGAAGCGCTCAGTATTTCTGACGCTCTTTCTAAAGGTACTACTACTGGCACTTCTTATAGCAAAAGTACTAGTACTTCCCAAGGTACAACTTATTCTCGAGGTACAGCACATAGCGACTCTACTTCTACTTCTAGTATCGCCGGAACTTTGGCTAAAGGAGTAGGGATGGGATTAGCTGCTGCTATTAGTGTAGCTCAGCCTCTGGCTGGCTTTGGCTTAGGTGCTATTGTGGGCGCTTGGTCTCCTTCTACTAAGTCTAGTGGAGTTTCTTCCAATGAAAGTTCATCTGTAAGTAATACTTCCACTAGGGGAGAAGCTTTTGGCAAAAGCAGCAGCCATTCTGAAAGTAGTACTCACACCCAAGGACGCACTTCCAGTCAGTCGCAGAATATGCAACTAACTATGCAAAATAAAACTTTGCATAATGAACTAGAGAGAATTGACGCCCAATTAAAACGACTCAACGAGTGTGAAAGTTTGGGCATGTGGGAATGTGCTGCTTATTTCTTAGCTGACAACCAAGAAGTGGCGGAAATGGCTGCCGGTACTTATAAGGCGCTTATGAAAGGAGCGCAATCAGGCTTAGAAACTTCGGCTATCAACTATTGGGGTCGCCGCAACCAAAAAGATTTGCCTGTTTTGAGGGAATATATCACCAATTTTATCCACCCTATCTTTGCTTATAAAGCTAAAAATGGCAAAGTACCAGTCACGGCAGCTTCACTGTCTAGCAGCAACGAATTAGCTATCCAAATGGGCTTGCCCAGAAAATCGGTTTGCGGTTTCCCTGTAGTTGAACATGCCGATTTTGGCAAAGAAGTTGTCGCTTACGGACATGAGGATAAGGGCAGGAGCCTAGAACTGGGCCATATCTTTAGTATGGGCAGTACTACCGAGACCAAAGTTAAGTTAGATGTAGATTCTCTAACTATGCACACTTTTGTAACCGGCTCTACTGGATCGGGCAAAAGTAATACTGTATACGAAATTTTGGGCAAATTACATAGCCTTTACAATATACCTTTCTTGGTAGTTGAACCTGCTAAGGGCGAGTATAAACATGCTTTTGGCCAATATCCAGATGTTTCTATTTATGGTACCAATCCTAAAAAGACAGCCCTCTTGAGGCTCAATGTCTTTAGTTTTCCTGAAGATATTCACATTTTGGAACACTTAGATAGGTTAGTCGAAATATTTAATGTTTGCTGGCCTATGTATGCAGCTATGCCTGCTATCTTAAAAGAAGCTATAGAGCGAGCTTATAGTGCCGCCGGTTGGGACTTAGTTACTTCGGAAAATAAGCAAGGCCAGAAATATCCCAATTTTGCCGATGTTTTGGAACAAATTGAAACCGTCATCGAGGAATCCAAATATTCAGCCGACTGCAAAGGCGATTATACTGGCGCTTTACTTACTCGCGTTCGCTCTTTAACGACTGGACTTAATGGCCTTATTTTCTCTAATGAGGAAATTTCCAACGCAGATTTATTTGATAAAAGCGTCATTGTCGACTTAAGTCGAGTAGGTTCAGTAGAGACTAAGTCTCTGATTATGGGCTTATTGGTAATGAAGCTTAACGAATATCGCATGTCTTCTGGCTGTATCAATAGTCAACTTACTCACTTGACCGTTTTGGAAGAGGCTCACAATTTGCTTAAACGCACTTCTACCGAGCAAATTTCCGAAGGAGCCAATCTTTTAGGCAAATCGGTCGAGATGCTGGCTAATTCTATTGCCGAAATGCGCACTTATGGTGAAGGTTTTATTATTGCCGACCAGTCTCCGGGTATGTTAGATATGTCGGTAATTAGAAATACCAACACTAAAATATTGCTTCGCTTGCCCGATCGTAGCGATCGTGAGCTTGTGGGCTATGCGGCCAGTTTAAACAGTGCCCAAGTAGACGAACTGTCAAAATTGAAACGTGGCGTGGCAGCTGTTTACCAAAATGATTGGGTTGAACCTGTATTAGTTCAAATTGGGAAATTTGCAGATTTTAGCCCCTTAGAGAGTAGCACCGCAAGTTCCCTCGAGTCTGAAATTGTAGAAGCACAAAAACAGGTTGAGTTGCCAGAAAAACAGACCAAGACTGTTGCCGAGCTAGAATTGGGCCAAGAAACTAAGAGTCATGAATTGCCTGGCCTAGTTTCTGGTGCCGATAAAGAAAAGCTTCGCGAGCAGTTAATTCGTTTTCTTATTCATGGACGTTTGCCTAGTCATAAGCTCGACTTCTCTTTAGAAGATCTTGAGAAGAATTTGTCTTGCTTAGCTCTTTCTTCTGCCAATCAGAGCTTTATCGAAGAATTGCTTGAGGAATATAAAGAAGATCCTCGGCAAGATTTAGGTAAAAACAATTTCGATTTATTGTCTAGAAGAATTGTCAGTATTTTGGGCTTTAGAGAAAAAGTCAAAAATTGTGTACTTACTTCATCTACTGACAGTGAGCTCACCAATGCGCTAAAAGATTTAGCGTTGCAAATTTTACCCAATGCTTCCAACGCTGAAGTTATGGCTTTAAGTCAATGCTTTATGAAAGATTTTAGCACGCAGCGTGATGAGAAGGAAATTAAAACGAAATTGTACTTAAAATGGGTACATTATGTGAAGCAAAGGAGAATTAAGTAATGGCCAGTTTTTTCAAAGAAAATGTTGAAAACGTAAAAAACAGCTTGGCTGATTCTCCTTTGGGTAGGCAATTATTTGGGCTTAGCTTTGGCAATTTAGAGGAAGCTGACGATATCAATTTAGCTGCCAATGAAAGTGATATTCCGGCCAAACTTTGTGATGATAATGGCAAGCAATATAAGACCGAAAGTGGCAAATTGCTTCCCAATAATACTTACACTTTTGGCGAGGTCACTTACAAAACCGACGATAATGGGCGCGTCTATTGTGTTAACGGCAAATTGAAGCCCAATACTACCTACGTTCTTAATGGCAATATCTATAAAACAGACAGCCAGGGCAGATTAGTGGAATCTGAAGCTGAACCTAAACGCACGCCGGAAAATGAGCGTGATAATGAAGCTCAGCAGCGTGTTGGTGGTAAAAATAGAAGGCCCAACGATCAAGGTGGTCATATTGCAGGACGCGATCTTGGCGGCAATGCCGGTGAAGGCAACCTGGTAGCTATGGATTCTCGCATTAACCAAAGCGATTATAAGCGTATGGAAAATGACGTCAAAGACGCTTTAGATGCAGGCCAAGAAGTTACCGTCAAAACTAAACTTACTTACAAAGATGGCCAGTCCGAGCGTCCCGATCTTATTGAGTCTACTGTGACAGCTGACGGTCAAGTTACTGTCTACAAATTTGACAATAATATTGACGGTTCGCTTAAAAGCGAAGTTCCGGA
Source organism: uncultured bacterium (assembly GCA_934621605.1). Taxonomy (GTDB): domain Bacteria; phylum Vulcanimicrobiota; class Xenobia; order Xenobiales; family Xenobiaceae; genus Bruticola. Next base: position 8,055 of record CAKTUZ010000015.1, on the reverse strand, counting down.
AAATGGCCGAGACATTGTCAATGAAAAGTTGGATAAAACCGGTGGCAAGGTCTCTTCTATTAAGGAGGAGTACGACAACAAAGGCAACCTCGTGCAAACTACGGTTTATGTTACTTACAAGGGCGAAGATGGCTCCAATTATAGAGTCAGCGTAGTTATTGAGAATAAGTAAGGAGACTTAGTTATGTCTGAATTGGAAAATTTTGTAGCTAAACAAATTAAAACGCTCGTCCCTCATTACGATAAGGTAGAGCTGGAAGCGGTCATTACTTCTTCAAGTTATTCTATTGAATTTTTCGCTATCGTAAATGGCCAGAAAAAGCAATCTTTCCAAATGATCGATGAAGATTTATTTAGTGAAAAGGTCTTTAATGCTGCTTCTAAAGCTATTGCCGACTATGTTAGAGCTTTGCCCAGTTTCAATAAAGATGGGCTCAATAAATACGCTTTAGTACTGAAATAATAATTTAGCTATCCTTACTTATTGGCAGAGGTGAAGTAAAGTGAAAAAGATTTTTATTAAATACAATCCTTATAGCTTGGAAACTGAATTTACTATTGATGGTCAGTCTTTACCGGAAAATAGCCGCATTGGTGAATTGGCTTGCCCTGGATCTCGCTTACAAGATTGGATTGAAGATCTTCCTTCTATCTTAATTGAAGAATGCAATGATAACAATTTTGATATAACTTTCCATGGTACTTCTGCCGATTATGAAGATTTAGCCGAAGTTCTTACTCAAGCTTACCAGCGTAAAGAGCTTGAGGCTAGTTTGCAAAGAATTGCTGCTAAAGAAACTACTGATAAAGAAGCTTTAATTGATGAAGTTTTTGAACAAATTCAGCAAGGCCCCTTCGATGAACTTAGAGATCCTGAAATTATCAATGCTTTCCAGATAGCTAAAGGTAAAGATTTTGAAGTTTGCGTTGTCGCTACTATGAGCGCGGGCAAGTCTACTTTAATAAACGCTATGTTAGGGGCTAAGCTTATGCCCTCTAAGCAAGAAGCTTGCACGGCTATTATTACCAAAATTAAGGATACTAAGGGCACTAATAAGTGGAAAGCCCAAGTGTATGGCAAGGACGGAAATTTACTAGATACTTGCGACGATTTAACTTACCAAGATATGGAGAAATTTAATGGTAAAGATAAGGAGAATAATAGTAAAGATAAGGAGAAATTTAATAGTAATACTAATGTTTCTACCATATTGGCTGAAGGTAATATTCCTTTTGTCTCTTCCAAAGAAGTTTCTTTAGTTTTAATTGATACTCCCGGACCGAATAACTCTACCGATCCTGAACATGAGAGAATCCAGAGTGAATTTCTTAATAAAAATTCTAAGTCTCTCGTACTCTATGTTACAGAGGGTACTTTTAACACCGATGACAATAATAAGTTGCTTGGGCGTGTAGCTAAAAGTATGGAAGTAGGCGGCAAACAGAGTAAAGACCGTTTTATCTTTGTACTTAACAAAGTAGACGGTCGCAAGTCAGAAGATGGCGATTTGAGCCAAACTTTAGATAAAGTGCGGGCTCACTTAAAATTGCACGGTATTGAAAAAGCCAACCTATTCCCGGCTGCCGCTTTGCTAGCTTTAAATATTCGTCTTTTGGATAGTGGTGCCGACTTAGATGACGACACCATAGACGAAACTGAGACGGCGGTTCGCAGGTTCAATAGAGAGAAGAATAGAGACTTCCATCTTGAACAATATGCTTCTCTTCCAGCTAGCGTACGCAAAAATATTCAAAATAAGTTAGAAGAAGCCAAAAAAACTAAAGACGCTCATAAAGAAGCGCTTATTCATACTGGCATTCCTTCTATTGAGGCAGCTATTCGTCAATATGTCGAAAAATACGCCAAATCGGCTAAAATTAAAAATATTGTCGACGCTTTTATGCATAAGGTTAAGGAATTAGATTGCGTCGAAAAAGTTAAACGTGAGATTATTGGCAACCAGGAAGAGAGCGAGCGTATAGCTCTTCAAATTGAAGCTATCAACCGAAATATTGACGACGCTAAATCGGCTCAAGCTTTTACTGACGATGTGGAAGATACTGTCATTGAAGTTAGTGATGAGGTTAAGAGAAAAGCTGAGGTTGTTGCTAAGAAGTATCGGGAGCTAATAAAAGCTAGGATCCAGGAAGCCGCTGGCGGAGAGCTCAGTGTAAAAAATGCTAAACACGAGGTTTCTAGGTTGGGTAATTTTGCCTCTCGCTTGGCAAAAGATTTCCAAAGTGACCTTGATGAGCTGGTCAAAGAGAGCTTACAAGAAGCGAGCCAGACCCTTTTACAAAAATATAAAGAGAGATTGGCTTCTTTAGTAAGTGAAATAGGCGTAGACAACCTTTGTATAGCTATCGATCCTGTTAAATTTATTGATGGCAGCGTCTCTACCAATAGCAATTTCTCTGTGGATCATCTTGTGCAATCTAGGCAAATTAGGTCTGGGGAAAGATGGGTGGCCAATGAAAACAAGGCCTGGTATAAACCTTGGACTTGGTTTGAAGAAAGCGGCCATAGCGAAAGCAGTTATACGACGGAAGAATTTGTCTCGGAAGAGAAATTGGCCTCAGAATTTTTGGCCAATGCTGAGAAGAGCTTACAAGACAATATCGTCTCCGCTTGCAAATATGCCACTAAACAAGCCAATAATTTGTCTTCAGTTTATTGCGCGGAATTTAAGCGTCTTGACGATGTTTTGAAACAAAAATTGGCCGTCCTTCAAGAGTACGCTTTGGATCAAACTGAAGCAGACGAGCGCATCAAAGAAGCTGAAGAGCGTCTAGCTTGGCTCAATCAAATTAAAGATCGCGTCGCTTCCATACTTGAAATTTAACGTCAGCTACTTATTTAGTCTTGCGTTAAACTTTTAGCATTTTTTGTCTTGACCTTTATTGTTAACCTACCCGCCTTATCTAGGCGGGTTAGGTTAACCGAGAGTTTTTGCGGTAAGTCATGAGTAAACAAAGTAAACAAAGTACGCCGTTGTATGGTGATAGCGCTCCACAGGGAGGCTCTATAACTGCTTCGTCTGCAGATGATAATTTTAATTTGCGTCCTCAAGAATGTGCCAGCTTTTGTAAGCAATGCTTGCAAAGTTTAGGTGCTGTTGGTTATAAAACATCTTCTGCTAGCAAAAAATCTTTATACGATGATGCGTTTTCTAAGCGCAGAGCAGAAATATTCCTTGCTGAAGCTGAAGAATATGACTTAGAATACGATGGTGATTACAAATGTTGCCACTGTTTGCAAAAAGCTTTAGGCAGCGGTTGGGCCGAGCTAGATTCTCAGGTTAAGTCTTTACAAAATGCAAGAATAGAACGCTTTTTATCTTTAGCTGCAGATTGCGATCTTAGTCAGTCTGGAGATGAGGAGTATCAGGATTATTTAAAAAGAGCGCTGGCAGAAGGTGCCGAGGCTCAGCCTAAAGTTGAAGCAATGCGCAGGGCTAGGGCAACACAATATTTGCAAAAAGCATCTTTGTGTAAAAGTAAATATGATACAAGAGGATGCACTGCTTATATAGATAAAGCTCTGAAAGAATATATAGATTTAGAGCAATTGATATTGCCTCGAAATATAAGCAATTACGAAATATGTCAACGTAGAGCAAAAATTTGTTTGACCATAGCTTCCCAATGTGAGCTTGATGATGAAGAACAATATCAAACTAGCCTAAAGAAAGCCTTAGCTGATTGGAGTGTTGTACAGCCTGAAATTGATAAGATACGCAAAGATAGGGCCGATAAGCATTTGGCTGAAGCCACTAAATGCAGCTTGGCTGATGAAGATTTGTATCAAATTAGCTTAAGAAGAGTCTTAAATGAGTGCGCTGATGTTCAGCCTAAGGTTGAAGCAATACGCAAAAATAGGGCTGAGAGACAATTAGCTGTAGCTAATAAGTGTACACTTACTGACGAAAAGCAGTATCAGTATCGCTTAAGTAAAGCCTTAAATGAATGGGCTGGCATTAAACCTGAAGTTGAAAAGTCACGCATAGCTAGAGCTGAGCAATTCTTGTCTTTAGCTAAGAGTTGTGCTGAAAAAGGTGATAAGGCCAATTGCGAAGCCAACTTGCAAAGAGCTTTAGATGAACGCGGCGATATTGGTTCTGAAGTAGAAAAAGCTCGAGCCGAAATGTATTTAGCTGTAGCTGCTAAATGCTCACTTGATATTGATGAGTTGTATCAAGGCTTCTTAAAGAAAGCTTTAGCTGAATGCGCCGAGGTAAAACCTGCGGTTGAGACCATACGCAAAGCCAGGGCAGAGATGCATTTAGCAGTAGCCTCTAAGTGCACCCTGGCCGAGGAAAACAAGTATCAAAGTAGTTTAGTCAAGGCTTTGGATGAGTGTGCCGAAGTTAAACCTAAGATTGAAGCTATACGTAGAGCTCGTGCAGAAATGCATTTAGCTGTAGCTAATAAGTGCCCCCTGGCTGATGAGAAACTGTATCAGAATAGCTTAAGTAAAGCCTTAAGTGAATGGGCTGGTATTAAACCTGAAGTTGAAAAGTCACGTTTAGCTAGAGCTGAGCAATTCTTGTCTTGGGCCAAGGGCTATGCTGAAAAAGGCGATAAGGCCAATTGCGAAGCCAACTTGCAAAAAGCTTTAGATGAGCGCGGCGATATTGGCCCTAAAGCTGAAAAAGCTAGGGCTGAGATGTATTTAGCCGTAGCTGCTAAATGCGCACTTTATAACGATGAGTTGTATCAAGGCTGCTTGAAGCAAGCTTTAGATGAATGTGCTGAGGTAAAGCCTGCGGTTGAGGCTATACGCAAAGCCAGAGCAGAGATGCATTTGGCAGTAGCCTCTAAGTGCACCCTGGTCGAGGAGAACAAATATCAGAGCAGCTTAGTCAAAGCTTTAGATGAGTGTGCCGAAGTTAAGGCTAAGGCTGAAGCTATACGTAAAGCTCGCGCAGAGATGCATTTAGCAGTAGCTAATAAGTGCAGCCTTGTTGATGAAAAGCAGTATCAAAGTAGTTTAGGCAAAGCTTTAAGTGAATGGGCTGGAGTTCAGCCTCAAGTTGAAGCTATACGTAAAACTCGTGCAGAAATGCATTTAGCTGTAGCTGCTAAATGTACGCTTATAGATGAAGCACAGTACCAAAGCAGCTTAAGTAAAGCCTTGAGTGAATGTGCTGGTATTAAGCCCCAAGTTGAAGCAATTCGCAAAGCTAGAGCGGAAATGCATTTGGCAATAGCTGCCAAGTGTGCACTTGCCAATGAGGATAAGTATCAGAGTAGCTTAGAGAAATCTTTGAGCGAATGGCCCGGTGCACAGTCTAAGGTTGAGGCCATACGTAAAGATAGGGCCAGAATGTATTTGGCTGTAGCCGCTAAACGCAGTCTTGCTGATGAAGATAAATACCAGAGCATTTTAAATAAGGCTTTAGACGAGTGCGCTGGTGTAAAATTGGAGGCTGAAGCATTACGCAAAGCTCGCGCAGAGATGCACTTAGCAGTAGCTAGTAAGTGTAGCCTTGCCGATGAAGTACAGTATCAAAGTAGTTTAGGTAAAGCCTTAAGTGAATGCGCTAGCGTAAAGCCTCAAGTTGAAGCTATACGTAAAAATAGAGCGGAAATGCATCTGGCCGTAGCTTCCAAGTGCAGCCTTGTTGATGAAGCACAATATCAGAGTAGCTTAGGCAAAGCTTTAAGCGAATGCGCTGGCGTTCAGCCTCAGGTTGATTCTATACGTAAAGCTAGGGCTGAGATGCATTTAGCAGCAGCTAGTAAGTGCAACCTGGCTGATGAGAAGCAGTATCAAAGTAGCTTAAGTAAAGCTTTAAGTGAGTGTGTTGGCATTAAACCTGAAATTGAAAAGTCACGCATAGCTAGAACAGATAAATTCTTAGCTTTAGCTGAAGGCTATGCTGAAAAAGGTGATAAGGCCAATTGCGAAGCCAATTTGCAAAGAGCTTTAGATGAGCGTAGCCATATTGGCCCTAAAGTTGAGAAAGTTCGAGCTGAGATGTATTTAGCTGTAGCTGCTAAATGTGCGCTTGGTAATGATGAACTGTATCAAGGCTGTCTAAAGAAAGCTTTAGCTGAATGCGCCGAGGTAAAAACTCAAGTTGAGGCTATCCGTAAAGCTAGAGCGGAAATGTATTTGGCCGTAGCTGCTAAGTGCACACTTGCCGATGAAGTACAGTATCAGAATAGCTTAGGCAAAGCTTTAAGCGAGTGTGCGAGCATAAAGCCTCAAGTTGAAGCTATACGTAAAAATAGAGCGGAAATGTATCTGGCTGTAGCTTTTAAGTGCACCCTTGCTGACGAGAAGCAGTATCAGAGCAGCTTAGGCAAGGCTTTAAATGAGTGGGCTGGCATAAAACCTGAAGTTGAAAAGTCACGCATAGCTAGAGCAGATAAATTCTTAGCTTTAGCTGAGAGCTATGCAGAAAAAGGCTATCAAGCCAACTGTGAAGCTAAGTTGCAAAAAGCTTTAGATGAGCGCGGCGATATTGGGCCTAAGCTTGAAAAAGCTCGGGCTGAAATGTACTTAGCTTTAGCTTCCAAGTGGAGTTTAGCTTACGACGAGCAATACCAGAGCTGCTTAAAGAAGGCCTTATCTGAAAGCGCCGAGGTAAAGCCTGCGGTTGAGGCCATACGCACAGCCAGGGCAGAGATGTACTTGGCAGTGGCTTCTAAGTGCAGTCTGGCTGACGAAGCCAAGTATCAGAGCAGCTTAAGCAAAGCTTTGAGTGAATGCGTTGGCGTTCAGCCTCAAGTTGAAGCTATACGTAAAGCTCGCGCAGAGATGTATTTGGGTGTAGCTTCTAAGTGTAGCCTTGTTGATGAAAAACAGTATCAAAGTAGTTTAGGTAAAGCCTTAGACGAGTGTGCTGATATTAAGCCTAAGGTTGAGGAAATACGCAAAACTAGAGCTGAGAGACATTTGGCCGTAGCTTCTAAGTGTACTCTTGATAATGAAGTACAGTATCAGAGCAGCTTAGGCAAAGCTTTGAGCGAATGTGCGAGCATAAAGCCTCAAGTTGAAGCTATACGTAAATCTCGTGCAGAAATGCATTTGGCGGCGGCTGCTAAGTGTACTCTTGATAATGAAGTACAGTATCAGAGCAGTTTAGGCAAGGCTTTAAGCGAATGTGCGGGCGTAAAGCCTCAAGTTGACGTCATACGTAAAGCTAGAGCAGAAATGCACTTAGCAACAGCTGCTAAGTGTGCACTTGCTAGTGAAAATAAGTATAAGAGCAGCCTAGAGAAATCTTTGAGCGAATGGCCCGGTGCACAGCCTAAAGTTGAGGCCATACGTAAAGATAGGGCCAGGATGTATTTGGCTGTAGCCGATAAATGCAGTCTTGCTGATGAAGATCAATACCAGAGCATTTTAAAGAAAGCTTTAGAGGAGTGCGCTGGTGTAAAATTTGAGACTGAGGCTATGCGTAAAGCTAGAGCTGAGCAGTTCTTGTCTTTGGCCAAGGATTATGCAGAAAAAGGCGATCAAGCTAATTGCGAAGCCAACTTGCAAAAAGCTTTAGATGAACGCGGCGATATTGGTCCTAAAGTTGAAAAGGCTCGAGCCGAAATGTACTTAGCTTTAGCTTCCAAGTGGAGTTTAGCTTACGACGGGCAATACCAGAGCTGCTTAAAGAAAGCTTTAGCTGAATGCGCCGAGGTAAAGCCTGCGGTTGAGGCTATACGCAAAACCAGAGCAGAGATGCATTTGGCAGTAGCCTCTAAGTGCACCCTGGTCGAGGAAAGCAAATATCAGAGCAGCTTAGTCAAAGCTTTAGATGAGTGTGCTGAAGTTAAGGCTAAGGCTGAAGCTATACGTAAAGCTCGCGCAGAGATGCATTTAGCAGTAGCTAGTAAGTGCAACCTGGCTGATGAGAAGCAGTATCAAAGTAGCTTAAGTAAAGCTTTAAGTGAGTGTGTTGGCATTAAACCTGAAGTTGAAAAGTCACGCATAGCTAGAGCGGAACAATTCTTAGCTGTAGCTGAGGATTATGCTGAAAAAGGCGATCAAGCTAATTGCGAAGCCAACTTGCAAAAAGCTTTAGATGAACGCGGCGATATTGGGCCTAAAGT
>CAKTUZ010000014.1 GCA_934621605.1 uncultured bacterium | reverse complement strand
CCAACTCCAGCTTTGGGAGCGCAGCCTTATCAGCCGCGCACGGCTGCCTCTTTGGGGACACAGACACGCGGTGCCGCACCCACATTAGGAGCTCAACCGCAACGGCAACGCACTACTGCCCCTACATTAGGCGCACAGACGCAGCCACAGCAGGCTACAACTCCTACTTTAAGTGCACAGCCTACGCAGCAGCGCCCAACTCCAGCTTTGGGAGCGCAGCCTTATCAGCCGCGCACGGCTGCCTCTTTGGGGACACAGACACGCGGTGCCGCGCCTACATTAGGAGCTCAACCGCAACAGCAACGCACTACTGCCCCCACATTGGGCGCACAGACACAGCCACAGCAGGCTACAGCTCCTAATTTAAGTGCACAAACTACACAACAACAGCGCACAGCTACGTCTACATTAGGCACACAAACACAAGCCAGAAGAACTCCAGATCCTTACCAACCAGGCAAAGCTGCCAATTATCCGGCTACTCAACCTGGCGCCGACGTATCAACAGATACGACTGCGCGTAATACATCTGCGACTTCGGTGAAAAATGTTCCTGAAACTGCGGCCAAACCGCGGCGTCGTCCCAGTGTGCCCAATCAACCCATTTTAAAAAATAGTGCCAGCAACAGAGGCGGAAGTAAGACACAAAGCGCTCGACCGGTACCAACAGTATCAGCTACTCCTCCCAAGGAGTTCCTCAAAGAGAAAGAACGCAAAGCTCTGTTAGCTCAACGTGTGGCTGAATATAACAACATTCAATCTTACTACGCCAGCTATATGGCTTACTACGAGCAGCAGCAAAATCGCTTAGAGCAACTAATTAAAGATGAAAAGACCTCCAGCATTGAACGTAAGCACCTCTTTGAGCAACAGTCTGATCTCTATCAGAAGCAGAGAGCCTTATTCCAACTGCAAACTAGCCTTTATGAGTTTGTCAGCAGCAAAACTTTCAATCCCAGTTCTCCCCTGCCGTTTACGCCTTTAGACGAAGAAGCGGCAGCAGGCCCTAAAAAGTTTGATAAATCGCCTGAGGAACACTGGTCGGCCATTCTTGGTTCGGAAATTAAAAAGCAGCCTAAAAAGCAGCATAAACGCGAGAACGAAAAGCCCTATAAAATTACCAAAAAGCATGAATCTGTTCTGGAACGGCGCATGCGTCGTATGGAAGAGCTCAAACGCTGGGAGAAAGAATGGAAGCAATATTATAAAACTGATTCTTTCTGGCGTAAGCAAAGGTATTGGGGAGCTTTCCTCTTTATTGTCGGCGTAGCCATCGTGGTTGGTATTCTGAATATCAGCAATGTTTTAAAATGGTTTGCTTCAGATTACGAAGTGCCTTTATTACCTATTGAGACTCACGACTTAAAGACAAACTATCAACAGGGCTATATTCCTGTCCATAAAGGAGATATGGTTCCAGTCGACAGCCGCTTAATCAGCGAAAAATCTCCCTATAACGTTATGGCTTTACGTAATGGTGGCAATTTACGTATTGACAAATACAGTGATTTGCTAATTGAGAACTTAAAAACTGATAAAAACGGTCGATTTTTAAGCGGATTCTTCCTCAGACAAGGTAGAGTCTTCGCTTACAGTACGCCTGAGAGTATGGTATTTATAATGACTCCCCAGGTACGTATTACTCCGGTCAACGATAAAAACACAATGTATGCTGTGGCTTTAAAAACCGACGCTAAGGGTAATCAATTTACCTTGCTCAGCGTTTATCGCGGCATGTGTGTTGTAGGTTATACTACGGGCACCTTGCAAACTGTCAGAATTAGTGCCGGTCAAGCTTTGAAGAGTTATTCTACCAGACTGGGAACACCTGAAGGATTACGCCAGCCTGACAAATGGACAAAGTGGAACTATAACTGGGATGCGACCGATACTTATATTTCTCCTTTAGCTTCTCCAAAAATAACCAACGAACCCGAAGAAGAAGAAGAGGAAACGCTGGAAGAAGAAGCCAGCACCAATGCGGTAGAAGCTTTTACCAAAAAACAAGCGGCCGATAAAGAAAAAGAAGCTAAAGCCAAAGCTAAAAAGAAAGCTAACAAACAGAAATCAAAGACTAAAAAAATGAAAAAATAACTTTAGTCGGTTAGAATCAGAGAAAACAGACTAAGTGAGGCTTGAATTAACATATGAGCGAAAATAATCATCACGAACATCACCACGACGAACACTGCAGCTGCGGTTGTCACGCTCACAAAGAAGAGGCAGCCAAGCTCAATGATGCTTCAGAAGCTTTTATCAATAAACACGGCGGTCGAGGAACAGCCCTTAAGTTTCCCTGCCGTTTCCCCATCAAGGTGTTTGGCAATGCAGAAGAAGACTTCTTGGGTCACGCCCACAAACTCGTAAAAAAACATGTGCCGGAACTGGCCCTGGAACATTGTCACATAACAAAAAGTAGCAAGGGACGTTTCGTATCTGTCACTATAGATATTATGGCTGACAGTCGTGAACAATTGGATGCGATTTATGCCGAATTGAAAGCTGACGAGCGTGTAATGGCCATGCTCTAATTGGAGGAAATGGAAAATATAGGTTTGCAAACCGAATTTATGTTGGCTTCCCGCCTGGTAGCGGCCGCCCTTTTGGGCGGCTTTATCGGTATGGAACGGGAGATTATGAATCGTACAGCCGGTCTGAGAACTCATGTTATGGTTTCTATCGGTTCGGCTCTGTTTACTATGCTTTCCATTTATTTTTTTTCGTATAACGAAGGACCACGTGATCCGGCTCGAGTAGCAGCTCAAATTGTCAGCGGCATAGGTTTTTTAGGGGCGGGCGCCATTATGAAACACGGAGCTACTGTTCACGGCCTTACTACCGCAGCGACCCTTTGGGTTGTAGCTGCCATAGGTATGGGTTGCGGAGCTGGTGCCTTTATCGTTGCCGGAGCGACCTGTGCGATTTCACTACTCACTTTAGTAACTCTGCGCCGTTTAGAACCAGTCTTCACAGGCTCTAATCTTCTTTACCTAAGTGTTTCTCTACCAAACACCCCCGGCATTTTAGAAAAAATGCGCCTTCAGCTGAGCACAGGTGGAATTAGGATACGCAAATTGGCTATAAGCCAAGAAGATCAAGAGCTCTTTATCGAAACTTCCATTGCTGTCGAAAATTCGGTAACTAAAGCCGATATTATTGCAAAATTGACAGATTTAGGTGCCACCAAAATCAATTTGGAAACTTAGTTAGCCTATGTCCTCTGTGGCCAAGCTTTGTAACTTCTTCTAATAGGATTTTATCACCCGGCCACAAAAGGAGAGAAAGGCCTCGGACTGTCAGTTTCCGGGCCCAAGTAAAAAGTCAAAATTCCTAGCTGGAGGGGGACGCTTTTTGTCGTCCAAATATCTGGAGGTTCTCTTGAAAACGCATCGCAGTTGGTTGGCAGCCATAACAGCTCTTATAGCGATTTTGCTATTAGCAAATATTTCCACAAGCGAAGCCAATGAAGAGAGCGATCGTATCAGTGCAATTTCTAAAGCCTCACAATCAGTAGTATCTGTACGTACTTATCGCCAAAACCGTACAAAGCCAGGTATCGGCTCTGGTGTCATCATCAATTCCAGCGGTTATATTCTTACCAATGCCCATGTGGTTAAAGGCGGTAAGAAAATAAGAGTTCAGCTTAAGAATAAAAAAGCTTATGACGCCCAAATTCATAAAATTGCCGGTGACAAAGATTTGGCTATTATAAAAATCAATGCTCAGGATCTGCCTGCTGCCCGCATTGGCAATTCGGACAATTTACGCGTCGGTCAGACCGTCATAGCCATAGGTGATCCCTTAGGCTTTACCGGCACAGTAACTCAAGGCATGATCAGCGGCTTAGGGCGCAATATCGAAACTAAGGGTATAAAATATACCAACCTTATTCAAACTGATGCAGCCATAAATCCAGGTTCTTCCGGCGGAGCTTTACTCAATTCTCGAGGTGAGCTTATCGGCATAAACGCTTTAGTTTATACCGGCCCTTCCAATGGCTACGATAAAGCCCAAGGTTTAGGTTTTGCTATTCCTATCAAAAATGCTTACAGCGTAGCTCAACAACTTATGGACAGTCCTGCAGACAGCAGTTATATTGCCGACGGTCATGACCTCCCTGCCGGAACTCGCCCCTGGTTAGGATTAAGCGGAGCCACCCTCACTCTGGAAAAAGCTCAAGATTTCAATATTAAGATTACCAGCGGAGTTTTCGTTACTCAGGTTATCGATGGCTCCCCTGCCGGAAGGGCCAATATAAAACCGGGTGATACTGTCAGTGCCGTCGATAAAATTACCGTCGGTTCAGTAGGTGCTATGGTACGCGAACTAAATAAACACAGTGCTGGCGACCGCATAAAACTTACAGTCTGGCGCAATAATAAAAAGTTTATCGTTTCCATTACACTAGACGCTCAGTAGAAGTTGGCATCAACATAAAAAAACATCCAGCTTTTAAGCAGGATGTTTTTTTATGTCCAATTATACTCCATTATTCTTCAAAATAGCGACGTCCACCCAAGAAACGGTATTTTACCAAATTATCTAAAGAACTCAGGCCTACTCCGTATTTGCCGGAAGCATCCCAAAACTGACTATTTCCAACATAAAAACCGACATGAACAACATGATCTTCATCTTTACCGAAGAAAACTAAATCGCCCGCTTCTAGTTCTTCTCGATTGACCGGCAAACCTACGCTAAATTGCTGGTCAGCGTCACGAGGCACGATTAGGCCATGCAATTTGCAGCTTACATAAACTAATCCGGAGCAATCTATACCATGACAACTTAAACCACCCCACAGATAAGCAACTCCCTTGAAGCGACGGGCTGTTTGCAAGAGGCTATCTCCCCTAGCCGACAAAGTGTGTCTGGAACCAGCTTCATACGGCAAATAGACGACCACTTCAGTATGAGGCCAATTTATAGCCCAATATAAACTTCCATCATTACCTTGTACAGGCTGTAAAGTGCACAAAGACAAAATACTTGAAGCGAAAACGCGCCCTTTAACTGCACTTTTCCTATCCGGCTGAGTATAGATGTAAGCTTGCGGACTAATTACCAACAGTTCAGAGCTATCATCATCTAAAGACCAAGAGCGCAATACCGGCTGACCACAAATCTCAAAATCTAACGGAGGAGCGGCAAAAGACGCGTCTTTAGTTAAGTAGCGACTGTTAATCCACCCCGGATAACCTTCCGGCTCCCGATATTGACCGGGAACGATAACCTCTTTCCAGATACCATCTTCCGTTTCGTTGACTACATAAACTGGATCACCCAAGAGTACTTGAGTTTCTCTCTCGGAATCGTCATATATATCGGCAAAGACACTAACAACCGGAACGTTAACGAAATACAATTCGCCCCTACCCTCAGCTGCCATAATTTCTCCTCCACCACTAATCCACACAAAAACTGCGCTCACAAGCCACAATTGCCAACGTCGGCTTCTAAAAAATGCCACTTAAAGACCGACTTTTTGGCGAGCAGGGATTTTTAATTGATCACCCGGGACAATATGATCATAATAAGGAGCTGGCAATTTATTAAACTTGCCTAAAGCTTTGCATACTTTGGGATCAGTGGTAGAATAATATTTTTCAGCGATACTGGAAATGGTTTCACCTGACTTTACATCATGAAGAATAATTTTTGCACCACTCTGAGCTGCTTTAGGCGTTTTTTCTTCAGCTTTGGTATCTTTTTTATCCTGAGCTTTTTCAACAGCAGCTCTGCTCTTACTTGAATTGTCGACCACAACTTCAGCAGTTTCTACACCGGAAAGTCCAAGTTCCTTATCTAAAACACCTACAGCTTCCAAGTGACCTTCAATTTCCTTGACACGCTTTTCTACAGCTTCTACTTGTTGAGAGATTTGTACCTGATTAGCTAAAATTTCGCGTTGATCTACTTTAGCTACAGGAGCAGGACGCAAAAGCTGTATCAGTATACAAATGCCCAACATTACCAAAATGGCGTAATCAATAGGCCTAATGGCAGGATTGCGCAACATACGTTGCAATTTTTCTACGCTGCGCTCTAAGTACCGATCGTTAATAAATTCTTCTGGACGAGAAGTATCCCGACTGACTACTGCAGTCGAAGCGGCCGTATTCTTCCCATAAATTCTAAAGCCACCACTATTGTGCAAAGCCCCATCACGCCATAAATAAAAACTGCGCTCTCCCACCACTGGATCGACAATATAAATTACTTGCGACTGCTTGGGAAAGAATTTAGCATGAACTTCTTTTTCGACTTCGGTGACGCTGCTGCCCGTACCGGGGTGAGAGTGGAACCAACCGACTACGCTCATGCCGGGGAATTGTTTAGAAGCCTGAGCAAAAGCCTTCTTCCAAACAGATTCAATAAAGCGACCATTCTGAGCTTTAACTTCCACAGCTTCTTCAATTTTTATCCATGAATTGTCTTTAGTATGACTGCCTAAAAGTAAACCGGCTTGTTCTTGAGCTGTATTTTTTAGAGCCAGAGCATTTAAATTGCTGAATAATTGATAGCGTAAATAGATATGTGAAGTCTGCTCTGTTTCAGTACCTACCTGAAAAAAGTCACCCGGCTCCAAAGCAGGGGTGACAACACCTATGCCCTCTTTGGACATTAAAATTTCTTCTCCCACCATTTCCTCCAATTAAAAGGCCTCTCTCCTAGATACCACACAGAGAAAGGCCTTAACTTTAAGCTATAAGTTTTCTATCGCCTTCAGCAGACCAAACCAAAGCGGCCCCAGCCACTCCTTAGATCATAGCTACTTCGGTATCCTTATTAAATAAATGAATTTTACGCGTATCTATAGCTAAACTGGCCACATCACCAACTTTGGCCTCAGTATGAGCATCTACTCTAGCCACAAATTCTTCTTCACCTAAGCGAATATGTAAAGAGACTTCTGAACCCATAGGCTCGTAAACTTCCACTTTGGTACAAATAGGCACTAAAAATTCGCTGTCACGGGCGAACTTAGGATCATGAATATTTTCCGGCCTGATGCCGAAAGTACATTCAGCTCCGGAGAACTCTTTTAAGCGACCAGCCAAACGCTCCGGAATTTCTAGGCTAAATCCTTTACCCTTAACAGTAACTCCTTCGCCAGCAGACTCAAGCTTGACATCCACAAAATTCATAGAAGGAGTGCCAATAAAACCGGCCACATATTTATTAGCCGGATGCTCATACATTTCTAAAGGAGCGGCAGCTTGCTGAATAATGCCCTGGTGCATAAGTACAATCCTGTCTCCCAAGGTCATAGCTTCAGTCTGATCGTGAGTTACGTAAATGGTAGTCACGCCCAAAGTATGGTGTAATTTCTGCAACTCGGCGCGCATCTGTACACGCAATTTGGCATCTAAGTTGGAGAGAGGTTCATCCATAAGGAACACCTGAGGACGACGCACAATAGCACGTCCCATAGCCACACGCTGGCGCTGACCTCCGGAAAGCTCTTTGGGTTTGCGCAACAGTAAATGTTTTATATCTAAAAGCTCGGCAGCGTGATCAACTAACTTTTTAATTTCCTCTTCGGAATATTTGCGCTGACGTAAACCAAAAGCCATATTGTCATAAACACTGAAGTGCGGGTAGAGAGCGTAACTCTGGAAAACCATAGCAATGTCACGATCCTTAGGAGAGACATCGTTTACCTTACGATCTCCGATATAGATCGAGCCGCTAGTTATGTCTTCCAAACCGGCAACCATACGCAAAGTGGTTGATTTACCGCAACCGGACGGGCCAACCAAAACCAAAAACTCACCGTCTTTAATATCTAAAGAAATATTTTTAACTACATGAACTTGATTGGGAAGACGGCTGGGCTTCCAGAACTGATACCATGCTTTGTGCTCAGGATTAGGAGCCCAACCATCATAGATCTTATTTACTTCGACGAGACGAACACTACCCACGACTAAATACCCCAAAAACTATAGCTGATTACGCACTCTCAGCCACAACTAAACCGCGCCTTGAATGCTGCGGGACAACTCTTCACTGCTTTTCTCTTTTTATTATTCAGCTCCTACCCAAAAAGGACAAGATAACAAACCGAACACACCATTGAAAGCGAGATTAAGATCCGCTCACGACTCTTGTCTTTTTTCCAAACGCTGCAAAGAATCCAAAATTTGCTTGCACTCTCTCTGCAAATTGGCACAAACCTTACCGGCATACCGATCGGCGTCATCACAAACGTCGCGAGCATAATCATTGGCTTCACGACTGACTTTTTCAGCGGCTGCAGAAGCATTATTCTCAATTTCTTGAGCCCGTTCTTCAGCTTCTTGAATAATACGCTCAGCCTCTTCCATGGCCTGACGCACAACTTCGTGCTGTTCTATTAGGCTGGCGGCTTCGGTTTTGGCTGCACGTAAAGTCTCTCGGGCTCGATCCTCCGCCTCACTGGTTATCTTTTCCGCCTCTTTAACAGCCTCTTCTTTTATCTGTTTAGAACGACTGACTATATCTTTAGCCTGCAAAATTTCTTCAGGTAAATTGGCCCTAGCCTCGGCAATCAATTTCAAAAAATTTTCCTTATTGATAACCGAGTAAGCTGCTAATACCAATGGCAAAGGCTTACTAACTTCTACAGTTTTTTCTAAGCGAGTTAAAACTTTATATATATCCATACGTTTAACCATCCGTTTCTCTAAACAAATCCCCCCAGTAATAGCGTCGTATATCTAAGCCAAAGCTACGTGGAATTTATCTTGTAAACGCAAACGAACTTCTTCAGGTACTAAATGGCTAACCTTTCCTCCCAACGAAGCGATCTCACGTACGGCACTGGAGCTGACAAAAATATGTTCCGGAGAACTGACCAAAAAAATCGTCTCTATACCGGAAACTAAACTACAATTTATCAGAGCCATATTAAATTCCGATTCAAAATCAGCCGCCGAACGCAATCCACGTATAATAAAATCAGCCTGACGCTCGCGCATAAAATCAACTAACAAACCAGAAAAAGAAGCGGTAATAGTATTGGGCAATGAAGTTAGGCAGCCTCTAACCATAGCTTCACGTTCAGTCAGGGTAAAAAGCGACCGTTTATTAGGGTTACACACTACAGCCACAATCAGTTCATCTACCAATCTGGATGCTCTATAAATAATATCCAAATGGCCTTTAGTTAGAGGGTCAAAACTGCCAGCATAGACAGCGCGACGCAATTTATTGTTAATCATACAAATTTACAAGCTTACTTCACCGCTAAGTACGGACCCATCAGGAATAAAAGCTTCCGCCGCAGCCGTTATCTTAACGTCGCCTTCACACTTTACATCTTTGCCAAAAATAACTGGCCCTTCAATATTGAGAGAAGAGCAACAGCGCAAACTGGGCATACCGTAGGGCAACATATGTTCTAAATCTTCCAGAGAAGTAACCTCTATAGGCAAAGTGATTAAAGGAGGCGTAAAATTATCTTTAGTACAACGGATAGAATAGCCACTATCCACAGAGAACAAATCGGAACGTACAATCATCAAATCACTAAGTCCTTTGACAGGTACAAACCGACTGCGCGGCACTTCCAAAGCTTGAGCATTGGGCCAAGACGAAATAATGGAACCGCAGGCACTCTCAATCTGGTAAACTTGGCAAGCCTTGCCCAAATTGTCGTAAAGAACCTTACTATTGCGAATTACCGGCAAATCAAGCAATCCACCCTGAGCCATAATCAATTTATACAAAGCTTCCGCATCAAACCATAAATTGTTGGTATTAAAATAGCGATAACGTTTTATATCGGCAAAGCATTCACGATCCTCCGGCTGACACATCGCCGACTCACGCAACACGAAAGATCCGTAAACATCTCTGGCTAAATGGCCGCCTTTACGATCTGCCGCACAACGTTTAGAAACTTCCATCACCATGGGATAGTTATGCTGTGCCATCCATTCGGGAATGCGCATATCCAAGTCGGCGCCCAAATTATCTATATTAGAAACAAAAATATATTTTATGCCCCGAGAAAGCAATTCAACTAACAAGCCACTGACAAAAAGCGATAAGTAAAGATCGCCATGACCGGGAGGGCACCACTCGCTTAAGGGATCGGTAGCCGAAGCGTAAGGAGTCAGAGAATCGGCCTGAATGCGAGGGACACGCGATTGTACAATCTCTACGGCAACCGGCTGTTCCAACAACCCAAGATAGCCCATCAAACTTTTCATCGTTTGTGAGCTGGTATTAAAACTGTTCATCAAAATAAGAGGTAAAGATTTAATACCTAATTTATTGCGTCTACCGAGAATCTGACGCACAGTCAAATCTAAAAACGACAACTGACCGTGCGCCGTCACCAAAGACTTAGGCTGCCCTTCCAACCCCATTGTCGTAGCCAAACCGCCGTTAAGCTTAATAATAGCACAGGCATTTAGCAATTCATCATTTCGACTCTCGCTCAAAGGAGCCAACTGATTAAAAGTAGGCAACTCCCCCACAGGAGCGATCTCATCTTCACTGATAAAACAACCCTTACCGCTAAAAGCCTTCATGCAATTACGCCGAAAAGCTTCGATTTGTATATCCGAGGCTTCGATGTCTCTCATTTTTAAAGCGAAAGGCATAAAGTTTAGGGGCACAACTTATTTCTCACTTTCTGTCATAAAGCTTAACAAATCGACTTAGGTTAATTTAACCGACACCGTGAGCCAATCTTTGATAAGTAGTATCAAAGGCATCCATAGAGGCAATCAAATCGTGATAACGCTCTAAAATAATTTTACGGCGCAGTTTCAAAGTGGGAGTGAGTTCACCACTCTGAATGGTAAAAGGATGAGTGAGCAAAGCAATACGCTGAATGCGTTCATGTTTAGCCACATCACTGAGTAAATCATCGATAGCCGATTTTACAAAATTAACAATTTCCGGATAGCCTACCAGTTCTTCGCGGGAAGCGAAGGCTAATCCGATTTTTTTGGCATACTCTTCCAACTTGACAAAATTTGGTACTAACAAAGCTCCTACCCAAGAGCGTCCCTCGCCGATAATAGCAGCTTGCTCAATTAGAGGAGAAAGGGCCAAACGCGATTCCAAATATTGAGGAGCTACATACTTGCCGGTAGAAGTTCGAATCATATCCTTAATGCGATCGGTAATACACAAATAACCATTGGCAGCAAAACGTCCCACATCACCGGTGCGAAAGAAGCCATCTTCCGTAAAAGAAGCTTTGGTTTCCTCCGGCTTTTTGTAATATCCCACCATCACGCTGTCACCGCGCACCTGAATCTCGTTGTCTTTGCCTAAACGGATTTCTATACCCTCCATAGGCAAACCAACCATACCGGGAACACTGCGTCCTATCGGCGTAGAAGAAATAGTAGCAGTAGTCTCTGTCATACCATAACCATTATTGATAAAAATTCCGCAAGCGCGGAAAAACTCGTGAACAGAAGCTGTTAAAGAGGCACTACCTACCACAAGATGTTTAATATGACCGCCAAAAACATGACGAACTTTGGAAAAGACCAATTTATCGGCCACTTTATTGCGCATACGCAACCAAAGTCCAGGTTTTTTACCATCCAGCAACTCCTTTTGGTACTGACAGCCAATCTTGACACACTTATCGACAATACCTTGCATAGCTTTAGAGCGCTGGGCAAATTTTTCGTAAATAGCCGTATAAATTTTTTCCAAAATGCGCGGTACCACACAAATAACCGACGGAGCAGCGTAAGGAAGTAAGCGAATAATTTCCGGAGAAGGCTTGCAATAATAATAAGTCATACCCCAAGTATATTGAATGGCCGACCAGCCGCGCTCAAAAACATGACTCAAAGGCAACATACAAAATGAGCGATCTTGATCGGTTATGTCGGGCAACCTATCACGATGGCGCAGAATTTGGTAAACAATATTACCATGAGTCAGCATAGCTCCGCGCACAGCTCCAGTAGTACCGGAAGTATAAACTATAGTCCAAAGATCGTCGGCTTTAGTATCGGCTACTTTAGCAGACCAATCGGAACGAACTTCCACATTGACAAAATCAGCGTACTTCTGGCATTTAGGATGTTCACCCTCAATAATAACTACATGACCAGGATCTTCCACCGCCCCAAAAAGTAAGTCAGCCAATTCGGCATTACCAACAAAAGTCAATTTTGGAGCCGTTTCGGTAAAAATTTGGCGTACGGCTTCAACCGAACAAGTAGCATGTATAGCTACAGTAACTGCTTTAGCTGCCATACAGCCATAATCTATCTCGTGCCACTGCGGGCAATTGGGAGTATAAAGAGCCACCAGATCGTCAGGTGCCAAACCAAAATTGAGCACAGCCGAAGCGGCTTTGCTGATATTGATCAGAAACTGAGTCCAAGAGACCTTTTCCCAATGATCGCCGCAATAAACTTCATAAGCGGAACGTTCTTTATACTTTTCGGCATTGGCAATAATGCCGCTGATAAATGGAGCGTAACTCAACTCGTCTTCTCCTAAAATACAAACCCCTCAAAGAAAAGTCAAAAAACAAAAAAAAAGCGAGCCAACAGTTCTCAGACAAATATGTGAAACGAACTCTCAAACCCGACATTTTCCCCAAATTATTTATTCTCGATAACCTCAGGCAGCTGAACCTCACGATAAGAGTTAGCTAAAAGAACCTTATCTTCGTGAATCTTATTTTCATATTCAGCAGTTTCTTGAGCCAATTTACCGGTCTTGCTCTTAAGTTCAGCCAAAGCTTTAGCGTCGATAGCTTGCCCCGGCTGGTATTTTTTTTCCAAGAAATCGGCAAGGATTGTACAGTGTTCTAAACGGTTTTGCAAAGCCCCTTGGTAATGGACACGCATATTTTGACAAGGCTGAGGACAATTGGCCCCTTCTATAGCCTTAATTGTATCTTTCAATCGAGCGATTTGACCTTTGAGCGTTTTTACTAATTCGGCACGCTGTTGCTCAGTGATACTCGTATCTATTCCTGAAGTTATCTTACCGACATCATAAGCATCAGCCTCTATCCTGCGTTCGTATACTGTCATTTGAGAAACATACATATTGACAATCTGTCCCTCAGACATACCACAAGCCCAGCACGACATAGCCACAATACCTAAGGCCAGCCAAACCTTCAAACTTCTCATCTTAAAAAACCTAATAAATAAAATACTACTACTGCGAAACTCTGTATAAAAAAAATAAACGCAGCGCCACATTGTCTTCCAACAAGACAGGATTGAGCAAGTTCGCCGCCCCAACCTTTATCCCCTACCTGAGAGGCTGAGGACTTCCAGCGCAACCTAGGTAAAATCGACCGTCCCTACCAAAAAAAAGAAGAGAGCTTAAGCACACTGAAACTCCTAAGCTCTCTTATAACAAAAAAACTGCTAGAGCGCCGCTACCCAAAGTTACAACTAAAGCAACGGCACTTCCAACTTTTCAGCAGTCAATAAATACGGACTAGAAGTCCATTCCGCCCATGCCACCGGGCATACCGCCGGGCATACCAGCTGCAGCAGCGGGATCAGCCTTCTGAGGCTTCTCGGCGATAAGGGTCTCGGTAGTGAGAACCATAGCAGCGATAGAAGCAGCATTTTGCAAGGCAGAGCGAGTGACTTTCACAGGGTCGATAATACCGTTAGCGACCATATCTTTGAACTCGCGATTCAAGGCGTCATAACCAATGGGAGCATCAGCTTCTTTTACCTTCTCGACGATAACGGAGCCTTCCACACCGGCATTGGTGGCAATCAAGCGCAAAGGCTCAACCAAAGCTTGGCGGATAATATCCACGGCCACTTGCTGGTCGCCCTCGAGCTTAATTTCATCCAAAACTGGCAAAGCTCTGATGAAAGCAGTACCGCCACCAGGGATAATACCTTCTTCAACAGCAGCACGAGTAGCAGAAAGAGCATCTTCCAAGCGGTGTTTCTTCTCACGCAACTCGGTTTCAGTGGCAGCACCCACGCGGATAACAGCTACGCCGCCAGCCAATTTAGCCAAACGCTCTTGCAATTTTTCGCGGTCGTAATCGGAATCGCTCTCGGCAATCTGGTGACGAATCTGATCAATGCGAGCCTTAATAGCCTCGGCATCGCCGCGACCTTCCACAATGGTGGTGTCATCCTTAGTAATATTGACGCGTACGGCACTACCCAGAGAGTCGAGACCGACATTTTCGAGCTTGAGGCCGATCTCTTCGCTGACAACCTGAGCGCCAGTGAGGATAGCGATATCCTTAAGCATCTCTTTACGTCTGTCACCGAAACCAGGAGCCTTGACGGCGGCAATGTTCAAAACACCGCGCAACTTATTGACTACCAAAGTAGCCAAAGCTTCGCCTTCAATGTCCTCGGCGATAATCAAGAGAGGACGGCCAGAGCGGGAAACATTCTCCAGGAGATGGACAATATCGTTAATGGCGGAGATCTTCTTCTCAACGATCAAGATGAAAGGATCTTCCAAAACGGCTTCCATGCGGTCGGAATCGGTTACGAAATAAGGAGAAATGTAGCCCTTATCAAATTGCATACCTTCAACATGCTCGAGACCGGTGTGCATAGTCTTGGACTCTTCAACGGTAATCACGCCGTCTTTACCAACTTTGTCCATAGCTTCAGCAATAAGCTGACCGATTTTCTTATCATTATTGGCAGAAATAGTAGCGGCCTGAGCGATAGCTTCAGTAGTCTCTACGGGTACAGCCATAGCTTTAATAGTTTCGACTACACGCTCAACGACTTGCTCGATACCGCGCTTGATAAACATAGGGTTGGCACCGGCAGTAACATTTTTCATACCGGCATGAACCATAGCCTGAGCCAAAACCGTAGCAGTAGTAGTACCGTCACCGGCAATGTCATTGGTCTTGGAAGCGACTTCGCGAACCAACTGAGCTCCCATATTCTCAAACATATCGGGAAGTTCGATATCTTTAGCAATAGTCACGCCATCGTTGGTAATGGTAGGAGAGCCGAACTTTTTATCGAGCACGACATTGCGACCACGCGGCCCTAAGGTTACGCGCACAGCGTTAGCCAAAGCATCAACGCCCTTTTCCAAAGCTTTGCGGGCTTCCTGACCATAAATAATCATCTTAGCTGCCATAATTTTTTCCTCTTTTCGAATGTGAACAAAAACTTCGCGACTGAAAACAGCTGACCACTTTGTAGAGCGTTCCCCTCCGTCGACATGTCGTATACAAACCGACCCACGCCGCACTTTCCCCCTCTACCGCTTAGCTGCTTCTTGATGAAGTCGCGCTCTTATTGAGAGCGCATCTCTATAAAAATATCTTAACCTTAGGCTAAAATGCCCATAATCTCGCGCTGGTCGACGATTACATATTCTTCGCCGTCAAGCTTGATCTCGGTACCTGAGTATTTGCCCAGCAGAACGGTCTGACCGACTTCCACTTCCATGTGGTTGCGCTTGCCATTATCGAGCAATTTGCCGGAACCTACGGCTACGACTTCGCATTTCATGGGCTTTTCCTGAGCGCTCTCGGGAATATAAATACCACCGGCAGTCTTCTGCTCGGAAGCGAGGCGCTTCACCACAACGCGATCACCTAACGGTCTAATAGTCAAAGCCATATCTAACCTCCAAAAAGCCTTTTTCCTTTCGATGAACCCACCGAATTTACAGAAAATGACTTATTATCTTCATGAAAATGGCCCCTTCGGTAATAAGGGCCGTAAATCTTTTAACGCCAGATTATTACGAACCGCACTCGGCCTTCCCCTGCCAATTTTTTTTTCCGTCCGTTAGATGTACATTAGAACTTTTCTGACTATACATATTGGCAATGAAGTCCGTCCAAAATAAAAGCAAACGCCTTCTTAGCTATTAAAACAACCAAATAAGGCGCTTGCATCAGCTCAAGCTAAGTTTTGGGCGCACAGCGTCCGAAACTAACTACAAATTATAGAGAGCACTGTATTTTTTTTCCAAATAATCAACAAAAGGCCCAGCTTCCAGTTGTTCTCCTGTAGCCACCTTAAGCAATTCGCTCGGATAAAGACGCTGCCCATAAACATAAATATGATCGCGCAACCAATTGCGAATAGTTCCCAACTGACCATGACGCAAAACTTCATCAGTATCGCCAACATCTTTTTTGAGAGCTTGCCAAGTTTGAGCGCCAATCAAATTGCCCAAAGCATAAGCAGGGAAATAGCCAAATAAGCCTGACGACCAGTGTACGTCTTGTAAGCAACCTTCAGTATCTGTATCGGGAACTATGCCCAAATAGTCAGACATGGCACTATTCCAAGCTTCAGGCAAATCTTTTACTTTCAAAGAGCCTTCAATCAGAGCTTTCTCCAATTCAAAGCGCAACATAATGTGCAAACTGTAAGTTACTTCGTCAGCTTCAGTGCGTATAAAGGAAGGAGTGACATAGTTTACAGCTTTGTAGAATTCTTCCAACTCGACACCAGCAGTTTGAGCCGGGAAATAAGACTTAAAGACCGGGTAGTAAAATTCCCAAAAAGCTTTACTGCGACCGATAATATTTTCCCATAAGCGAGACTCACTCTCATGGACGGCCATGCTGGCTCCACCTTCCAAAGGAGTGTGAGTCCATTCGCTCGGAGAACCTTGCTCGTAAAGGGCATGACCGGTTTCATGCAAAGCCGTAAACATAGCTTTGATAACAGCTTGTTCACTAAAATTGTTAGTTACACGCACATCTCTAGTAGAGAAAGAACAACAGAAAGGATGAATAACCTCATCCACTTTGCCGCGCGTCCAGTCATAGCCCATATCGCTCATAAGACGATGGCAAAAACGGCGTTGCAATTCTATAGGATAGATCTTATTGATTACGCGCAATTGAGGCTGTTTAGCTTTAGCGATACGACTTACTAAGCTAACTAAACTGCCGCGCAATTGACCAAACACTTTGCTCACTTGTGAGGTAGTTAAACCTGGCTCATAAACATCAAGCAAAGCGTCGTAGATATGCTCTTTATAACCCAAAGCTTCGGCCTTGGCGCGACAAAGTTCGACAACACGCTCCAGAGGCTCGCGGAAAGAGGCAAAATCGTTATTTTGACGAGCTTTCATCCAAACGCTTTGGGCTTTGGAACAAGCAGCAGTTAAAGCAGAAGCGACAGAAGCTGGCACTTTGGAATTATTGTCGGCATTGCGTCTAACTTTACGTAACAAATCGGCTTTAACATCCAAATTGTGTAAATCGTAAGGAGAAGAAGACTTTACTTCAAAGCCGGATTTTTTCTCTTCGGCGAGTTCTTCTTCGGAGGCCTTAATAAGTTGCAAATACTCTTCCGAAGTAGAAAGACGATGAGACAGCTCAGAAACTACTCCCATTTGATCGGCACGAGCTTCATCGGCTCCAATGGGCATACCGGTCTCTAAATCCCAGGTCAGAAGTTCCAAAATTTCGTTTAAACAAATTATTTCTTTAATCTTTTTTAAAAGTTGTTCATAGGCTTGGCCCATTTTACTACTCCTCTTGAACTGAAGAACGGCCCTATCTTTGCCTTTAATTTCAATAAAAAAGCCAACGTTGGCCCATTCGACAGCTAAGCTGATACTATAAATTGTTGATTAAACAGTACTGCCCAGGGCTACTTTAGCAAAAAAGCGGCAGCGCTCTCAGGCGGCCTGCCGCCCTTCGACATAGCCTCGCTAAAAGCTCCTAAGCTGAACAGTTTATTTTTTAGAGCTA
This sequence comes from uncultured bacterium, assembly GCA_934621605.1. Lineage (GTDB taxonomy): Bacteria > Vulcanimicrobiota > Xenobia > Xenobiales > Xenobiaceae > Bruticola. Next base: position 58,437 of record CAKTUZ010000014.1, on the reverse strand, counting down.
CGACTCTTCTTTACGGGTAGAGCTTCGGCTGGCACCAAAAGTGGGAATTGTTCCAACAAAGTTTCCAATTTGCCAACATAATAGGCGCTATTCTCATCTGGCGCGGCCGTATTATATAAGCTCAGTTCTTTAGCATTTTCAAAAATACGCACGCTCTTCTTATTGCCAGTAATATAATAGCGCACCGCTTTACCGGCAGCATAAATATGCTCTGACTTAAGAGCGACTTCATAGGCAGCGGCACGGTTGCGACTGCTCTTTTCAATTTTTTTTCTGTAATTTTCCAAAGAATCGTTTAAGATCTCGGTTTTGGCTAGCAAAGTTATGGGGATATTATGTTGGAGAATATCATCTTTGAGCTTAGCGATATAATCTGCAGCTTCCGCTGGGCGTCCTTGCAACACCAAAGAGGCAATACGCTGTAAAGCCAAACGCAAATAAGGCTCGCGTGAGCGAGAACGGAAAGTAGCGCCGCTGAAAGTCAAATTGCCACTTTTATCGAGAAGCACGTAATTTTTGGTAGTGTGGGAATACATAAAGGGATAGAAACCATCCAGCTCAACTCCAACTCCAGAAGGTAAAATGCCATTTATGGCTTCAGATATTTTCTGGCCATAGACTTCCGGCGCTTCTTCCGACTCGGAAGCGGCCTGAAAATACACACCATCGGTATCGTACTCTACAACACGACACCCCAGCTCCTTTAATTTGGCAATAATAATAGCCAAAATTTCTCTACCCTTGGCAGTAACCTGAGAGGCTCGAGTAAAATCGGCGAAATTGCCTTGAGCAAATCCCAAGTAGCCGTAAAAAGAGTTAATTAAAATCTTGAATGTACTCTGTAAAGCGTCATAAAAGCGCACTTTTTCCACATCTCGCTCAGGCTCTTTTTGAGCTTGGCGCATAAGGGCCTTAGCTTTGAGGCGGAAATTGCGCAATTTAGCCAACAAATTGAGGAAAAGGCCCAACTCGTCAGCCTGAGGCCCTAAATTATAACTGAGTATAATTGAGGGATAAAGCGATTGTACGTCACAGTGATAAACATCATGAACAATTCCTTCCACTTCTTGGCCTGCAGAAGCGCCCATATATTCGACCACTTGTGGTTTATCAGGAATACTGACTGAATTGCTTAAATAATAGCGCAAGAATAAGCTATTAATTTTGGTGGCCGTACCGCGCAAAATGGTATTTTGCAACGAATAAGGGAAAAATTGCGCCTGAACATAGAAAGGATAAAGCAACGCTTCACTGACTTTTTCTAACAGGCGGCCATAAAATATGGCTTGTTCCCTTTCTGAAGCAAAAGTAGGTTCTTCTTCTCCCATTACTCCCAGCGATTGGGCAGTCTCTTCCAGAGAAAAAGTTTCCAACTCGCGAAAAGTTACGTCGCGCAAACGAGCCAACATTAAGGTATCGACCAATTCACGCCCCCACAAATCCCAGTAAATATAGTCGTAGCGTTTGTTGGCAATAGTAGTGTAAGTTTTGCGTCCTTTGGGCTCCAAACAAACATCCTTAGGTACACTGCGCTTTTTGTCCGCCTGAATAAATTCACGTCCCAGCAGCAATTTTACCTTAGCGACTTTGGCTCTAGCTTGTAAATAAGGCAAAATATCATCATACAAAAAATGGCCTTCTATAATGTCCGGATCCCAATTTCTAACATTTTGCACGAAATCTTTAAGCAAATCGGCTTCGCTGCCGCTGTAATCACTTAAACAAAGTGTTTTTTCCCGACCATCGGAAAGGCGCATGCAAAGGCAACCGATACTCTCTTGAGCACAACCATGTAAATTTTCTCCGTTGCCATCAGAAGTTATTACAGTCAGCCCCAGACGCAAAATTTCTTTAAAATTTAAGCCATTAAAAAGACAGAAACCGATTTGAGTAAGATATAAATTAACAAAATCGCTGTTATAAAGTTGTATAGCACTGTGTCCGTCTAAGGGAAGGTTGCCAAAATCGGCCTTGATTACTTTGTTCAAAGCAGCCAGTTCTTCGCCGTTATCAGCCGAAACGATACTGTTAAAAAAACCGGTTCCTTTCAATCTTTGACTTTCGTAATTCCCCAATTCACTAGCTGCGAGCGCTTCATTCAACTCAGTATGGTGCAACCAAAAATAAGGACGAAACTTTTCCCGAGTTAGCCTTACCGACTCGCGAACATATTCGGAATCGTCTAAACAACGACGCTGCCATATATAAACTTCGTTGTCATGTACAGCCACTCCCACCACGCGAAGACGCGGATTGGCTCCCAAAAGTTCAGGACACCGATCGGTATCCAAGACATCGGCCAGTGAGAGGCCTATTCCTTCAGTTTCCATTTTTGTTATTTACTCCCGATTGCTTTTTATCCAAGAACCCCGATCCCAAGCGGAAAAAGCGCCGGAGGGGAAAAAATTATCTATTAAGAATAACACAGAGCTATTTGCGGGCAGGGACGCGCACTCCCTTCGTTGATCCCTGAGCAATTTTAAGTTTAAACTTTATTCGGATTTTGCTGACTTCAGCAAATTGTGCGCTTTACCGCCCCAAGAACATCTATGCGAGAAGAGAGGTATGGTACCGTGTCTATAGCGTCTAAATTTTCCCTTGCCCTGTGCAGTACAGTTTTGGCTTTAGGCTTGGCAGTTCCAGCTTTGGCCGATCCGGCTGACATCAGCGGCATGACCAACTTAAACCAAAACGCCATCATAACCGTTTCAGACGTAAAAACAAAATCAGACAAACCTCGCTTACATATACTTCAGGTCAAAGAAGATAAAGGCGCCAAATTTTTACCTATAGAAATAACTGCTTGGGATGTCGATGGCAATTCCTCCGCTCAGAAAGCTAGTGACTTGGAAGCCGTATGCCAAGTTCCCGGCCGTCCCTACCATTTTTATGCCTTTGAAAGCGGTTATTGGAAAGGCGGCTCAGGCCGAGCTTTTGAAATTGAAGTGGGCCACGATCCTTATTCCGGTTGGATCGCCAGAGTAGTAAATGTATTTAATCCTTTTCCCATGCCTGCCGATGGTATGACCCCGGATCATCTGCAGATAGAGGGCTGCGCCGCTTTACGAGATGGCCAACAGAATACCTATATTTTCCTGGGACTGCGCGGCGATTCCGCTCATCCAGGCCAGCTGGTAGTTACTCGCTTAGAAAATAACAAGTTAGTAGAACTGGAGCGCACCGATATCGATTTGCGTGAATTTCTCAACGGCGGCCGCAGTTGTTCCGACCTTAATTTTCAGCCTAATGGAGAAAATCGTTTCCGTATTCTCAGCGTAGGTACCACAGACGAAGGCGACCTGGGCCCCTTCGATTCGGTCATTTGCGAAGTTGGAACTGTAGAGCTCAAAGATACAGGTTATAAACTTTCTATGCGCAAAGAACCGGTACAAAATTATCGTATCAGCGGATTAAAGGTAGAATCTCTCTGCAGCTACTTCGGCGAAAACTCCGATTTGTGCATCGGTACCGATGACGAAGCTTTCCATGTGGTATTCCGCCCTCTCCCCCGCTTGCCTGAAGTCAAGAAATAGCATTTCTTTACAGCACTGCTACCTAGTTAGCTAGAAAGGCGATCAGCCTATTATGAAACTGTTTATAGCACAAACCAATCCCACTGTTGGCGATATCGAAAATAACAGTCGCCAAATCATTAAAGCCATCGAACAGGCTAAAAAAGAGCACGCTTCGCTGGCCATTTTCCCTCAGATGGCACTTACCGGTTATCCCCCTCACGACTTGCTTCATAACCGCACTTTTACCACCGCTATTACCGAAGCTTGGCACGCTATAGCCGAAGCTTGTCAAGATATAAAAGTGCTTGTCGGTTCTCCACTTGTCATCCAAGAAGACGGAGAAGAAGTACTTTACAACGGAGCTGTTTTGCTTTCTTACGTTGAAAAGATCGAAATCACTCCTTTATGCGCTTCGGCTCTACACGATCATTCCTGGTTTTCAGCTTCCGAATATTTCAACAACAGCTCTGTCGCCGCCGCCTTAGGTAAATGCGAAGGCTTCAAGTTGCTCTTATCCGTTGACGATGAAGTTTTGGACGAAGAGTTTACTTCCTTAGCTCAACAAGAAAAACAGAACAATAGCGAACAAATTTTAGTCATCAATTTGGCCGCCCGTCCCTTTGTTTCTGGACAGTGGCATCAACATGTGGCTTTCTTGCAACAGCGTGCCCAAGAGCTGGGAGTGCACATTTTAGAAGCCAACTTAGTAGGCGGCCAAGACCAAATTATTTTGGAAGGCGGCTCTCTGCTTGTTTCCGATCAAGGCCAGCTTTTAAACTATGCGCCACGCTTCCGCGAGTGCTGTACTCTCTGGACATTAACTACACAGAGCACCGCTCAGCCTACGCAATTTCCCCCTGAAGATGAGAATTGGGCTAAAGAAAGCGAATTGACCGAAGCTATATGTTTAGGCTTAGGCGATTATATGCGCAAAATCGGTTTTACCGACGTCGTGTTGGGTATTTCCGGCGGTATAGACTCAGCTTTATGTGCCGCCCTGGCTGTAAAAACTCTGGGAGCAAAACATGTACACGGCATTTATATGCCCAGCCGCTTCAGCACCGACGTAAGTGAAGAGGAAGGGGCCAAGCTTTGCCACAGCCTCGGTATCGATTTACAATTGTTACCTATCGAAGGGCCCAGAGCTGCTTTTACCGAGCTGCTGGCTCCAGCCTTTGCGGGACGCGACTTCGATATTACAGAAGAAAATATACAGGCTCGCATCCGCGCTATCTTGGTTATGGCTATGTCCAATAAGTTCGGCTGGCTGGCTATATGCACTGGAAATAAGGCTGAAGAGGCAGTGGGCTACTCAACTTTGTACGGCGACGGAGCCGGCGGCATTGCTCCCATTATGGACCTTTACAAAAACGAGGTTCGCTCTCTCTGCCGTTATTTAAACAAAGATGAAGAGCTAATTCCCCCTCTCATTATTACCCGTCCTCCTTCAGCCGAATTACATGAAGGCCAAAAAGATTCCGACAGCTTGCCCGATTACGATGTGTTGGACGCCATGCTTAAAGCCTATTTGGAAGTAGGGCGCACTAAAGCCGAACTTAAAGCCGAGGGCTTCGAGGAAACTATGGTAGATAGAGTTGTCCGCCTAGTAGAGCGCAGCGAATTCAAACGTCAACAGGGGCCGATCGGCTTAAAACTGTCGCCTGTGCTCTTGGGATTGGATCGTCGTATGCCTATTACCAAAGGTATTCGTTCTCTGTAATACGGACAGGCCCTGATTCTGCTTGAAGGACGATTTATTTGTTAGAATAGAGAGGAGCTCCGCAGCTCCGTCTCTATCGATCGTTTGCTAAGGGTATCTGCTTATGGGTATGGAAATTCGCGGTCCTAACTTAGGGACATACGACGCAGGTTATCTGCAGGCCGTTCAACGCGAAATGGCCCGCAGTGTAAAGTCTAATATACTAAAGGAAGTAGGCGACATTGAAGACCAAGTAGCCTTAGCTTTGCAAGGCAACTTGGAAGATTCAGTTACTTTGTCACCCGAGGCCAAAGCTTATCTCAAGAAGCTGCGCCGCAAACTTCTCAGGCATAAGGGTATAGATGTTATCGGAGAGGAAGAAGAGGACGAAGAGGAAGAAAAACCGGAACGTGATTTTAACGGACTGCTCAGCGATTTGGATTCTTTTCGCCGCAGCAAATCCGAACAAGAAGGACAAAAACAACCGCAAAATTTAATTTTTCCGACTACGATCCAACTTTCCGGCTTCGTCCCCAATCCCAATAAACGTGTTCGCCATCAGGTTTACTCACCCGTACGCGAAACAATCAACCGCATGATCTACTACGCTCCAACTGAAGCTTCACGCCTCAAAGTTCAGGACGAACTGGAGCCTATGGGGGCTAAAATTATTTCTCAGGTAAGATCATTCGGCGCTCACATAATAGTATTGGATCGCCGCCAGGCCCTCACTCAACTGAAAATAAAAGGCATGTATGTAGTAGCTCCCTCCGAAAAAACTTTCGATGGCCGTTATTGGTCTGAAGTGCGTGGACTTTATGACTCTTCCCGTCGTCTTTTGGTTATAGGTGAGGAACAACTAGGACAGCCCAATCATTCAGTAGCTAGACACGAATTTGCCCACGCTTACGACAACGCCTTTAGTGAAGGGCATGGACGTCGCTTACCTTTATCCGTACAATTATGGAACAAGTTCCGCCATAGCCGCACAGGCTTGGTTTCGAGTTATGCATCTACCAATCCGGCAGAATATTTTGCCGAAACCGTAGAAGCTTATTTTCAGCCGACTCTAAAACCTCTGGTAGAACAACGCGATCCGGAAATGTATGCTTATTTACAAGAGCTTTTCAGCGCTTAACTAAGAATTTATAGTAGTGAAAGAAAGTCGACTTACTTTTCTAAAAGGAAAAGCCGCAACTTTTGAAACAATTACCATTCTGTTTAATCAGAACACGAATTTTTACGCATTAGGTCAGGAATTTTTTCAAGCTTATGAACAGACTCACCTTTACTGCAGCAGCTGTTTCTTTACTTTGCTTAGCTCCTTTATCGGCAGCTTACTCACAAGAGCCTCAAGTTCATGGCCAACTATACAATTCTTATTCTCAAGTGGTAGCTCAAGCCAATCCCTGGGACAAGTACCAAGCTGAGCCAACAACCGCAACCAAAGAGACCGCTCCTAACGCGGAGAAGCAATCGGCAGCACCTTCGACTACCGATTCCTCAGTCAACCCTTGGGACAGATACCAAGCTGAGCCGTCAAATAACAAAAAAGCCTCAGTTCCTGCTCCCTCTTCAAAAACTATGCCCATCCCAGCTACCGCCGAAGGCAGTCCCGAAGTAGAAGAGAATCTGCCTGAGGTGACCGGTAATAACCCCTGGGATAAATACGCCCCCGCTCCTTCACCGGTAAAAGCGAAAAAGAAAAACACTGCCAAAATAAACGAGCGTCCAGCTAAGTTGGAATTGGCCCAACCGCTGCCGGAAACAGAAATTCCCCAAGGGCCGCGAGTTATAAAAAACAATCTGGCTGTGGGCTCTGACAATTATTTTGCTATAGAGTATGCCGGTCAGTTGGTAGGCTACTCCCAATATAAGATCAACCGCCTTTTAACTTTGGGCGGCCAGTCTACTTATGTTATGGATTCTACCTCCCGTATAAAAATGGGCGTAGATGCTGTACAAGATTTAAAGTTTACCGCCAACACACAAATTGACAAAAAAACCTTAGCGCCGGCACTGTTTCTATGTATTCAAGGTGAGGCTAAGAGCAAAGATACTTTAAGCGTTAATTGTATATACTCCGAAGATTTTATTGCTCAGAACAACAATTACATGGGCAAAGAACAAGGATATTTGCAAAAATATTCGGCCAACCAGCCTCCTCTGATTGTATTTAACAACTTGTGGGGCCATCTCGATACTTTTCCAGAACATTACTGGCTTATGGTCAGAGCCGCTTCTCAGGGCGGAGTTTTAGATACATACGATCCCATCTTACAAGGTATAGGCAAAACTATTGTCTACAAACCGATAAAAGAAACTTGGAAAGACCGCGATGGAGTTGCACACACAACTTTTGTCTATAAAATTACCGACGCGAACTCCGCTCCTCTAGCTTACGTGCGAGTTTATGCCAAAAATTACGAGTTGGCCGAAATCAGAGAGATCGGTTCAGGCTTAGTTTTCCGCCGTTCTACTCCCGGCGTGGTTTCGTCTGTTGCCAAATCTTCTGGACAACGCATTAAAGCTAATTCGGAAATTTCCAATATTTATTTCCAAGATCCAGACAAGCTTACCCATTTAGAAGCTTTTGTCGATTTGAGATTGCGCGGTGGAGAATTAGCTCAACACCAAATCAAAAATTACAAGCAACAGTTTTACGGCGAAGTAAAAGAAGGGCAAATTAAGGGACGTGCTGTGGTGAGTAGCGACTTAAAAAGCGAAACTCCCAAAGCAAAATTTCCTTTTACAGAAACAATCCCCGATGAACTCAAAAAGTATTTACAAGCTTGTCCCGGCATTGAGCTCGAAGTAAATAGCCTGACAACTAAAGCCAAAGAAGTCACTTGGAAATCGGAAACAGCCTTCCAAGCCGCCCAGCGCTTAAATGGTTATGTATCTAACCAAATAGCTGAAGGTGTAGCTTTACCTTCGGCGCGCCAAACCTTAGAGAATCAAGTTGGTAACCCTGAAGGCAAAGCTTTACTTTTAACCGCTCTGTTACGAGCCGTAAAGATTCCCGCTCGCGTTGTGGGAGGTTTGTCTTATAATAAAGGTTCATTTACAGTACATCGCTGGACAGAAGCTTGGCTTGGCTCTGAAGACGGCTGGGTAGCTTTCGATCCCACTACCAACGAATCGGGTTTTATAAACGCTTCCCATATTACTCTGTGGGAAAGCGGCGATCTTCAAGCTATGGATATTTATGTAGAGAAGTTTTCTCCCCGTCCACCTCGCACTACCGATTATTTCAAAACTGCTCTCAAGTGGCCTATAGGTGAAAAACGCACTTACGGTATTTACCATAAAGGCAAGCTGATCGGCTTGGAAAGCTCTTATATGTATGATATGGAAGTGCGCGAAGGCGGTGAAACTTACGATTTTAAATCTGAGTCGGTAATTTTGCGCGAAGAGACGCCGCTGATATTTGAAAGTACACTCAGCATGAATCAAAACGGCCTGCCTCTTTCTTTCCAAACAAGCGAAGACAACGGTGCCAAAGTTCGCCATGAGAGTTTTTCTTTCCAAGGGACCAATATAACCCAAGTTCTCGATCTTAAAGAATCGAAATCGCTGCCCAGACCGGCTAAATCAAAAGCGCTTATAGAGCGCGAAAAAGCAGAGGCCGAAAAACAAAGTGAAGTACAAGCGGAAGAAGCTCAGCTTGAACAAAATCCTCCCCTTCCTGAATCTATTCAAGTTGAACAAGCTAACGCGGTTGCTCAGCCCACGCTTGACAGTGCGCAACCCAAGACGCAGAGCCAGCCTACTGCGACGGAATCGAGCACCGAAAAGGCGAACAGCAACCAGGAGCCGAGCCAGAAGCAGGATGCAACCTCTACTGACGTTGCAGAGGCTGATAAACTTGGCCAAGGAATTAGTGAAGCTGCTCAAGGTGCTTTCGGAGAGGTAAACAAAAACGAAGAAGCTCCAGAGGAAGCTATTTCTGACTCGGAAAAAGAAGCCGCCGAAGCTGAAGCTAAAAAGCAAGCCGAGCTGAAGCTACGCCAAGAGACCAAAGATCGTTTGCTAGAAATAAAAGCTTGCTACGATGAAGCCAAGCAGCAAGCTGCCGAAGCTGAAAAGGACAAAGCTGCCGAAGGTACAGAAAAAGTAGTCGTCAAAAACGACTCTGCAAACAAGGCTGAAGCTACCGAGTCTAAAACTCGCCAAATTCCTTATTCTATCGGAACTTATCTTGCCGATCCGCGCTTCTTGTCGCAATGGGCTTTGATAGTAGAACAAAGTCCGATAGTTACTCTCGAAAAAAACACAGAGGAAGCTCAATCCGACTCGACATTACCCAAAGTAGATCCCAATACCGGAGTGGTAAGTTCCAGCGAAGTTATTGCTCCCAGTTCCGCTTCAGTTTTTGAAGCCAAGAGCGATGAGGCCGCTTCCAAAAGTCAAGGTGGCGAAACCGGAGCCGGTACTTTCAATCAAAATACCGCTGCTGAAAACGAAGATGATGAGAATTATAGTTTCAAAGCCTTCATCCCCGGTTCTCTCAAAGTGCAGGATCTAACCATTCAGAGAGCCGATTCTGATGAAACTATCACTATGCCCGATGGCAAAGAAGTGGAGACAGCTCGCCTCGATACCGAAAAGGGTATGCTCTTCTATATGGACTTAAAGACCGGCAAAATTTTGAAAATCAGTATTCCCAGCCAGGATCTAGAGATGTATTTAGAAGATACGCGCTTCGAACTGTAGTTTTTTTTCAATCAATGAAAATGTACTCATAAGAACCGATAACGGGGGAAAAACAAAGCGGGACGTGCCGATCCTTTTTACAGCAAAAGTCGGCCCCCGCCTTTTTCTGTTGTCAGCCGATATGTGTAATAATCAGTCATGAGTTTAAGATGGAAATAGACGGCCAAGTTATAGAAAATAGATACCTGCTGCTAGAGCGTTTGGGCAGCGGCGGCATGGGCGAAGTCTATCGTGCTTTGGATAGAGTTACCGGCCAGGATGTGGCTGTCAAATTGCTGCTTTCTGCCCTATGTGAAAGGGAATCGTCTCGCAAGCGCTTTGCCCGTGAAGCTCAGGCAGCTCAAAAGCTCAACCATCCCGGCATAGTTAAGGTTTACGAATATGGCACTTTTCACGGTCGCCCATTTATTGTAATGGAGTTGTTGACGGGAAAATCACTGCGTTATTATGTGCGGGCTTACCGTCCTTCACCGGAGAATATTCTGCTTCTGACCGCAGAGCTATGCGACGCCCTCTATCATGCTCACAGCCGAGGTATTATTCACCGCGATTTGAAACCAGACAATATCTTTGTCAATCATCTTGGTCACATAAAAGTGCTCGACTTTGGCCTGGCGAAAATAAGTTTTGCCGCCGATTTGACAGCCTTAACTAAGTCCGGTACGGCTTTAGGCACTTGCACCTACATGTCTCCCGAGCAAGCTCAGGGTAAAGAAGCCGATTTGCGCTCAGATCTTTATGCTGTGGGGGTTATTTTATACGAAATATTCTGTGGCATCACTCCTTTCTCAGCTGAAGACGCTGCGGCAATTTTGCGTATGCAAGTATATGACAAAGCTCAACGGCCGACATCGGTAGATCCCCATTTGCCTATTGAAATAGAGCAAATCATTATGTGGCTAATGAACAAGAATCCCAAATACCGCCCGAATTCAGCTCTGGTCTTAAAAGAGAAACTTATCCAAGTAGTCAGAATGCTGCGCATAGGCGCGGTACATTACGTTGCTGAGCCCAACCCTGAGACCTCCCCAGAACCTCAGTCCGTTTTACATAATATCGACGCGACTTCTCACCAGCCAACCCTACCCCAGACAGACAAAAAAGTTCAGCTCTCTCCTAAACTTACTCAACCTCCTCTAAAAGACAATGAAGCTGAACAGGCTATGTTATCGTCAAGTTACTCTTCTCAATCTTACTCAGAAAGTAACGCTAAAGCTGCAGTACCTCAAGCGAGCAATCCCTTTTTATCAAGTGCGGGAGATATTTGGGATGACGCCCAAAAAATCGGAATCGAGCAAACCGATCGAGAAGAACACCCCTCCGAACAATTTATACAGAATTATCAAAATGATCACTTACTTATCCCTTCTTATTCCCAAGAGGAAGAATTATTGGACAGTCAAGATAACGACGCTCTTCTGTACCATAACGAAAGGCCAGAGCATCAAGTTCCTTTACATTCTTTAAAGAGCTTAATAGAATCGAAAGAGCCTGCCGTGCCCCCTTTGGTGACAGTGCTTACCATGACCGCTTCTTTAAAAAATTTACCTTTGCCAACCTTATCTTTAACTCAATTGGCAGCCCATATAAGCCAAGTCATGCGTGAAGCTGTCGAAATAAACGGAGGATTCATTATCCTCAACGAAGGAGCCAATATCAAGGCTGCTTTTATAGACGAATATGCCGGTTTAAGGGCTGTGCGCTCCATTATTCGCACTCGAATGAGCCTCCGACAGCTGGGGCAAAATTACCATTTGCTAAAGCTTCCCCCTATAGCTTCGGGCATATACTCAGGGTTGGTAAAGCCGACTTTGGCTAAAGGGCCGTTTACCGTAGACAATATGCGTGACTTGCTTTCCGGAGCAACCAGATTGAGCAATCTATCCAATAGCAGACCAAACGAAATATTTATTTGTGGTGACAGTTTGGATGAAGGCATACAAGCCAGATTCGTACGCCGCATCTATGTTCGTAACCGCACCGCTCCTGTAGAGATATACCGGGTGATCGGTTTGACTTAGCTTAGACTGCAAACCAACTGTCGGCCAGACTTTTTGCCCACTAGGCTAAAGGCTTTTACTGAACTGAAGAGAAAGTGGTCTTTGGGTTGGGCGCTTTTTATGATTTTACAGACACGGCGGATAGTTTCTGCCGTCAATTGCCTGCCCCCAAATTGTTTCGGTGAGCAGGTGAATAGTGGCTTATACCTTAGTTTGCAGCATTGTGCCCATAATATTGCTAGTAATTGCCGTTTGTATGCTGGTAAGCGACTTTTATTTCATACGCCGCGAAAAAAAGAACGGTATTACTCCTAGTTTCACCTCTGTCTGGTTCATAGCCCGCCTATTGAAGACAATTACCATAGTTAGCGTAGCTTATTTACTCTATACGCTCGATCCGCAATTTCTTCAACCGCGACCAGATAATGCTCCGCCTGCCGAGCAAGAAGCTTTAAACGCCTATAATAGACAATGGAACATAGCTTTTGTTCTAAGTCTCGTCTTTATTATCGCCTTTGTTACCGATGTTTTTGGGCGTCTCAAATTATTGCAAACCAGTGAGCAAAAACGAGCTGAGCAATTTTTCAAGCTTCATTCCGATACTCAAAATAACAATAATTACCAAGGAGAGACCTCCCAGCATGACCGATAGTCACATGCACTCCCCAGCTGAAAAAATGTTCAATTGCAAATCCGAAAATTTAGGTCAACCGCAGGAAGTCGTCCTGCCTGAGCCTCCCATTTTTGCTACCCAAGGAGCTACCTTTGCCAGCGAGCAAGAGCGCAATGCTTGGGCGCAATCACTTAATACAACCATCAATTCAGCCGTAAATTGGCTCAAGAAAGAACAAACCGAGCGCGGTTACTGGGCAGGCTTTTTAAAAACGAACTCAGCGATTGAAGCCGAGTGGATTATTGCCATGTACTTCCTTGGCATTACAGATGATCCTAAGTATGACGATGTAGTGAGCTCTATTCTCAGTGAGCAGCGTCCAGACGGCTCTTGGAGCGTCTACTATGATTCCAAGCTGGGAGACATTAACGCTACAGTTGAAAGTTATGTAGCTTTAAGAATAGCTGGCCATTCTCCTGAAGAATCACATATGCGTCAAGCCAGGGAATGGATTTTATCTAAAGGTGGCTTAAAGCATATAAGAGTATTTACTCGTTTCTGGCTGGCCCTTTTGGGAGAATGGCCCTGGGAGGCTTGCCCCAACTTACCGCCGGAAATTGTCCTCTTACCTAATTGGTTTCCTATCAACTTATACAAATTTGCCAGTTGGGGACGAGCCACCATTGTGTCACTATGCCTAATTTCGGCCGATCATCCCGTCAAAAAGCTACCCGCTGAGAAACGCTTGGACGAGCTCTTCCCTCAGGGACGCGACAAAATGGACTACTCATTGCCCAAAGCAACCACTCCTTGGGGTAAGTTCTTTGCCGCAGCCGACAAACTTTTGGGCCTTTACACTACAAAATCACCTATTAAGCCCTTGCGCAAAATGGCTTTAAAGCTCTGCGAACAGTGGATTATCGAGCGTCAAGAAAATGATGGTTGCTGGGCAGGCATTCAGCCTCCTTGGATCTATGCCTTAGTAGGTTTATACACTCAAGGCTACTCATTAAAACACCCAGTGATGAAAGCCGGTTTACAAGCCTTCAACGAGCCTTGGGCTTTCAAAACTGAACAAGGCACTTATTTGCAATGCTGCACTTCACCAGTTTGGGATACGGTTTTGAGCTTAGTAGCTTTAAGCGATTGCGGCACCGACGGACACCAAGAAATGGTTCAAAAGGCTTTGCGCTATACTTTGGATGAACAAATATTATCTAGAGGCGACTGGCAAGTAAACAGTCCCGGCGTCGAGCCCGGCGGTTGGGCCTTCGAATATGAAAATGATTGTTATCCGGATATTGACGATGCAGCTGTAGCTATGACCGCTTTAATGCGTTACCGTAACCAAGCTGCCAACACCGTTGAAGTAGATATAGCCCTAAAGCGCGGTTTCCACTGGCTCAACGCCCTGCGCTCCAGCAACGGTGCTTGGGGAGCCTTCGACAAAGACAACACTTGCGATTTAGTTTGTCAAATACCGTTCTGCGATTTTGGTGAAGTGCTCGATCCCCCTTCAGCTGACGTTACTGCCCATGTCATTGAAGCTTACGGTACCGCCGGGCAAAAGATTCACAACAACATGATGATCCGCAAAGCCGTAGAATATTTGCGCAACGAGCAAGAAACCGACGGCAGCTGGTTTGGCCGTTGGGGCGTCAACTATATTTATGGCACAGGTTTAATTTTGCCCGCTCTCAACAGCGTCGGTGTCGATATGCAAAGCCCTTGGGTGAAAAAAGCGGCCGATTGGCTGGTTTCAGTACAGCACGAAGACGGCGGCTGGGGTGAATCTTGCGCTACTTATATGAATCCTTCCCTTAAAGGCCAAGGCAAAACTACCCCCAGTCAAACCGGCTGGGCCCTCATGGGCTTATTAGCCATGGAAGACCATAGCTACGATCAAGCCATCCTACACGGTCTAAACTGGCTGATAGCCAACCAAAAGGACGGAACCTGGGAGCAAAAAGAATATACCGGTACAGGATTCCCCGGTTACGGCGCCGGAGCTCGCACCGAAATAAAAAGCGGTTCCGTCTTAGATCAAGGCCAAGAGCTTAGCCGCGGCTTTATGCTCAGCTATGCCATGTATCGCCATTACTTCCCCATGATGGCCCTGGGTAGAGCTTTAAAGCACTTTTCTCTCCCCAGCCACCAACGCTAAAAAAAGTTGGCAGCTTGCTTATAAACCAAACTAACTGAGATGTAAAGCGCCTCTTTTTGCCAAATTTAAGGATGGAAATTTGTGAAGTACAAAGATAAAATCGAAGGTCTGGAATTGGCCAAAAAGTTAGGCGCTTTTGTGCGCCTGGGCTCTGATTGCGAGGATTTTGCCATTAATTTTAATTTGGGTTGGATTCTTTACGATTCTATCGGTACTTACGCTTGCCTAAAGGCTTGGCCCGATTTAAATGCCTCACAAATTTCCCGCGCTTGGCTCACCGATGATCTAGATAGAGCTCAACCGTTACTAGATGTCTTCGAGCTTTCAGAGGAAGGAGCTCGGGAGACCGGCTATCCCGAGCATAGAATTTTGCTCTTTTTCGGCCCCATGTCTCCTAAAGCTCGGCGGGTTCGTTTAGAAATCCAACGCCTTGAACCGGCTGGGCCCGGTTTATCCTACTTGCATACTATGGTCGATCCTTTTGCTTCTTTAGGCGATCATCAAGCCGTACATATTATGGCTTGGGAAGAGCCAGACGATCCCATGGCTCCTATTCCTATCGGCACTATTGCAGGCTGCTGGGCTTTTGACGTAGATTGTCCCAGACATAGCGAAACTTGGACTTATGCCAAACGTTATCATCTAAATCAAGAAGTAAATATAGGCTCTTCCCATATGTTTTTGGAGTATTTGGATCGCGGCCTTACCGGCTGGCGCCTTTCCAGTCGCTTTTTATCAGAAACGAACCGCTTTGCCGATCTTAACGAATTGCACAATTTACTTTGGGAAGTATCCTCTCCGGAGCAATTGATTGAACAACTTAACAATCAAGGATTACTAGACAGTTTTTCTCCCCCAGTAGTGCGCATGAATCTCGAGCGAACTGACGACGCCCAACAGCTGGTTATTAGCGCCGATATAGACGAAATTTACGGCCCCTTGGGAGTCTTAAATAACAAATTTTATCATTTTTACCCTCCACGCTTCGAAGCCGAGAACTTTCCCAACAGACTTTCTATCCGCAAAGTTATAGAATTGCCTTTACCCAATCCATGGCTTTATGATTTTGATCCTAAAAATATATGTTCTCTGCCTACTAAGGTAGATGAAGAGTTACCACCTTTCCATCTAAAATTAAAGTTGAGTATCGAGGGCCTATACTGGGAAGATAATATGATGTTGATCGCTCCTTTAGCGATTATGGATCCCGATTCCAGTGCCCAGGTTGATTTGGCCGATTGTGCCATTCGCAACCTAAAAAATAATGAAGCCTGCTTCTGTTTAGGACAGAGTCTGGTTGATTTGCCTCAGCCCAAGGCTAACTTAAAGCGCGAGCAAGTGTATGGTTGGCAATATCCTCCCGTGCACAAACAAACTCGCAGTGCTTGCTTTGAGGTTTATACTGTAAATATTACCCCCAAAGAAAACATCAATATCAATATTGCTCCTTCATTGGCCAACCGTCAGGCCGATCCTGACAATATGATTTTGCAACCAGAAGAATTTTTTGAATAAAAATTTAAGCGGCCCTTTGAGTTTAACTGACTGTTTGAACTCAGACTGCCCTCAAAAAAGATAAAGGAGAATAGAAAATTCAAGAATGGCTATAATCGAACGTTTCTGCCGTTATGCAGCTATTGATACTCATTCCGACGAAGATAGTACCAGCAGTCCCTCTACAGAAGTGCAAATCGAGTTTAATAAACTTCTTAAAGAAGAACTGATTGCCATGGGATGCCAAGATGTCACTTTAGACGAGTACGGCATCCTTACGGCTACCATCCCCGCCAATCGCCCCAACATTCCAGTTATGGCTTGGCTGGCTCATGTCGATACTTCTCCAGAAGTCAGCAGTAAAAATATAAAACCTCAAGTTGTACCCAACTACCAAGGTCAAGTTTTGGTTCTGCCCGGCGATTCTACCCAAAAACTCGACCCCAAGGAGTTCCCCGAATTAAATACAGTTATCGGCCATACCCTTATTACTACTGACGGAACAACTCTTTTGGGCAGCGATTGCAAATCTGGTTTGACTGCCATAGTTGAAGCGGCCGAATATTTAATCAAAAATCCGCAAGTGCCTCACGGTGAAATTCGCTTAGTTTTCTCTGTCGACGAAGAAATAGGTCTGGGAACTTTACATATGAATCCCGAGCGTATAAAAGCCGACGTAGCCTATACTTTAGACGGTGGCGCTACTTCTATGATCGATTGCGAAACTTTCTCTGCCGATTTGGCTACCGTAACTATCGAAGGTATCAATACTCACCCAGCTCACGGCAAAGGTCATATGGTCAATGCTTTAACTATCGGAGCCGACTTTATTGCCAGAATGCCCAAATTGACTCTCACCCCCGAAACCTCCGACGGTCGCCAAGGTTTCCTACACCCTTATTCCTTTGAGGGTTCTGTAGGCCATACCGAGATTAAGATCATTTTGCGCGACTTTGAAACCGAAGCTTTAGGAAAATATGCCAAATTGCTCCGTAATATTGCCGAGAATTTAGCAGCCGAAAACCCTCGTGCTTCTATAAATGTAAAAATAAGTAAACAATACCGCAATATGCGCGAAGGTTTAGTCAAAGAGCCCAGAGCCTTAGATTACGCCGAAGAAGCTATGCGTAAATTGGGCATTACTCCCGAACGCACCATTATCAGAGGCGGAACTGACGGTTCCGGTTTAACCGAAATGGGCTTGCCTACTCCCAATTTATCCAGTGGTCAACATAATATTCACTCTCGCTTGGAGTGGACAAGCGTTGAAGAAATCGACCAAACAAAAGAAGTACTACTCTCTTTGGCAAATGTTTGGTATGAACATAGCTTAAACAGTTAATTGTGTATATTAATACATTTTTTTCATTATTTTTGTTTTTTTTATAGGTAAAAATGCTACCGACAGTGCTATAATCAGAGAAAGCCCTAACAAAGCTGCTCTTTGCTCCAAGCAAACAGCAGCTGATTTCGGTAGTTTTAGCGTTTTTAGGCGAAGCTACCATCGCAAAGCGAAAGGAATACTATTATGGACGCTATCGGCAGCATTAGATCAACTTCTATCAATCTCAGCGGTAAAGTATCGTCTGGAGAAGTCATGAGAGAAGCCAACCAGGCTATCAGCAAATGGGATTTGCAGCACTTAGGCTGGCGCGGTTTCCAACAACTTGACTGGGTAGAAGATATTACCAATAAGTATCCTGAAGCTGTCAATATTGCTCATACTTGCTCTTCCCACACTCCTGGCTATTTAGATCAGGTCAATGATCTTTTCGAGGGTATGCCCAAAGCCGATCAGAAAGAATTGCATAAATACTTTATCGGCAAACTCGGCTTAGAAGAGCTTTCCTGCCGCAACAGCGGAGCAGCAGGCGGTCTGTGCGACAAGAAAGGTGCTTACGTCCAGATTTGTCAACTGACCAAAGAGTTGAGCAGCAAGTAGGTTGTTCGCGTAATATGTCTCAAAAGAGTTCCTTTTCTTGTCGGAGAGGGAACTCTTTTTTGGTACTTGCCCTTTGGAAAAGCAGCAAAAATCGTTATCTTCAGCAGGCGATAAAGGTTAGGCGTTGAACGAAAAAGCCAGCAAACGGGATTTTTATTGTATCTTCAATATTTTTCACAAAAAAAAGCAAATCTGAAATTACAGACAAGTTATTTTGTATATTCAGCGAGGTTATTTATATGGGTTTAGAACGATGCAGCGGAGTGTTGCTCCATCCTACCTCACTTCCAGGGAAATACGGAGTAGGAGCGTTCGGCTCTGAAGCTTACGAATGGGTTGACTTCCTTTCCAGAAATCAGCAAACCATTTGGCAAATTCTCCCTCTCGGCCCAACTTCTTACGGTGACAGTCCCTATCAAAGCAGTAGCACTTTTGCGGGTAATCCCTATTTAATAAGTTTAGACGATATGGTTTCCGATGGCTTGATGGATCGTCAGCTTTTAATCGAAGCCATAAGTTCTCCGGAATTTAATGCCAATTCCGACGCAGTAGACTTTGGTTCTCTCTACAAATGGAAACTGCCCCTTTTAAATAAAGCAGCCGCCCAGTTTGACGATAAGGGTGAAAGCGTTCTGGCCAAAGAGTATAGAAAATTCTGCAAAGACAATAAAAATTGGCTGGATGATTACGCCCTTTTTAATGCTTTGAAGAAGAAATTTTCCGATAAAGCTTGGAGTGAATGGCCTGATGAATTTAAGTTCCGCAAAGATAAAGCTCTGCGCGAAGCTCGTCAAGAGTTAGCTTCCGAAATTAAAAGTTCTTGTTTTATTCAGTGGATTTTTGACCGCCAGTGGAGCAAATTGCGCACTTATGCCAACAAAAAAGGCATAAAAATTATCGGTGATCTGCCCATTTTTGTAGCTATGGACTCTTCCGACGCTTGGACAAATACCGCTCTGTTCTATTTTGATAAGAACTTAATACCTACAGCCGTAGCCGGCGTACCTCCGGACGGTTTTGCTGTCGATGGTCAGTTATGGGGCAATCCTCTTTACAATTGGGACAAGATGAAAAAGACCGGTTATGCCTGGTGGATTGAGCGCTTGAAAGCAGCTTTAAAGCGTCAGGATTATGTACGTATCGACCATTTCCGCGGCTTTGCGGCTTATTGGTCTGTGCCCTTTGGCGAAAAAACAGCTAAAAATGGCAAGTGGATTAAAGGGCCCGGCGCCGACTTCTTTAAAGCTGTTCAGAAAGCTTTAGGGAAAGATTTGCCTATCATAGCTGAAGATTTAGGGGTTATCACCGAAGATGTGGTGGCTCTGCGCGACGGTTTTGCCTTCCCCGGTATGAAAATTTTGCAATTTGCTTTCGGAGGCGGCGCTCAAGGCGAATATTTACCTCACAATTACACATCCAATTGCCTTGCTTATACAGGCACCCACGACAATAACACTTCTCGTGGCTGGTACGAAAACGATGCTTCCGAAAAGGAAAAGGATTATTTGCGCCGTTACTTCTCTACCGACGGTTGGGATGTAGCTTGGACAATGATTCGCGGCATTTTCGCTTCCGTAGCTAAAATAGCGATAGTACCGGCTCAAGATTTGCTCAGTTTAGGCAAAGAAGCCCGTATGAACTATCCCGGCAAAGCCAGAGGCAATTGGAGCTGGCGTTTCCGTCGCGAGATGCTCACTCCCCATATTGAATGGCGCTTAAAAGAGATCACCGAAACTTACGGACGCGAACGCGAGAAAGAAGTCGTGCTCCACGACGAAGCCTACCAACAAGCCGCCGAAGCGGCCAGAAAAGCCAAGTAGTTTCTGAGCTCAGCCAAAAGTAAAAAAGCTTCCGTTTCCTCGAACAAAAAGTTCTTGGCGGAAGCTTTTTTCGTCTGCCTACATATTTTAATTTACATGCAACAGTTTTTTTCGAACTAAATCTTTATAAAGTTGTCCAGCAGAAGTAAAGACCAACCCCTCCATTCCGGCTGATTTAGCCGCTTTGATATTGTCACTCTGATCATCGACAAAGATGCATTGTTCGGGCAATACTCCGGCTTTTTGGGCAGCTAGTTTAAAAATTTCTGCTTGCGGCTTGCGCATTCCAACTCGACAAGAAAGAACGCAAGGATCAAAATGTCGATAAAGGCCAACTTCTTCCAAAATATCGGCATGTTCGGCTATGGTATTACTTAAAGCTCCTACAGTATAACCGTTGCGACGTAACTCTTCAGCTAATTGCAACAAATGTTCATCAACAGTCATGGTAGCGCGAAAAATATCTTTCCAAAAATTTCCGCAATCACTGACAATACTGCGACAGCCTTCACCGCTTTGCCACAAGCTTTCACCTATTTCCCGCCAGAATTTTTCCGAATCTAATTTTCCCATTTCAAAAGCTGGAAGCTTCTGAGCAATTTCTCGACGCAAAGAATTGGGATTTGTCTGAAAAGCCGCACAGCCAAGTTGTATATAGCGATCCAGTTCAGCCTCGACAAAAACTCCACCGATATCGAATAGAATAAGTTTAATAGGCTTACGTCCCCAAAACAGCACAGCGACAAAGACTTCCTTTTCTGCCTCAATTAGAGCCTGATTTCTATAGAAAAACTATTCTACCCTTTCACAAAAGCTTTAGGAGACAGCCTAAATTAACATGCAGTAGGGAAAAGCGGCTTTAGCTAGAAGCAGAAGGCCCCGTTTATGCCGCGATTATCCTTGAGATATTGTCGGTAAAATCTTCATCCCGTCGGTCAAAGACATTGAAAACAGCTACTATATTTGATTTTTTGAGCAATGCCAAGCTCAATCGGAAGAGATTGGCTATCGCAGCCTTAGCAACGATCTTTGTTTTATATCTGTGCATTTGGTTACTCAGCAGAATTTTCAACTATTTCTTTACTCCGCAACAATCGCCTTTCACCGGCTTAGTACCCACCTCGTCTCCCCTAATTTTCGAAGGTACCCCCGATCAAGTAGGCGTTTTTCTACGCGAGCGCTGCGGTTTGATCGCTGATTTTAAAAACGGTGAATTATCAAAAAATTATCCGGACGCCCGTATTTTAGTGGCCATTATGCCTCAAGATACCCCGGAGAGTAGCAATACAACCCCTCAATGTCAAGCTTATGTACTTGACTTAGCTTCAAATGTGGAGGAAGTGTGGAACCAAAAATCGGCCTATCCATCCTCTGTAGCTCCTTTTCCACCTTGCCCAAGCGGTGGACAAGCGATATATAGCAGCGATGGTTCACAATTTACCATTACTTGCTCAGGCAAACAGCATAAGACAATCTATAGTTCTATAACAGGTTTAGCTTCAACTAACGCCCTCATTTCAAGAAATAATGATTCTACAGCTAAAGCTGCCTCCAATTTGCCCGAACGCAATACTAGCGACTTGACCGTTATCAACCAAGAGCGCCTGGCTTCTCTCCAAGATACCCCCAGCGTACTGCGTGCGCTGCAAAAGACTGATATTTCAGCCACAATGCAAGCTAAAAATCAGTCCCAAAACAGTCAAGCTAACGGTTCGTATTACGAAAATACAATTACCGCCTCCGGCAAACTGGCTCAGGAACTTGACAGTCAAAACATCCCCCTGAGCTTGCAAGAGTTACCAGGTACTTTTAAAATTGACACTCCATTCATTATCGCTATAGCCAACGTTAAAGAGCAATTGCCTGAGTGTTCTACTCTGCCATCATTTAAAAATGTTCAAGTCTGGATGTCTGCCCCCGAAGCCACAGGAGGAATTTTGCAAGAGCGAACGCCGAAGAGCGAAGCTCTTATTTTGACTCCGGCCCAGGAGACTGATTTCCAGCTTATTTGCCAGAGTTCAACTTTTGGAAAGTTATTCGGCGAAATTCCTTGCCAATTGCCTCCCGAAAGCATATTACATCTAAATAAAACAACCACCTCGGCAGCTAAAACGGAGACTTGGGCTGGTCGCTTGATTTTACCCAGTCAGTACAAAAAAACATTGGCTAAACTGGAAGCGACTTCAGAAAAAGCGACCGATTTGCTATCTCAAATCGTTCCAGCTCCTTCATCTATATGTGCCAATACCGCAATGTTGGATTTATTGTCAGTACCCAATTGGGGCTGGCGTAATTCAACTACGACCGAAGACTCAAAAGTTCAACCCCTTATGACGACCGTCAGTTTCAACAGCGCTGGACAAAGTAACTTTAAACAGCTGGGAGTACAACTAGCTAAAGCTTTTAAGGGACGAGTTGGCTTCAGCACTATACTCCATTTTGCCGACAGCCAAGAAGCTACAACTTGGTTGGCATCCAGCCCTTGGGCCGATAAAAGCACTGCTTACAGTACAGTCGAAATTCAAGATAACACTATAGTCATAAAAGACGGAAAGCTGGCCAAATTTACCGCTCCTTCCCTACCTCAAGGTTCAGGCCCAGCTCAAATATGCGGCTGGCTAACTTTACGCGACACTCAGGGGAAAGCGATCACCTCTTCTTTCGCAATCGGTATAGATAAAAATTACAGCGAAGAGGCTGAAGCTCTATGGATAAAATTAGAACGACATAATAAATAATCAAACCTCAAAAGCAAAAATAAACCGATTCATATCAGAGAATCGGTTTATTTTTGCTTTCAATATCGCCCCTAAGGAGCTTCAGCATCTCTGTTTTCTTTTGATCGAGGCAATCTATCCTGAGGCAAAATACCGTTTACAGTCGCCAACTCAGCGAAATATTTTTCTTTGGAAAGGCGCATAAAAATTTTCGGAGCATCATTTTCCCCCAAACCATAACCACATATACCCTCCAAACTATGCAATTTTTCGCACTCTTCCATGCCTATTCTTTTAAAACAATGTTGCGCTCTCAAGTTATAGTCAGCCGTTTCTATTTCCACTAAGTCGACTTGTTCATTTTCAAAAAGAAAGCGATTTATTAGGGCCATAGCCTTAGTTCCTATACCATGACCTCTATTGTCTCTGCCCATCATCAAACCGGACAGAGCTACTCTGCCAACCCCTTCCATATTGCGTAAATCATATTTTCCTAAACCTAAAATTTTAGAGTGAATATCGCAAACAGCTAAAAAATAGCAGGGGGAATTAGGATTGGACACCAAACGCATGTAATTGTCTGAAGCGAAACGGTAATCGTAATCGCTTAAAGTCTCCGCCCCGAAAGCATACCGAACCAACTCCTTATCTTTCATCCATTCAGCAATTTCTATTAAATCAGAATGTACTATTTTGCGCAGCAATAAACCGAAACGCAATTCAGAAAGAAGCACAACTTTCTTATTGGCATAAAAATTAAGCATATCACCCATGGTGAGCCACCTTTCGCTTTGTTGACAAAAACTAAAAAATACGATGGATGTTTTGGCACAAATACTAGAATACATGCCAATGTTATTATCTTTAATGTCTAACTCACAAGTTGAAATTGTCTCTAAAACACCATAATCGATATATTGTTTATAATAACTTGCAAAATACAAACTCTACAGCCTATCATACGAAAGATAGCGAGATTTAAAAGATACATGACATATTTCGGAACTACAAGCGGTATCGTAGCGGCCGCCAGTAAGAAAAGTGCTGAACCTCTAATGATGGTTGGCTCCATACCTGTAGTAAAGCGGATTGTGCTAACATTGCAGCAAGCGAATGTGTTTCCTATCGTCGTTGTCACCGGTACACGAGAATCGGAAGTTATTCATCAACTGGCTGGCAGCGGTGTCATCTTTTTACGTAGCGACGATTGCGAGCGATCTGAGCTCCTGAGCTCTCTAAAGCTAGGTCTTGCTTATTTAAAAAATAAGTGTCAGCGGGTAGTTTTTACGCCCGTCAATACACCTATGTTTTCCCCCGCAACTCTAAAGGCCATACTCAGTTGCGACGCTCCCGTAGTGGCTCCATCTTGCTGTGGTCGAGGCGGCCACCCCATCGTTTTGCGTCATGATATGCTAGATCGAATCTTAGCTTATGCAGGCAACGGAGGCTTACGCGGAGCCATAGATACTTACGGTGTGAACCGTCATTGGATTTCTGTAGACGATAAGGGGGTATTGCTAAACGTCCATAACGAAGAGCAACTTAGAGGCCACCTTAAAGCTCATAACGACTCGCTATTGTCTCCAGTAATTAAAGTTAATATAGAAAACGAACAAATCGTTTTTAATGCTCGCCTTAAGCTGCTTTTATTTTTAATAGCTGACTTAAACTCTGTGCGCCAGGCCTGCTTGCATATGGGCTTATCCTATGCCAAAGCCTGGAATATGATCAATTGTTTGGAAAAAGTGGTCGGTTATTCTATCGTCAGCCGTCAACACGGAGGCAGTCGAGGTGGCCACACTAAACTAACGGACAAAGGCGAAAAGCTCATGCGTACCTACCAAATGTACGAACAAGAGCTAAACGATATGGCTCAGTTCCGCTTTGAAACTCTATTCCGACAAACAACTTTGATGTAGAAACCAACACTCTGCCAATACAGACCATGCAGTTAGCATAAACCAAACAAAAAATTTGCCAGAAAGGATAAGAACCGCTTTTGTCTACACAGACAACCTCAAGTAAATTAGCCTCGCGAACTTGCCATATTAACGGTTTAATTCTGGCAGCGGGCTTATCCAGTCGCATGGGCGAATTAAAAATGCTTATGCCGCTGCGCGGCAAAACGGTACTAGAAAACACCATCGATTCCATGCTGCTGGCCGGAGTAGAGCAAATTGTCATAGTTTTGGGCTATCGAGGCCAAGAATTGGAAGCGCTTTTGCGAAAGCGCTATGTGGGCCGACGTTTTATCGTAGTTTACAATAAGTACTATGCCGAAACGGATATGCTTACCTCTTTAAAAATAGGTCTAACTGCCATGCCAACTTGTCGAGCCTTCTTCCTTTTGCCCGGCGATATGCCCATGATTGACAAAGAGACCTATTTGGCAGTTTTTAAAGCCATACCTGAGAAGGGCGAATTTATTGTTTTCCCCCTTTTGCAAGGTTATCGCAAACATCCGCCTTTAATTGCCTCTTCTTTTATAAAAGAAATTATGGATTTCAACGGGAAAGACGGATTACGCGGTTTTTGGCAGCTTCATGAAAAATCTGTATATACGGTAAATGTAGATGATTTAGGTTGTTGGACCGATTTAGATACTCGCGAACAGTATCAACACTGTCTGGATAATTTTTCAAATAAAAACAGTGCGACTGACAAAGGAGGAGATTGAATGGAAACCATCTCTCAATCTGTCGTAAAGAAAGATCATGCGCCCAAAATTTCTGGACGCAGCATCTTCGTGGGAGATATTGATAAACACGGTGTTCTTTGCGGCAAAATGCTTCGCTCTAAATATGCTAAAGCTAAATTACTGAGCGTAAAATTGCCGGAGCTCCCTGACGGCTATTATTATGTAGATCGCAAGGACATTCCCGGAGACAATAACGTCAATATCGTCCGCGACGATACTCCTGTATATGCCCGTGAAACGGTAGAATATATAGGCGAGCCTATCGGCATGGTCTGTGGCCCCGACGAAGCGGTATGCGAAGATATTATCAACAATACCGAAGTCGAATACGAAGAGCTGGAGCCGGTACTCGATTTGCGTAAAGCCGACGAAGCTTTCTTTAATTACGAGTACGGTAAAGGCGACGTGGAAAAAGCCTTCGCCGAAGCCGATAAAATTTACGAAGAAGAATTTGAGACTGGCTACCAGGATCAAACATACCTCGAAACCCAGGGTATGATGGCCGAGCCTGAAGAGGGCGGCAGAATGTATGTCCACGGCTCTATGCAATGCGCTTACTATGTACATGGCGCCATCATGCGTGCTTTAGGCTGCGGCCCAGCTGACGTACACATACATCAAGACGTCACCGGCGGTGGTTTTGGAGGCAAAGAAGCCTTCCCGTCTATTTTAGGTTGTCAAGTAGCCGTCGCTGCTAAGGCCATAGGCAAACCGGTGCGCTGCGTATTCGGCCGCCGCGAAGATTTGGAGTTTACTTCCAAGCGTCACCCTTCTCTCTGCACCTATAAAGTGGCTGTAAAAGACGGTAAAGTTACCGCCATGGACATCGACGTAAAATTCAATGCCGGCGCCTACACCACTCTTTCAGCCGTGGTCTTGCAACGCGGCCTGATTTGCGCCGACGGCGTCTATAATATCGAAAACTTACATGTTCGCGGACGCGCCTTAAAAACCAACACCACGCCAAGCGGCGCTTACCGAGGTTTCGGCGCCCCTCAAACCTTCTTTGCCGTAGAAATGATCATGATCCATATCGCTCGCGATTTGGGTATAGATGATTTGAAGTTCAGAGAAGCCCATTTAGTTAAAAAGGGTGACCGTACTTCCACCTCTGGTATATATCACTTCCCCGTTCCTCTTCCCGAGATGATCGAAGAAGTGGATAAAGCTTGCGACTATCGCCACAAACACGAGGAATATTCGAAGCCTCAAAGTGGACGCTATCGCAAAGGCATAGGCATTTCTATGCACTTCCACGGTGCCGGCTTTACCGGTTCAGGTGAGCGCGACTTTATTAAAGCGGTAGTCCGTTTGCGCAAATATAAGGACGGCACAGTCGAGATCTTGGCTTGTAATGGTGAAATAGGCCAAGGCTTACGTACTACCTTCCCCAAAATTGTAGCCCACGAACTGAACTTGCCTTTAGATAAGGTATTTTACGATCATCCTGATACTTCACGAGTTCCCGACTCCGGCCCCACTGTAGCTTCTCGTTCCCTTATGGTAGTAGGTGAATTACTGCGCAAAGCGGCTATTAAGTTGCGCAGTCAGTGGGAAGAAGGCAAAGATCAGATGGTCGAAGAGCGCTTTGTTGAGCCCGACTTTATGATTCCTTTCTACATTGACAAGTTCCAGGGAGACGCTTATCCCACTTATGCTTGGGGCGTTCAGGCTATCGAAGTTGAGGTTGATACTTACACCGGCTTAAGCAAGATTTTGGGTGCTTATGCTTCTTTCGATGTTGGAACTCCTATCGATTACAATATCGTTATGGGTCAAATGGAAGGTGGCTTGTTGCAAGGTATAGGTTACGCTTCTACCGAGTTTATGAACTACGACAACAAGGGACGTATCCGCAACAATTCCTTCTCCGACTATCTCATTCCCACCAGCGTAGACGTACCTGTTCTCAAATGTCAGCTCCACGTCGACAAATATCCTGGTGGCCCTTACGGTGCCAAAGGCGCCGGCGAGCTTCCTTTGGTCGGCATTCCCAGCGCTTACGTGGAAGCCCTCGAACAAGCTATGGGCGGCGTGACTCTCAATCACATCCCCTTCACTGCCGAAGACACTATCAAAGTGCTTGCAAAGGAGAAAGCCTAAATTATGAACGATATAAGATTCGTCCTGAATGGCAAAGAAGTCGTTTACAACGGCTCAGCTACCGACAGATTGCTGGATGTACTACGTGATAATTACCGCTGCACTTCCGTAAAATGCGGATGCAAAGAGGGTGAATGCGGAGCCTGTTCAGTTATTTTAGACGGCAAACTCACTAATTCATGCTGCGTAGCTATGGGCGCTGTCAGTGGCAGCACTGTCGTTACTATGGAAGGCTATCGTGAGACGGAACGCTTCAAAGTTTTGGATAAAGCCTTCGCCGAAGTTTCAGCCGTACAGTGTGGTTTTTGCACTCCGGGCATGGTTTTGGCTGCTGAGTCAATTCTGGCCTCCAACCGACATCCCAGCGAAGAGGAAATTAGAGTCGGTATCTCTGGCAACTTGTGTCGCTGCACTGGTTACAATGCCATAGTCAATGCTGTGAAGAATGCCGCTGAGGAAGGAGAAGGCTTATGGTAAACGGATATGTTCCCGTCGACTTGCATGCTGCTTTAGATATTAGAGCTAAACACGATGTAGTTCCTTATGCAGGCGGCACCGATCTTATGGTAGAAAATCGCCGAGGCGTAAGCTATCTTTTCTTGGGCAAATTAGACGAGTTGCGTCAAATTAAAGAAGATGATCAGTATATCCGCATTGGCGCGGCTGTCACCTTCACCGAAGCTTTAGCTTCCGATTTAGTCCCACAGCTTATGAAAGAGGCTGTTTCCCGTATTGCTGCTCCAGCTATTCGCAATGCTGGCACCTTTGGCGGCAATATAGGCAACGGCTCAGCTAAAGCGGATTCCGTACTTATAGAGTTTGTTACCGATGCAAAATTGCGCTTAGTCAGCTTACGCGGCGAGCGCTTAGTTGATATCGACAAGTTCTACTTAGGGCGCAAAAAGCTCGATTTGGCCGAAGATGAACTTATTGCCGAAGTATTGATTCCCAAAGCCGGTCTTGAGAATTACTATTATGAAAAGGTCGGCGGCCGCAACGCCTTGGCCATTTCTCGCGTATCCTTTGCCGGTTTACTCAACCTTGACGCAGAAGGCAAAATATGCCGCTTTAGTGCTGCTTTTGGC
Organism: uncultured bacterium; assembly: GCA_934621605.1. GTDB lineage: Bacteria > Vulcanimicrobiota > Xenobia > Xenobiales > Xenobiaceae > Bruticola. Next base: position 29,871 of record CAKTUZ010000014.1, on the reverse strand, counting down.
GCTGTTGCTGATACGGTATTGCGCTTTAAAGAACTTGAAAAAGTTATGATTGGCAAAACTTTAGCCGAAGCCCGAGAGTATAAAGACGAGCTTATAAAAGCCTACAGTGAAAAACTGGTCTTAACTCGCGGCCGTGTCAGTGCCGAATATCGCAAGACCGTGTGCCTCAATTTGCTGGGTGAATTTTTACGCAGCCAGAGTATCTAATCGGTAAGCTACTCTAAGCTCAGCCACGGACAAAAATAGAGCGTTCTGCGAAGAGCGCTCTATTTTTGAAATTTTAGAACTGTTTTTTGTGAACGCCCTCACTTCGGTGAACGCGGTTTATCCTCCATCTACAGAGGTGGAGAGCTTTTGCTGTATTAAATTAAAGGAGACCGGCTCATGTTTAAAGTGCTAATCAACGGCAAAGAGTACACCTCAGAGCAAGATAAAAAATTGCTTGCTTTTTTACGCGACGATCTCCATTTAACGGCTGCCAAAGACGGGTGCAGCGAAGGAGTCTGCGGCACTTGCACAGTGCTAGTCGATGGCAAAAAGACTAAAGCTTGTCTGATGAAGCTCAGCCGATTGCAGGGCAAAAAAATTATCACCGTTGAAGGTATCGAGCCTAGGGAAATGCGCATTTACGAACACTGTTTTGCGCAAGCCGGAGCCGTACAATGTGGTTTTTGCATCCCTGGCATGATTATTGCAGCCAAAAGTTTATTAGACACAAACTTAACTCCCACTCGAGCTGAAGTAAAACAAGCTATCCGCGGCAATTTATGTCGCTGTACTGGCTATAAAAAGATTGAAGAAGCCATACTTTTAGCTGCCGAATTTTTCCGCGAGCAGAAAGAGATCCCGCACGCTCCGACAGAATTGCACATGGATGATCGGGCCAAGCGCATCGACGCTGCTGATAAGGTCAACGGTTCCGGCCTCTTTACCGATGATTTAATTATTGAAGGCTTGGTCTATGCCAAACCGGTTTATTCTAAGTATCCGAGAGCTCGTATCGAGAAAGTAGATACCAGCAAAGCCGAAGCTGCTCCCCATTGCCTGCGCGTGATAGTTAAAGCCGACGTGCCTTGTAATAAAATCGGCCATATTAAGCAAGATTGGGACGTCATTATGGGCGAAGGCGATACCACCCGCTACGTGGGCAACGTACTGGCCGTCGTGGTAGCCGATCGCCAAGAATTTCTGGACGAACTGTGCTCCTTAGTTGAAGTGGAATATACCGAGTTACCGCCAATAACCAGTCCTTTTGAAGCTCTGCGCGGCGATGCTCCCCTACTTCATCCTGATGGGAATGTTATGAGCCGCGCCAATTTAATACGCGGCGACGCCGAAACGGCCATAAAAAATTCTAAATATGTCGTTACTCGCAAGTATAAAACCTCTTGGCAAGAGCACGGCTTTATGGAACCAGAATGTTGCCTGGCCGTACCCGAAGGTGAAGACGGCTTGTTGATTTATACTGGCAGTCAATCTGTATATGATGTACAGCGAGAATGCGCACAAATGCTGCAATTGCCCGCCGAAAAGGTACATTGTCACGCTCCTTTGGTAGGCGGCGGTTTCGGCGGCAAAGAGGATATGTCAGTGCAGCAATATGGTGCACTGGCTGCCTGGCTTTTGAAAAAACCAGTTAAAATTAAATATTCACGCCAAGAATCACTCGATTATCACGTCAAACGTCACCCCATGGAAATGGAATTTACGACCGCTTGCGATGAAAACGGTCGTTTAACTGCCATGAAAGCGCTCATAATCGCCGATACCGGCGCTTACGCTTCCTTGGGTGGCCCGGTGCTGCATCGCGCTTGCACCCATGCGGCCGGCCCTTACAATTATCAAAATATCGATATTCTTGGTATGTCAGTTTATACGAATAATGTCGTATCCGGTGCTTTTCGTGGTTTCGGCGTAGCCCAAAGTTGCTTTGCGACCGAAATGAATATCAATCTGTTGGCTGAAAAAGTCGGTATTGATCCTTGGGAATTTCGCCGCCGCAACGTTATTAAACCCGGCGATAAATTACCCAACGGTCAGATTGCCGATCCCAATACCAACATGGCCGCTTGTTTAGAGGCTCTCAAAGATATTTACTATGCTCACCCTTACGCCGGTATTGCCTGTGGCTTCAAAAATTCCGGCACCGGTATGGGCAAAAAAGATATTGGCCGCGTCCTTCTGTCTATAGAAAAGGGTAAAATTCACATTCGCACTTCCGCTGCCTGTATGGGACAAGGTATAGGCCAAATGGTCTTAACTGAGATTTGTCACGTATCCAACCAGGATCCGGCCCTCTTCGTCTTTGAAAATGCTGATACTGTGCGTACTCCCAATTCCGGGACTTCTACGGCTTCACGTCAGACGGTAGTTACCGGAGAAGCGGCCCGCCGTGTTGGTGAAAAACTCAAACAAGCTTTAGCTGACGGACACACCCTTTCTGAGCTAGAAGGGCGTGAATTTTTAGGAGAATACTCTGTACAAACAGATCCTTTGGGCGCAGTAAAAGAGAATCCTATTAGCCACGTTTCTTATTCTTACGGAGCTCAAGTTATAATTCTCAATGAGCAAGGACGTATCGAGAAGGCCGTCTCAGCCTTTGATGTGGGAGTACCGGTTAATATTCAATCGGTCGAAGGTCAAATTGAAGGCGGTATGCTTATGGGCATAGGCTACGGAGTTACCGAAAATTTTATATGCAACAATAGCAGACCACAGAGCAAGTTTGGCACTATAGGTTTCATAAGAGCGACTGAAGCCCCCGACTTGGAAGTTATTTTGTGCCGCCCAGCTCAAGGCGACGAACTTCCCTACTCATTGGGAGCCAAAGGCTGCGGTGAGCTGTGTATGATCCCCACCGCTCCAGCCTGCGCCCATGCTTATTATCGCCTGGATGGCAAATTCCGTCAGAGTTTGCCTTTAGAAGATACGCCTTATCGCAAAAATTAAGCCTGGAGATTACCTAATACAAAGTCGAACTTCTTATAAAACAAGTTCGACTTTGGATCACTTTATGCAAAAATTGGCATAGAGAGAAGTATCATTTAAGGCTGCCAGCGTTTGCATAGTTTTCAATAAATTTTTCTCTTCCGCCATGAGCGGTTCGGCCACACCTTCTAGGCAAAAAGAAGTAAATAAACAAGGTATATCGGAACGAATCTTTTTAATTAAACTAAAAGCATTGCGAACAGCAGCCGACCAATCGTCAACTTGTTCCCAAGAAACAAAGATACTGCGCACGGCCAAACAGCGTGATAATTTTATCCAACGGGAAAACTCTTCAATATTGCTATCAGAAAAAATATTTTGAGCCGAATTACCAATCTTAAGATCGATAGCCACGGTTTCCAAATATCCGGTTTGCAAATAAGGTTCGACTAGGGTATCGATTAGTTGTATTTCTTCTTTACTGCTGAGTAAGAAGCGACATTTTCCCTGCAATTTTGCGATATAGTTTGACAAATTTCCCACAGTTCTAAAAAAAATATTTTTGGATACGATTCCAGATTCGAAACATTCTAGAACGACTTGGGGAGAATCGGTCTCTACGATCAGATTGTTATTTTTTTTCAGCAGAGCGATTTCTGTTTCGTTGAAATTTGTCGACTGCACAAGCACCGGACTTATTGTCGATAGCGCATGCTCGTCTAGCCATGAGCGATAAACTAAATATTCTTTCCAATTACACATAGTTTTACCTCAAAATTTCTGCGATAGTATCATTTAAACGAAGCAAACCCGGCAAACTTCTTTTCAACCTGCTGCTTTGCCTGCTGAAGCTTATATAAATCGACTATTCTTCTCTTTACGCTATTAGCAGGGCTTTTAAGGTAATGCGCAGAAGAATTTTCAAATTGTTGTCTGATAGATATACACAAACTGTCAAAGATGTGCGGTTTGTCAAAATAAAAGAATGAACGCGGTTGAGACGTCATCCGCAGCGGGAAAAACAATAAAGTCCGTTATTACAGACGCAAAAATGTTATCCCCGTTTTGTCTGGCGATTACAAGCTACAGACCACGTAAATTTCGCTGCATCTGGCGATAGAGAAGAGGCATAAGTTGGCTAAACGAGATTATTATGTAGTTTTAGGTGTGGCGCCTATCGCTTCGCCGGAAGAGATAAAGAAAGCTTACAGAGCGCTTTCTAAAAAATATCATCCCGACGCCAATCCAGATATGAAAAATGAAGCCGATCAGAAAATGAAAGAGCTGATTGAGGCTTACAATGTTCTTAATGATAAAGCAAAGCGCAAAGAATACGACGGCCAGCCCCAATTCAAAGTGCGCCGTTTTGCTAAATCCTCTGCACGCACCAAAATTGACAAAAGTACTGCAGCCAAAAAGGCTGAAGAGCCAACTGAGAAGTCTCCTGTCATGCGTTGGCTTAAAAAGCTTTTCAGCAAGCCTGAGCATGCAGCCAAAGAGTTCAAGGCCGATCCCAAGCAAGCCGACGTTCATTTTACTCTAGGATTATCTATGTCCGAAACGGAAAGCTTTTTAGATCAAGCTTGCCGAGAGTTTAAATTGGCTTTAAAATTCGATCCCAATCATAGAGAAGCTTGCTACAATATGGCTCTTATGCAATACAAAACCGGCGACTTTGACGGAGCCAGAGCTTCCCTGCGTCGTTGCTTAGAAATAGATCCTCAGGATCCGGCTGCCAAAGTACTCTCCAGCCTGCTGCAGTAAGTATTACCATCAGCTGAACTGTTCGTTTCCCTATGGAAAAGAAACGCTCCGCTTCCAAAATTTTTGCTACGTACCCTCTTTACCGAATGATCGGTTAAGAGGGTACTTTTTTGCTGATTTTAAATCCAGAGGTTTAACTTTTAGGTTTGGGGCCAGGATATTGAAAATAGTTACAAGCAATCATGCCGTTATATAATTTGCGCTTGCGCTGAGCCTTGGCACCGAAACAAGCTTCAAATTCAGGGTGAGAAGAAATAACGTAAAAAGACCAGTCGCTCATTTGAACTCGCAAATTGCCCAAAACTGCGTACAAATCTTCCGCTTCTTCTATTTCCAAGAGTCTCTCGCCGTAGGGTGGATTAGTGATAACAACTCCATATTTAGCTGAAGTGGAAAAATCTCTTACATCGCGTTCTTGAAAATGGATGCCTCGATCTTCCAAGCCACACTGTTGCAAGTGGAGCCTAGCCAACTTTAAAGTTTTGGGATTGTTATCAAAACCGGCAATATGTAAAGTTGTTTGACGATCAAAAAGATCTTCAGCTTCCTCTAAAGCATTTTGCCAAGCTTGAGCCCCTACAAAAGACCAGCCTTCAGCGGCGAATTTCCTAGTCAGTCCGGGAGCCATATTAAGCCCCAACATAGCCGCTTCAATACAAATCGTGCCAGAGCCGCAAAAAGGATCGACCAAAGCTCTATCTTTATTCCAATAGCTCAATTGAACTAAACCGGCCGCCAAAGTTTCACGCAAAGGAGCAGGTGCATTCCAAGTGCGGTAGCCGCGTTTATGCAAACCGGAACCGGAAGTGTCCAACAGAACTTCACATTCATCGTGGGCTAAAAATATTTTGACAGGAAAATGAGCTCCACTTTCGTCTAAAATTGTACGACGATAGTGGGCCTGCATAACCTCTACCATGGCCTTTTTAGCCGTCCTTTGAATGGCAGGCAAACTCGTTAGCAAGGATTTGTAAGTGTGAGCATCTACCGGAAATTCAGCATTGACCGGCATAAGTTCCGGCCAAGGGATAGACTTAACGCCCAAAAAGAGTTCTTCAAAATTACTACAAGGGAATTTTTTCAGACTCCACCAAACTCTGTCGGCACTGCGCAACCACAAATTGGCTCTACAGAGAGCCAATTCATCTCCAGTAAATCTAACACGCCCGTTATCAGCATGTACCTCTGCCATACCTAAGTTGTTCAATTCGCGAGCTACTACAGATTCTAGACCCAAAGCACAAGAAGCTACTAAGTTAAATTTCATCAGCAGTTATACCCTATAAAGAGAGACGTCACCACCTAATCGTAAAATATACTATTACTCAGCGTCTCTAATTTATGTCAAGTTAAATTATTTGATTTTTGAAACAGAACAGACTGCCAAAAAACAGCTCTAATCTCAAGATCCCTCTCTAATTAACTGCTTGAACTGCTCTCCCTGCCAAAAAGGTTAGAGGAATACAACTTGCAAAGAGAAGTTCGAACCATTGAAAAATATTCACAAAGAAAGCGTGGCCAATAGTGAAAAAAATAAAAATTAGCTTAGGTACGATACTTTTTATTTTATCAATATGCTGTTTATTATGGAACTCCAATACCGAAGTTCAAGCTAAACAAAACACTGTAAAATACACTATCAGACATGCTTCTCCGGGCATGACTCAAGAGCAAGTTTTGCAAGCAGTTGGACAGCCGACTTTTAAAGCCAAAAAGGGCAATTCTTGGAATTACCGCAAGAAACCTGGCGCTCCGGCCAATTTGAGCGATCCACAAGTTCTATTTAAAAATGGTTTGGCAAAAATTATCGTAGGCAGCCAGTTAGAAGCCAATGGTAAAACGGTACTCAAAAGCGGCGACTCTGAAACAAAAGTAGCGGAAGTGCTGGGTAAAGCCAACCGTATCGAAGCCGGAGTAGGTAAAGATGTACGTGTTTACTATTACGATAAGCTGGTTTTACAAATAGTCGTCCACAAAGGTAACATAGCGGTAATGCGCTTTAATTAAATAAAAATGCGGCTGTATGGATATAGAATCCGACAGCCGCATCTCTAGATTGTGTATTAGCTAAAATTTAGATATAAAGCCAGGCCCAGTAGAGTAAAGCAACTAAAGCAGTGCTCCAAAGCATAAGCGTCTCATTCAACTCAACAGTAGCTCCCAGCACATCTCCAGTAACCCCTCCTAAACGCTGACGGCTGATAAGAGCAATAAGCCAAGTAAATATAGCTCCTAAAGCAAAGCACACATACAAGTTATCTAAATGGCCAGCAAAATACCAATAGAATTGCAATTTAAGCCAGTCGTTACCAACTATATCAGAGAGCACAAATATGCACATAACTGTAGTAGCAGCCAGTACAACGTGTGACCATTTAACATCGTTTACTACCTTGCCGGCCAAACTATCCTCTTCACGGGCGTACTTATTAAAAGCAGCCTGAGCTACCATAAAAAAGCGGGCTAAAACGGGGATAAGCACCAGTTCTCGCAATCCGAAGCATAAAAGCAAAATAGCCACACTGGCCACTTTAGCCAACAACGTACTTATCAGAGCAACCGTTCCAAAAGTACCGATATTATGATCACGCATTATTTTGAGCGTATCTTCTTTATTCCAGCCACCGCCCCAACCGTCAAAAGCATCAGCTAAACCATCTAAATGAAAAGCTCTAGTCAAAAAAGCTTCAAGCCCTACATATAAAATGGCCCCAAATACAGCTGCCAAAGGGTATAAAATAGCAATTCTCGAGGGCATCTCAGTGCTAGGAGCAAGCACAATGGAAGGACTGCCTCCACATACAGTCCACATTATAAAAGCACAAGGTAAAGTACACAGCAAACTGATAACCAATCCAACCAACGGACTCCACACCAACACGCGACCATATTTAGTTGAATTTTCTCCCCAAAATGGCAAAATGCTGAACATTCTGAAAGCCGAAGTCAGTCCAAACAGCTCTTTCATCTTTAGCCTACCTCTAAATAACGAACAGTTTACTTTGTCTATTCTTAGCACATTATCCACCATACCAAAAACGCACCAATAAATAGAACGATTTTAGTACAAAGCAAATACTTAGCCTTAAATAGTCCTAAATTGCCCGAATATTTTCAAGAGACAACCTTTTTTCTCCTGGTGCTTTTAAAGCTAAAGGCAAACCTGCTATAGTAAAAATTACTTGATCTGCTAAAGAAGCTATGTATTGATTTAGACGCCCCTGACGATCTCTAAATAGACGAGTTTCTGCTTCAGCTGGAACAATGCCCCAACCGAGTTCATTGGACACCATGATTACGTCAAAAGTAGCTCGCTGTAAGGCTTGGCCTAATTTTTTTATTTCAGGGAAACAATCTATATTATCATCAATATTTCTAGCTAATCCAGACTCAGACTGATAGTGCAAAGAATCTCTGTAAGTTAAATTGCCCAGCCAAGTAGTTAAACAATCGATAAGCACAACTTTAGTGGGAGATTTTATTTCTTCAAGACATTTACCTAAATCGTAAGGCTCTTCAACAGTATAAAAGCGTTGCTGGCGTCGTTCTTGATGTTTCCTTATACGTCTAGCCATCTCGTCGTCGCAAGCCACTCCGGCGGCCAAATAGCAGCGTTCCTCAGCTTTATCAGCTAAAGACATGGCATATTGCTCAGCCCAAGCGCTTTTGCCGCTGCGAGCGCCACCTAAAACTAAAGTAATCATATTGAAAAAACCTCAAAAAATAATATTTAAGATAAACCTACAAAAAATGATGCTTTAGAATGGCGACAAGTGCTTAAAAGCGGATGGCTACAACGCAATTCCTGCCAACAAATTAGCCAATCAGCCGGAGAAAACACTTCAAAAGTGAGAGGCAATGGTGCTTTAGCTGGATTGCGTAGAGGCAGAAATTTCAGCAATTCGCCAACGAATTGTCCCAAATTATTTCTATTTTCCGGCTGCAATCCTATATGGTCGCAACCGGATTTACCGTTCAAACCATGCAAATGAATAACCCCCACCTTAGGCCAAAGCTCAGCCATAAATGGCAATAGACCACCATAATTTTTCCAAGCATGACCTACATCCAAGCACACCGAAAGGCCCAGTTGTTGCACCAAAGGCCAAATTAAAGCATAATCATAACTAAGATTTTCGACGCATAGCAGCTCCGGCGATACTAAATTACTATCCAAAAATTTTTCAGCCGTTTGTTTAGTAAAATTGAGCCAAGATCCAACATCGGAAGCAGGTTGCCTGGCGAATTGTTCCGATTCCCAATGCCAAATATAAGCCCTAGGTTGCAAGCAAGAGAGAGCTTCCACTGCGCGGCGCCATTCCCGTAAAGCTCGTGCTTGCCAAGCCTTGTCTAAAGGGTGAGCCGTCAGCGAAGACGGTAAATGCACAGTGTAGCCGAAATTAAAATATTTAGCTAAATCAGCCATTTCGGCCAATTCTGCAGAAGTTGGATAGTTATCCGCTCCATTATATTCGTAAACTATCAGCTCAATATCATCGACAAAAGGCGCTAAGAAACGTACATTATCAATAATAGAAGCATTGATTGTACATCCGGAAGCACCTATGGCTAATTTTGACCATATAGACTCTGTCAACTCTATCATAATTAGCTTTTATTTTTTTGCCTCGGAGCAGATCTTTACTTTCCAGCTTTAGCTCCCAAAATAGCTCCGCCGACATCCCCCATCCCCTCTTCTTCAGAGCTGGTAACTTCATTAAATATTGCCAAAGCTTCCTCAAAAAGAGGCCAAGCTAGAATAGCTCCGGAACCTTCACCTAAGCAGAATCCCAACTTCAGCAAAGGAGTTAAACCTAAATATTCTAGTTGCAACCTGTGAGCAGGTTCATTAGATTGATGGGCGGCAAATAAATATTGGCGTACATTTTTATCTATTAAATCGGCGACCAAGACAGCAGCCGTAACAATAACGCCATCTAAAATAATAGCCAAACCACGACCAGCAGCTTCCAAAACGCCTCCGGCGATAAAAGCTAATTCCGCTCCACCCATACGAGCCATCAAATCGATAGGATCTTCTACTCCCAAGTTGCGATCCAGAATACGTTTAACTACAGCTCGCTTAGAAGCTAAAGCTGCCTGATTTAATCCAGTGCCCTCTCCAACTACAACTTCAGGAGCCAAATTCAAAACATGGCCAGTCAAAGCGGCTGCTGGAGTGGTGTTAGAAATACCCATTTCACCGAAGATGACCGCTCTGGCTCCCTTTTGTGCTTGCTCAATTACAATATCACGGCCGTGCTCGAAGCATTTTATACACTCTTCTCTGCTCATGCCATCTTCCAAACTTATATCTTTAGTTCCGAAAACGACTTTTTTGTCTACAACTCCGTCTTCAGGCTTAAACTTATGTTTAACTCCCACATCGACCAAAATTAAAGACAACCCTTGCTTAGAAGCAAAAAGTCCGGCCACACCTCCACCATGAGTCAAGCTTATACTATGTTGCCAAGTAACTTCTTGGGGAGCAAAACTTACTCGCTGGGCAAAAACACCATGATCACCAGCTCCAATAATTACCGGAGGCTTGCCTAAAGATGGACGCAAGCTTTTTTGCAAACAAGCTATTTTAACAGCAACTTGCTCCAATTGGCCCATAGAGCGTGGAGGAATGCTCTTGTGGTTGAGGTGCTCCCAGCACTGAGCGGCAAAACTCTCTTCCACAGGTTTAATCTCTGTATAAGTAAAAGTCATCTTCTGCTCCTAATTTAAGCCTTTGACAATTTTAAATAACCGTTATTCAGTCTAAGTCACAAAAAAAACAGCTCTTCAACCAAAGAGCTGTTAACCGCTTAACTAAAGTTGTATATTTTATGCTCCAGAAGTATATCTACCATATCGGAAGCTTCTGTTAAAATTAAACCCTCGCCGGTTTTGTTACCCACGCCCATAAGTTCCGCTTCCTCACGCAGTGCATAAACCTTTCGCTTAGGAAACATAGCTGTAGGAAGCAAAAGTCCTCGACCTACCAAAAAAACATCCGCTTTCTTACAGTAACCCAACATACGGCGAGCCTCTACAACAGAATCGCGTCCTACCACAAAGAGAACCTTCTTTTCGTCCGTACCCATATTCTAAAGCCTCAAATGCATATCAGATTTTTTGACCAAATCGGCCAAATCTTCCGGAGAAATGACCGCACAACCAGCGAACAGACTGTCTTCTAACATGCCGCGCAATTCCAAACTATATTTATCAGCCCAAAATGCCACTCCCATACTTTTGGACGAAGTCATATAGGGCTTGGTAATATCATTTAGTCTTGAAGCGATACATTCGGTTACACCGTCGCCTATAAAAACCACATCCAAGCGATGTTCGGACAAACCACCAACCAAACCGATAGCAAAAGTAAGCACTTCGGCTAAGCTATCCTCTGCATAGTTGGCTCTATTGACAAACAACGCTATATTTTTAGCAGGAAAACCGCAAGGATAACTCATAAGCACACCACCTGATCTACTTGTCCCATCATTTTGGCAATTTCTTCAAAAGTGACAACTCTTACGCCCGAACACATATTGCCGATAGAAATACCCCTAGACTCCAAACAGGCGCTGCTGACCAGAACATCGGCTCCGGCGTAGGCAAACTTTTGCAATTTCTGCTGAAAATCGCCGTCATCATCACTCTTACGCTTCTGTTTGCGTATGCACTGATAAACACCATCGGCAGTAAAAAATATACATACTTTATGCTCTTTGTTTAGAGCTGCCGCTGCCAAAAGAGACAAAGTTCGGGAACCGGTGCTGACACTTAGAGAGCGAGTTACCATAAAACCGAGTTTAGCCACCTAAAAACCTCCTGCTGTGAACTGGCCTAATTAGCCTAAGAATTGCTCCGAGAAGAATACTTTAGCTCAGCATAGCGCTCAATACGTTCAATAAATTGTTCGGCTAAATTATCGCCGTCCAAAGTAGCTTCATGGTGGCCATCCACAAAAAGCAAAGCCCTGGGAGATTCGCCGCGCCCGGGAAGAGACAAACCGATATTGGCATCTTTTCCCTCACCAGGGCCATTAACAATACAGCCCATAACTGCAACCTTAAGCTGACTGTACCCCTTTAACCCTTTTTCTTTCCAAATAGGAGCACGCTCGCGTAAATACTGACCTACTTCTAAAGCGATACTTTGGAAAAGCTGACTGGAAGTCCGACCACACCCAGGACAGGAAACGACTTGAGGCAAAAATTGACGAAGTCCCAAACTCTGCAGAATTTCCTGAGCAGCATAAACTTCTTGAGTGCGACTTTCACCCGGCTTAGGCGTGAGGGAAACGCGAATTGTATCACCAATACCCTCATTAAGCAAAATACCCAAAGCCACTGCAGAACTAATTAGGCCTTTCATACCTACGCCAGCTTCAGTCAAGCCTAAATGAAGAGCGTACGGACAGCGCTTATTTAAATCATGATAAACAGACAATAAATCGGGAACGTTGGAAATTTTGGCCGACAGCACAATATGATCAGGAGCCAAACCATACTTTTCAGCCATAGCAGCGGAGCTCATAGCACTTTCGGCCATAGTACGCAAAAATATCTCTTTATCGCTGACTGGAGCGGTCGACTTTCTGTTTTCTTCAAGCAATTTAGCCAAAAGTTCTTTATCAATAGAGCCGGCATTTACACCAATGCGGGCTACCTTATCAGCTTTAGCAATAAGTTCGACCATAGTTCGGAAATTATCATCATGGTGCTGACCGGCTCCCACATTGCCAGGATTAATACGTAACTTATCCAGAGCTTGCAAACAATCAGGATAACGACTTAAGAGTAAATGACCGTTATAATGGAAGTCTCCTATTAAAGGGACCTGACATCCTGCTTCACGTACCTTGTCTCTAATGTAGGGAACAGCTTTGGCATCATCATCGTCCTTCACTGTAAAACGAACCAATTCAGAACCGGCACGAGCCAATTCCAACACCTGAGCGACCGTCTCCTCAACCTGAGCAGTGCAAGTATTGGCCATACTTTGCACAACTACGGGAGCATCTTTACCTATACAGATATTGCCTATCCGAACAGAATATGCAGTCATACTTATTACCAGTTTTTTTATCTACTCAAGAATTTTTGAAACATCATGAACCTGAAATTCTAGCTTTTGAGCCTACCCCAGCCCCCGGCACTCTCAGCTTTGCCTCTGTGTAACGAACTTTTATCTTATAAGAACAGACAAAACCAAAGCCAAGCCCTAAGCAACCATAAACCCAATTTATAAGCAACGGCACCACGCTTGTACTTGTACTATAAACTGACAGGAACACCACAACGCCTTCAAAATAGGTCTAAACATTCTGTAATGCCCACAGCCTCTCCTGCCCTTTGCTAAGTCCGAAGTGCCTATTTAAGCCTTTTCTCTCCCTAGGATAATAGGCAACAGCTTTTGAATTTGCGCTTAAACCAAACATATGCTAACCTGCCCCACATGCGCAGTAATTCCGTAAAATTTAAGTTTTTTCAAGCAACCATTATTACTTGGACACTTATCTGGTCGGCAGGCAGTTTGTATTGGAGCTACTTGTCATCGCCTTACTGTTTCGGTGAATCAAGCGTCTTAAAAATTTATGCTTATACAGCCTTTCAGCAAGGCAATTGTCAAGAATTACTGCATGCTCCGGCACTTTTCACCCTGGCTCGACCTTTCATAGCCTTGGGTTCTTGCACTCCCACCACCTTTGCTCTATTGCAAATTGTTGTATTTTTAATTTACGCAAGCTTAACCGCCTGCACAGCTTCCTATTTGCACGGCCCTAAAACTGGCTGGCTCAGTTTTTTGCTCCTAACTTTCAGCTTGGGCTCCTTACAAGGACTGCGCACCTTTTTGTTAGATTATCCGCTGGCCATACCTTTACTAATACTTTACATAACTTATTTGAAAAGTGCCGACTTTAAAAAGTTGCTCCCTTGCCTATATTTCAGCCTAGCTCTGTGGCTGGGTGCTCAAATAAAATACAGTTTTTTGCCCATTTGGGCCTTACCGCTCTGTCTGGCTTTATTGGGACGCAGCCTTTATCGCGCCGTAAAATCTGAAGCGGCACCTTTGCTCCGCAGCTTAAGCCAAGCTTGGCATACCGACTGTCGTCCTTGGTCGGCCTGCCTGAGCAGTCTACTGATTTTGCTAATTTTTACGGCCGCCGCCTTAAACAGCGATAAATCTTTTCACGAATTAAAAGCTTGGAACTTAGCTTGTTGGCAAGTCGGCCCTATTTTGGCCGCTCTGACTGCAGGAACCTCTTTTTACTTTACTTCCCAATCCTCATTGCGGCCAGCTTGGCGACGATTTAGTCGCGGCTGGGCAGCCTGTTGTTTAGGCCTTAGCTTGAGTGCCTGGAGCTATACAGCCAATTTAGAGGCCATCTGCAGCCACACTACCGCTAATTTCAGTCGCAGCGGATTGAGCGCTTTAGCTTGGCTAAGTAATATACCGGCAGCTTGGCTGAGTTATATCAGCGCCGCTTGCCAAAGCGACTTGCTGCCGTTCCCCTGGTTTTTTTTAGTCCTATTAGGTTTGACGCTCAGCTTTATAAAGCGGCGCGGTAAACAAAGGAATCTCTTTTGGGCGGCGGCCCTGATAGCTCCAGCTCTGTTACTGCAAATTTTGCCTTGGGACCATGCTTATCAGCGTTTTTTTGCTCCGCTGCTGCCATGGCTGGCTATTTTGGCAGCCTATTCTTTGCAACAACTCAGCAAGCACAAATGGAGCCTAATCCTAAGTATAATGCTGATTTTGCTCATGTGGCTGGAGGCGGCTCTCTTTAGCTTGGCTTGGATCCAGCCTTCTTGGCCGATTTGTTTACCTAAAATGGCTCCCAATCAATTCCTTGGCGAAGGACTCAGCCTTAACATTCCTCGCAGCAACCGAAATACAATAACCAATTTGAAAGAAAGCCTCCATCCGCTCCAACCTGCCATAGGGGCCGACCAAACCTATTTTTCGGTAAATCCTTTTAAACCGACTCTTTTTACGATTTTCCCCTTACAACAACCTTGGTTTGACGAGCTTACTCAAGTATGCCGACGCTTGGCTGCACTCAATAGCACGCTCAAGCAACCGCTGCCTCTGATTGTTTTGGCCGAACTAAACAGTTGCGAATTAAAAGGAGAAAGTCCCGCTATGGAATTGCAACTTTGGTGTGCCGAACACCAACTTTCTCCCAACATAACAATTATAGGCATAAATCGGCCCCAAGCTTACTGGCAAGTGATCTCTCGATGGCCGAATAACCTGACCGTGCTCATTAGCAACGGCAACAGTCCCAGCTTGCGATTACAAAACGATGTACGCCCTTGGCTGGACAGCAGCCTTTTGCTAAAACAAAGCCAGGATAACGACAACGGTTTTTACCTACGTTACTATGGTTCCTCAAGGACACGTCTATTGAGCCGAACTTTGTTCCCTGAGAGCCAAGAAAATCTCTAAATCTTCCTGGAGTTCGTCGCGCACTATACGCCTCTTAGCTAAATTTTCTAGCAAAAACAGAGCAGCTTTATTGTCGGGCGGACTGTTGCGCACTGCATCAGTAAGTGAATTGAGCACAGCCCGATCTAATTCAACATTTAAACCATTAACTCTTAAGTTCACCCCATTGCTAACCTCTAAAATATTGAGCAAAAACTTTTGGGCACTCTCACTTTTAGTTAAATCACACCCTTCCAAGCGTTTCCTATAATCAGCCATAAGACGAAGCGCCGCCCGACGTGCCAAAATTAAAGTAAAATTGGAGCGGTCGCGTTGCAGCAATTCACTTAAGGCTCCCCAAATAGGATTACCGCGATAGGCATATAAATTAACGCCTTTTTCTACTCCTTCAAACCAATCTTCCAAAAAAGAAAAAAGACGGAAGACAAACATTTGATGCAAATGTTCATCTGCTTCCGGATGACAAGCGACCGCTCCAATAATTGAAAGAGCCAAAATTCTATCGGCATGATCCCAAGCTTGAGGTGCTTGCACGCCATCCCCTTCAGCAGAATTGCTCAACACTTGTTTCATAATATCATTGAGGCTGGGCTCTTGACTCTTGCTTAAAACTGTACGACACAACAAAGCTACAAAAGCCTCAGGCTCAACCAACATAGGACCATCTTTCAACATATCCAACAGCCCTTGCAAACAATAATGTAAAAGGTGACGATCTGGTTCGGCCGAGTTTAACACTTGAGCCAGAATATGCTCAATTTCAGTCCTGACTTGCACACCTGCCACTCGGTAAATACTAAAAATAGCTTCAACTTTAGGAGCGGAATTATCACTAAGCCTTTCACTCAATCTATTGACTATGCGACTGCGCAAAGTATCACTAATGGTAGGTGCTGAGCCCAAATAACCTAAGCTTTGCCAAACGGCAGAAACAATATGGCGCTTTTTATTTTCATCCTGTGGTTCAACTTCTTTAAGGCTGGGGAACTCAAAAACCCGAGCAGCCATGTCTTCTATTTCCTGCCGACAATCAAGTTTCTGTATTTCTGGGCAATGAAGCAACAGAGCAAAAGTACCGACTTTTAAAGCTTCACCACCTGACTCTAAAGCGGCATCTTCGCTGACCACTTTAAAGCTAAATTCTAAAGCAGGTTGCCCGCAAGAAGCCAACAGCGATAGAACCACCAAATTATCAGGTCCATCCAAAGAGCAAGCTTCGCTAAATAAAAATGAATAAGCAAAGCGCCACTTACTTTCCAACTTTTGCAAAGCTTCCCGAACTTTGGGCACATCCAATTGCTGCGTACGCACTAAAGCCAAAGTAGAAGCTCTATCTTGAGCCATCAAACGTCCGATTACATAACGAGCAAAGACATCTTCCATATGAACAGAGCTCAAAGCTTCTCCGCGAGCACAAGCTCCAGCCCATTTGTGAAATTCGGAAAGTAAAATTTCCATCTCTTGCTCATGCTTATGGCCAAACTCTTCATGATGGCAACCACATGAACATGGTTCCTGATGCCCATGAGAAATACAATCGGCGGCTTTACTGTGCCTTTCTTGCTCGGATTGGCGAAAATCGGCCCATAAATTAACAACAAAAATACGCCTGGTCTCATCAAGATCTGTCAAAAAGCAATCCGAACTGAGCTCTTCCAAAACGGCCGATCCCAAATTTTTCAAGGTGGCCCGCAAACGACGACTCAAACCGGCTTCACTGCCATGTTCTTTAAATAATTGTAGCAAACGTTCTTTCAAGTAATCGTAAGCCTCATCATCTTTAGGTAAACGCGATAAAATATTACCTAAAAAGGCCACACTGCCGGGTAGATTGGTCACTTTAAGTCGTTTGAGCAAATAATCTCCCAAATGTGGAAAATGGGGAGCCAAATCAAAAATAAAAGCAGAGAGAGCAAAGCGCTCTGATAACTCCAAAGTTTCTAGCTGATCTAAAAGAGCATCAAGAAACTCAGTAAGTTCGGAGAATTCTTCTTCCTGAACTTTTCCTCTATCTCGACCTTGAACACATTGAGCAATTAAAGGAGCCAGGTGGGGCAAACTGGGCAACAACTGAGTTTTAAACTCCTTTTCTTTAACCAAAGGCCAAAGAGCTGAAAGTAAAATAGGACCTAATAATCCCCTAAATTTGCTCTGTTCAGGTTGATTAAAATAAAAGAGAGCATCCTTAAATTTCTTTAAGTCTAAACTCAACAAACTGAGCAAAGCACGCCCTAAATTGCTATCCAAATTGTCACGAATTTGTTTGGCGACTTCAGTAGAAAGTTCTGCTTTGCCCCTTCTAAAGGCAGTTACCAATAAACCGGTCGGGTCTTGTCTGCAGGCCAGCGAAGCTCTGAATAAATAGCGAAAAGCTTCGATTAAATCTTGACTATTTTCACTGTCCAGTAAAACTAATGAAGCTTCTTCCAAGCGGTTACGATCCCAAAGTACCCCTTTTATAGCCGACACATCGGCCATCCCCAGCACTTGCGGAGCCAACATTCCCGCCGTAACTAACGCCTTACTTTCTGCGACAGGTTCATTCCAAACTTCATCTTCAGTGCGCACATATAAAGCACCGCCTTCCGATTTGGCCCGAGCGCCTATGCTTTTAAGTATGGCATTGGCTCCCTCTTCATCATCCGTAGCCAATTCATTCCAGCGTTTGTCACGCAAACAGGAGGCAAAATCTGTCGACTCGGCCGTTTCTTCCAAAAAAGCAGGAGAAAAAAGAATAGACTTACGCCCTAAAGCACAAAGCCGGGCCCCCAAGCGATGATTTAAATTTATATTGTCGCGACGCAAAGCTTGCAAAACTTCAGCAGCAGAATTATATAAATTGGGATTGAAAATATCTTGGCTCATGACCGCCCCTCCTTCCGCCCTTAGAGCAGCACTTCCTACTTGAGGACGTTTTCAGAAGAAATTGACTTTTTTTATAATTTTTACTATTAAGTGATAAAAAAATAAATGGTTAAATAACATTTATGAAGAAAATATAAAATGTTGTTGCACTTTTGCAGCATCAGCTCAACTACTTCAAAAAAAGGAGCATCGGCCATGAAAGTAAACAAAGTAATATATCTGTTGATAACATTCTTTTTAGGGGGCATAGGTATTCACAAATTTTACATCAAAAAGAATACAGCCGGTATACTCTACTTTCTTTTCTGCTGGACTGGTATTCCGGCTTTGTTGGCTATTTACGATCTTGTCGTCGCCTTTTTGAAAAAGGAAGACGCCGACGGCAACATTACTTTTGAATAGCTCTCTATCCGACGCCTTCAGCCCCTCAGCTGCAGCCGTCGGTTTTATATCATGACCGCGATTTGCTCTAGTTTGAGCGAACTAAATTTTTTTACCTGGCGTTCAGCTCTATGTGCGGCTTTACAAAGCCCGGCTTGGGCAGCATATTTAGCTGACTGTTCGCTCGAGATTAGCCCCTGTTTTTCGGCGCTCTCTTTCCAAGACGGTTTTCCCAACCGCTGGTTTAAGGGCGCTTTTCTTTTGCCTATAACATCTTGGGTTCAAGGTGCAAAGACTGATTTGACCCACCTGATCAAAACGATAAATATACAAGCGCCTCCCTTAATCCATAAAAATCAACCCTTAGATGCATATATACAAATAGAAGCGCCCAACCGACATTTCTTAACTTTCACTTTAAGTGCCTTAGCCTGGGCCAAGTTGTCCCTACATACATTGTCAACATCGATTCTGCCGACAGCTACCACCTGCGCGGCGCCAAGCTTGCGTTTAATTGCCCCAAATTTCTTTATTTCCCCAGCTTGGCGCCGCGCCGAATACCGCTTAGCTTGGCTTAATAAAGCTGACAGCCATATCCATGCGACACAGTCGCTTTGGCTTCTCCAAGCAATTCAGCTATATAAACAACCGCAATTGCGCCAGTTGCTGGCTCAAACCGAAAGCCTCTGTTTTTATTATGTTCATTTAACAAACAGTAAAAGTTCTACGCAACTTCCCATAACAATTAAACGTTTAGAAGGACAGCTTAACAACTTGCTCAAAGATTTTCACGATTTTTACCGAAGTACTAAAATCTTAA
This sequence comes from uncultured bacterium, assembly GCA_934621605.1. Lineage (GTDB taxonomy): Bacteria > Vulcanimicrobiota > Xenobia > Xenobiales > Xenobiaceae > Bruticola. Next base: position 10,664 of record CAKTUZ010000014.1, on the reverse strand, counting down.
GTGGAGACCCAGCTAAGCAAAAGGCTCTGCTGAACTTGGCGCAAGCTGTCGGCTGCGCACTGAATTTATACAACTTGAGGCTAACAAATTATGGCTCACACTCCAGATCTTCTGGCAAGTTTTACTCTTAGCCAGGAACAACTCGAAAAAACTGCCAGTGTACTAAGCGAACGCATTAAGTTAGGTTTGGCTAGAGAAGGCCAAGAAATCAAAGCTATCCCCGCTTATTTAGCTCCGCCGCCTCAAGGTATCAGCGGAACCGTGTTAGTTGTCGATACCGGCGGTACCAATATTAGAGCGGCCATTATTAAATTAAATCCGGACGGCACCCATAAACTTGAAGCCGGACCGGTTCATGCTACCATTCCAGCCGGACGTCACGGCGAATCTATTTCTGCAGAAGAATTTTTTGATTTGCAAGCTTCTTTAGCCATGCAACTCAATCCCGAAGCTAACTTGCCAGTCGGTTACTGTTTTTCTTATCCAGCCCAATCCACTCCCAAAGCGGACGCCAAATTGCTCCAATGGACAAAAGACGTTCATATTCAGGGCGTAGAAGGTCATCTGGTCGGCAAAATGTTGCTCGAAGCTCTACAGCGTCAAGGTTACAAAACCGATTCCATTACGGTTTTAAATGATACTGTGGCTACTCTTTTGGCCGGAGCCGGAGCCAACGCCCATAACTTTGAGCACTATATAGGCCTTATCGCCGGAACAGGCACCAACATGGCAGCTTTTGTTGCCGTAAAAGATGATAATAAACTGAGTAAGCTCGATTGGAAACAGGATAGTATGGCCGTCAATTTAGAATCAGGCAACTTCTATCCACTCTATCTCAATCAGTTTGATGACAAATTAGACCAAAGTTTAGACAATCCGGGCCAACATCGCTACGAAAAAGCTGTCGCGGGCTACTATTTGCCTTTCCTCTACACACAAGCCAATGGCGAAAGTGACTCCTTTGACCCATACAAAGGCACTGGACAATTAGTAGAGTTGCGAGATCGTCAGCATGACGATTTGGCAGAAGCAATTTTAAATCGTTCTGCAGACTTAATCGCTGCTGGTTTAGCTGGCTTAATTCGTGTTTTAGGTAATAAGGGACGGGTTTGCATTACTGCCGAAGGTAGCCGCTACTGGGCCGATCCCGCCTTAGCACCTCGCGTAGCCAAACTTTTACCTTCTTTGATTCCTGCCGATATGACTTTTTCTATTATCAAAGTAGAAGATGCCAATCTCATAGGCTGCGCTTATGCCGCTTTGAGTAACGCCAGGTATTTATAGTTTTAGGATCCTAGGTCGTCTTCAGTTGCGGATAATATCTTTTTCTGGCCACTGAAGTCGACCTCTTTTTATACTTTTTTACATCCATCATTGATAAAGGATTTTACCGACAAATGGACACTTCTCAATTTAAGCTCATGGAAGGCATCCTCTTTACTGATATGTACCAGCTGACAATGGCTCAGCTTTACTTTAAATCCGGTATCCATGAACAAAAAGCCCACTTCGATCACTTTTTCCGCAACTACCCAAATTATGGTGAACATCAGGCCGGATATTGCATCAATGCAGGCTTGGAATGGTTGCTCGACTGGATGGACAGCGTCCGCTTCGACGACGAAGCTTTGGGCTACCTTGCCAGAGAGAAAGACAGTTTTGGCAAACCAGTTTTTGAAAAAGACTTCTTGGAATGGTTGCGTGAAGAAGGCAATTTCAAAAAATTAACCATTAAATCGGTGGCCGAAGGACGCGTAGTCCATCCCAATGTGCCTCTAACCATGGTAGAAGGCCCTTTAGCAATGGGCCAAGTTTTGGAAACGGCCTTGCTAAATTGTATCAACTTCCAGACCCTTATTGCCACCAAAGCTTCACGCATACGCCATAGTTGCGGCAGCCAATTGGTTATGGAATTTGGTCTACGTCGGGCTCACGGTCTAGGAGGCAACCAAGGTGCCCGAGCAGCTTTAATCGGCGGCTGTGACTATACTTCCAATGTAGGCTTATCCTGCGCTATGGGTCTGCCTCCCAAAGGGACCCACTCCCACGCTATGGTCCAAACTTGGATGGCCTTAGGCAAATCAGAATTAGATGCTTTCCAAGCCTACGCCGATCTTTACCCCGATAATTGTCTGCTTTTAATCGACACTATAGACACCCTAAATAGCGGTTTACCGCACGCCATTACCGTATTTGAAAAACTGCGCCATAAAGGTTATAAGCCGATAGGTGTACGCTTAGATTCCGGCGACTTGGCTTACCTGTCTATGCAAGTTTCCAAAGTTTTGGATGAAGCCGGCTTCCCCGATGCCTGTATTGTTCTTTCCAATGATTTGGATGAAATGACTATTTTGCAAATTCACGCCCAAATCAGAGATGAAGCCAGCCGCAACGGAGTCAACGCTGACAGAGTCATCAAGCGCCTCTCTTACGGAGTAGGTACGCGTTTAATTACTTCTTCAGGCCAATCTTCTCTGGGTGGCGTTTATAAATTGGTAGCCTTAGAAGTAAACGGTCAGTGGGTGCCAGCTATGAAACTCTCCAATTCCATTTCCAAGCTCATCAATCCCGGCCACAAAACAGCCTGGCGTATTTATGATAAGCGCAATCGTGCCACCGCCGACTTAATAGGTTTTGCTGAAGAAAGACCTGACTTGGAAGAACGCATTATTCTACACCATCCCAGTGAGAAGAGTATGTTCCGCACCATTAAACGCGAAGATATTAGTCGTATGGAGCCTATGTTGGAGACGGTTTGGACAAACGGTCAGCGCACTCGCCCGGCTCCAAGTTTGGAAGAGCTGCGTCAAAATAGACTCAACGACTTAAATGCTCTGGATACCGGCGTATTGCGCATGCGCAATCCACACATTTACCATATTTCTCTAACCACAAAATTACTGGAAGCTAAAATTGAACTTATCCATAAATTCCGCAATTTAGACAACTAGAAAAAGAAGGCTCGATTGCTTTTCAAATAAGCAACCGAGCCTTCTCTATATAGGCAGCAGACAGCAAATATATCCCCGTTTTTATCCCTCCCACTTGTGGAGGTAGAAAACTTCTGCCCTATTAGGTTAAATTTTCATTTAACTCAAGATAATCATTCAGCCACCATTCATCTTTAGGGCGACGACATTTTTCTTCAGTCATACGATCGTAATCGTAAAAATCGAAGAATTTTACACCCTCAGGCTGCTGACCGACAAATCCCATAGTATTGCCGTCAGTATCAAAGATCTTCATGAGTTCATTTACGGCAGCATTAGCTAATCTAGCCGAAAGAGTACGGTCGAAGGAAGTAGGATCACCGCCTTGCTGGATATGCCCCAACACAGCCTGACGCACGTTAAAGTCACCCTTACACTCTGTTTCAAAAATAGCTTCCAAAATTCCAGTACTGTAATTAGATTTTTCATTGTTGATTACTAAAGCTACAGTGCGTCCCTCTTGATTGAATTGCTTCTTCAACTGTTCAATATCTTTCAAAATATCGGAAGCATTTTTGGGCTTTTCATTCAGATAAATATACTCAGCACCAGTAGCCAAACCGCTCATCTGAGCCAAATATCCGCATTCAGCACCCATTACCTCGATAAGGAAGGTACGCTTATTAGCTACAGCCGAACGCTTAATCTTATCCACACAATCGATAATACAATTTAAAGCCGTATCGGCGCCAATACTAAACTCACTGCCAGGTAAATTATTATCTATGGAAGCAGGCACACAAATAATAGGGATATCTAAATGATATCCGTGACCGGATCCGTTATTGGTTCTGTATCTCTCTTTATACAAAGTGTTGATACATTCGTAAGCTTCCCAACCGCCGATAACAATAATAGCATCGATACCTTTTTCCCTTGCTGAAGCGGAAACAGCGTACAAATCAGAAGGCTTAAAACTAGTATGACAAGTGCCTATACGAGCACCGCCTTCACAAGCCCAACCGGAAACACTCATCCAATCCAAGTACTGAAAACGAGGATCACCTTTTACGATCATATCTTTATTGGGATGCAATGCAAGATTAGGTTCCAACTCAGATTTATATTCAATCCTGTCGCGATTTTTATCAGAATGACCGAGAAAACTGGACAAACCGCCCTGAACTTTAACAACTTCATGACCTTGAGCAATCAGCAAACGCGCAGCTGTGCGTACGGCCATATTCATACCAGGGGCCGGAGCTCCACAATGTACGAGAGCAATACGCTTAGGATGGCGAATCTGTTTTTTCAGTTCGGTAGCATTGGCAATTTTGAAAAGTCCGTAAGCATCAGCCAAAGAGCGACTACGCAATCTTAATGCCCCATCATCCTCTTCGCTTATGCAAGCTTGTTGAGCCTTATGTGTATCTTCTACTGCTTGCATTAAGGGAACAACATCGGGACGATTGCCTTTAATAACGGCTACTACAGAGTGCTGCACTTTCTCTTGCAAAGCGTATTTGACGGCTTCATGGCCGAGTAAACTGCCCAAATTGCGATCATAAGCTGAAGGCGAACCTCCGCGCTGCACATGTCCTAAAATAGTAACGCGAGCATCTTCGCCTTTTTGGGTGAGGAATTTCTGTACATAGTCAGCCGAGATATGCTTACCATGGATATCACGGGCGCCTTCAGCAATAATAACAATAGCGGCTCGCTTACCAGCATGGCGACCTTTACTCAAGGCAGCATACATTTTTTCTTCCCAACCGTCAGGACAAGGATCTTCAGGGATAAGTACCCATTCGGCACCTGTGGCCAAACCGGTCATCACAGCCAAGTAACCGCAGTGACGCCCCATAACCTCTACAACAAAAGTTCGCTGATGGCTGGCCGCAGTACTGAAAATAGAGTCTACAGCATCAACTATACGGTGCAAGGCAGTATCGGCTCCGATAGTAATATCGGAACCACAAAGATCATTATCGATAGTTCCGGGTAAACCGATAACGCTGAGGAAAGGATGTTTCTCCAAGGAATCGGCAGGCACTTCCTGAGCTTCAACTAAGTTCTTAACCGTTTCAGCCCACTCGCGACGCAAATTTTCGGCACCAGTCAGAGATCCGTCCCCACCTATACAAATTAAACGATCGATACCATAGTGTACCAAGGTGGAAATAGCCTTACGGCGGCCTTCCGGCTTAAGCATAGCATCACAGCGAGCCGTACCTAAAATAGTACCACCTAAGTTAATAATACCGCTGACTTCTCCGACGGTAAGTTCCTTGACACCACCATTTTCCGGATGTTGCAAACCGACATAGCCATTATAAATACCGTAAACTTCGGCTCCCTTTTTTTTGGCGCTTTTAACAACAGCACGTACTGCTGCATTCATGCCTGGGGCATCGCCGCCACTGGTCATAACTCCAATACGCAGTTTTTCCGTCATAAATCCACCCTTATCTAAATCGAATAGCAGAATATTGTTTGCTTATTTTGGCGTTTTCCTGCCCTGAATAGCGATTTTGTTTTCACCAAAATTGGTACTTATGCACAGTCATTATCTTTATCTGTGCACAAAATTTTCTCGACAAAAGCTAAACAAAAAGTTCAGTGCCAACAGATACGACTCAATCTTCAAACAGACTTTGCCTTAGCCGATCTTTGCAAAAGATTCCAACGGATGACTCTGCCCCGGCACTTGATAGGGAGAATGGCTTAATGCTTGGGCTCCGTTTTCTGTCAAAAAAAGCAAGTCTTCGATACGACAACCACCGACTTCCGGTATATAAATACCAGGTTCTACAGTAACTGTCATATGCGACTGAAGCACTGTAGCAGATTCGCGTCTAAGTCCCGGGCCTTCATGTACAGCTAAACCTACGCCATGCCCCAAACTATGGCTAAAATAAGGTCCAAAACCGGCTTCTTCGATAATATCTCTAGCAATTTTGTCAGCTTGGCCACCAGTTAAACCGGGATGTAATCCCTGTATACCGGCATCGTGAGCTTCTTTAACTACCGACCAAATTTTTATCATTTCTTCACTTAGCTGACCGACCCAGATAGTACGGGTTATATCGCTGCACCAACCATCTACGATACAACCGAAATCGACAGTAACCAACTCGCCTGCACTAATTATTTTGTCAGAAACTACAGCGTGAGGATAAGCACCATTTAAGCCCGAAGCTACGATAGTATCAAATGAAGGTTTACGAGCGCCGCATTTTTGCATTTGATACTCCAATTCTGCGCAAAAATCGGCTTCACTAATGCCTGCCTTAAAGCAAGGCAAAGCTTTTTTCCAGGCCTTATCGGCAACCTGAGCGGCTTTAGCTATAGCCTCAAGCTCTTGACTTGTCTTTATCAAACGCAATTTGTCAATATCCGGAGATAAGCTAACTAAATTTTCAGCTAAGCCGCTTTCAACCAACTCCTCCTGCAAGTTTAAATAGGCATCCAAAGTCAGACTACGCCCTTCTACAGCTAAACGCCCCCCCAATTTGTGTTCTTTCATCCATACGGCTAAAGCATTGGCCAAACTGCGATGTTCGTGAGAGATATATTTAACCAATTCAACTTGCGAACATTGAGCTTCAACCTGAGCCCAGTAGCGCGAATCGGTAATTATGGCTACGTTTTCTTCTCCAACAAACACCAATCCATCAGTACTGGTAAAGCCGGAAAAATACCTTATACTCTCAGCTGACGTAAGAATAGCTCCCTGCAATTTTTGTCCCTTTAATAATTCTTGCAAACGTTTAGCGGGCGCTTGAATCGTATTTGTCATCTTGTTTTACCTCCAAACAGATAAAGAAATCTAATTTTAGAGCGACACAGAAGCTTCAAAGATAAACTCAGCCGGACCAGTCATCATAACGTGACCGTTGTTGTCATAAGCAATAGCCAAGCGACCGCCAGGCAAATGCACCACAACTTCAGAACCGCACAATCCCAAAGAATGTGCAGCCACAAAAGAAGCACAAGCCCCAGTACCGCAAGCCAAAGTTTCACCTACGCCACGCTCCCAGACTCGCATATGCAAATTGTTTTTATCTCGAGGAATAACAAACTCTACATTTTGTCCATCGTGAGCTCTCTTAGGATCGACGCTGGCATGCTCCAACTCAGGACCGTAAGCGAGTATATCAGGCCAAGAAAACTGGCATTGTTTAGCTCCGTTTTCGCTTTCAGCTTTCATTAAATAATGGGGTAAGATCAGGGCTAAATGCGGATTGCCCATATTTACTTCCATGCCCTCATACTCAATATGATCAGGCAATTGGCCATTAACTTTTTTCAAATCGGTCGGCTTACCCATATCGACTTTTATTAAATAAGGTTCTCGACTTAAAACCGTAACTTTTTTAAGACTCTGTCCCACCTTGACGATAGTCTCTTCTCCCAACACAATCCACCCCAACCGATACGCCATAGCTGCCAAACAACGAATGCCGTTGCCACACATACCGGCCAAAGTACCATCGGCATTGAAAATTACCATATTAATAATTTGGTCACTATCCTTAAATAGGTAAATTAAACCGTCGCCACCTATTCCATAATGACGATCGCACAATTTTGTCGCCAGCGGCGAAGTTTCGGAAATATCACCCGGATCGCCGATCAAAATAATAAAATCATTACCCAGTCCCTGCCATTTGTAGAACTTCACTTCTTTGCCCTGTTCCATAAAATTTCACCCTTGGCTCTACTTAGCCAACCAAGCCTTTACTAAGGCTTCAGCTTCTTTGAATAAATTGTTACCAAAATCTATTCTATGCAAATTTGTTTCGGCTTTAAGCCAAGTCTGTTGCCTTTTGGCATAACGATGAGTAGCAAAACGAATCTTCTCTCCCGCTTCTTCAAAAGAAATATTGCCATTTAAAGCATCTAAAATCTCGGTATAACCTAAAATACGCAAACGACGCAAATCCGCCTCATGACCTTGCTGCTTGAGATATTCGACTTCCTTAATCCAGCCTGACTTAAACATAACTTGCCAACGCCTATCTATGCGATCATACAAGATAGTACGCTCAATATTTATGCCCAATTTCAGAATATCAAAATCGGGTGGTTTACAACCAGAAACTTCGCTAAACGAGCGACCTGTTTGCAGTACAACTTCTAAAGCTCTGCTCACGCGACGCTTGTTGCACTTATCTATTTTAACATAGGTTTGAGGATCCAACTGAGCCAACTTTGAAAGCAATTCTTCCAAGGAACACTGATTCAATTTTTCTCGCAATTCCTGATTGGGTGGCAGTTCAACCAAAGTATAACCATCCAATAAACCGCGCAAATATAAACCGGTACCGCCAGTGACAATAGGAAGACGACCGCGATTCCAAATGGCTTCAATAGCAGCTCCGGCCAATTGTTTGAACTCGGCCAAGCTGAATTGAGATTCTGACAAAGTGCGTATATTAACTAAATGATGCGGAATTTGGAGCAACTCTTCCGCAGTCGGTTTGGCCGTACCTATATCGGCGCCTATATAAAGTTGAGCGGAATCAGCGCTAACAATTTCACCATTAAAAGCTCGAGCTAATTCTAAACTCAATTTAGATTTGCCGGAAGCGGTCGGCCCCATAATAGCCAAAACTTTAGGTCTCATAATTTTTTAATTCTCCCATTCCCGCAACACGCATTACATTGACAAAATCGGTAGGTAAAGGAGCGAAAACCTGCAGTGGCCGTCCCGTCAACGGATGACTCAGTTTGAGCGCATAAGCATGTAACATAGGACGTCCGACGGGTAAGAAAAGGCCTCCTATTTCGACCTGTTCAACTCCACCATAAAGTTTATCACCGAGTATAGGCATTTTTTGAGCAGCCAAATGAGCGCGAATTTGATGCTTACGGCCACTCTTAAGCTCAGCTCGAAGCAATAACAAACCATTCTTGCGTTTTTTTAGAGAAAAATGGGTCCACGCCTCTTTGAAACCAACTTCCTGAGTGTGAGGGTTATGCCGCCAGCGCACAGTTCCTCCCCGCTTGACAGGCTCTCCCAACGCATAGCGACAGTCCCACTCTTTGCTGGCCAAATGGCCATGTGCAGAGGCTATAGTCAAATATATTTTACTTAAACTATGTTCGGCAAATTGCCTGGCCAAAGAAGCATTAACTTCCGGGCAGCGAGTAAAAACAACTAAACCGGAAGTTCCCAAATCTAAGCGATGATGGATACCTAAATAGCCGGATTGACCGTCTCGCTCAGCTAGATTTTCCTGCAATAAGCCCACAAAATTAGTGCGTTCAGCATCTAAATTGGTATGCATGGGCAAACCAGCCGGTTTAAAAGCAACCAATAGAGCTTCATCTTCATATAGAATCTTTACAGCAAACATGGAAGGCAATTTTCTCCGTCAATTTTGGTAAATGCCTGCTAAACGATAGTCATAGCTTCAAAAAAAAACTTACTGCGACAGATAAAGAATAATGGTAGAATGGTTCATCGCCATATTTTTAACTAAACTCGTATAACATTTATCATTTCTTAATATTTTATCTTTGCTTTAGCAGGAACGCTCCTGCTTAAATAAGCTCAAACAAGAATAAGGCAAAATATTGATCTATATTCAGAAAGAGAAGGTAGCGTATGAGGAAAGTTACGATACGCAGAGCAGTTTGGCTGACGCTTATGTTGGCCATATGCATATTCCTGCCGCTGCAAGTCAGTGCTAAGTCTGCGCCCAAGACAGCTATAAAATTATCCAGTCTTGAACAGACTCTGGCTCCTATTGCTCTTTACCCAGACAGCTTGTTGGGTAATGTATTGATCGCCTCTACTTATCCCCAGCAAATTTTAGCAGCCCAAGACCTTTTAGATAAATATCCCAAAGCAACTCTTGAAGAAGTTGCCCAAAAAGCCGAAGCTCAAGACTTAGACGAGAGCGTCGTCTCCCTTCTGGCCACCCCAGACGTACTTTACAACATGTCCAGCGATATGGATTGGACTTACGACTTAGCAGATGTTTTTACCAATAAAAACGACGAAATGTACACTGCTGTACAAAAGTTACGCAAGATGGCCTATGACAATAAAAAATTGGTCTCCAACGACGACGTTCAAGTTAGCAGAGAAAACAATTACATATATATCAACCCCACTAATCCCAATACGATTACTGTGCCTTCGTATGATGTAAATTCTATTTATGGTCTCTCTACTACCAACTACGGATACACTTTCATAAATTCAGCTATTCAATGGGGTACCTACACTCTTTTAAATGAAATCTTTTATGGCAGCAGTTGGGACTGGAGCGGACGCCGCTTCTGGTGGGGGCCCGGTTATAATTACTATCGTTACTGGAATAATAGCTGGCATCCATGGAATTATAACTACCATTATTACAATCCTCCGCCGCCACCGCCACCGAGTCGTCCCAGTTACAACCCTCCGCCGCCACGTCCTCGCCCTCCGCGTCCAGAATGGTATAACGGCCGACGTCCACCGTATGCCAATCATAATTGGAACCACAACAATCACCCCGACCGCCCCAACATAAACAGACCGGGGCATTCGTATTACAATGGAAATAACGGATACAGACCGGGACATTCGTATTACAACGGAAATAACGGATACAGACCGGGACATTCGTATTACAACGGAAATAACGGATACAGACCGGGAAGGCCAGATTTTGACAAAAACAACGGACACAGACCGGGAAGACCAGATTTTGACAGAAACAACGGACACAGACCGGGAAG
>CAKTUZ010000013.1 GCA_934621605.1 uncultured bacterium | reverse complement strand
TGCAGATATACTCTACCACATGAGCGAGGCTATGGTTTTTTTATGTGTTCAACTTAATTTTACAATCCGCATAAATTATTTTTTCGTATATGTCAAAAAAACTATTTTAGTGCACTGCTAATAGGAATTAAAAGGCATATAGAGAACAAGCCCAAACTACACAGCGCTTAGAGGTGTTTTTTTATAATGATTAACAATATCGATCTTACCGTTCATCCCGAAGCTTTGAAACATACTATTGCCAGAGCTCGCGAGAAACAGATTCGCATCCCTACCTTCAAGCAGATGCGCAATCCTGAACTCATTCCCGCCGGCATTGTCAAAGCTTTAGAGAACGTCGGCCTTTGGGACATAGATCCCCTTAACCTTTTCCGTATTAACTGGCACAACCAGCCCGTCGAAAAAGGCGGCGGTTTCGGCAACGTCAACTACATCGAAGTACCCAACGTCCTCACCGGTGTGCCCTGCAAAATTATCGGTCTCTGCGGTAAATGGTTTCCTACCGGCGCTCATAAAGTGGGTGCAGCTTTTGGCTGTTTAGTTCCCCGCCTGGTAACCGGTCAGTTCGATCCTACTTGCCAGAAGGCTGTTTGGCCCTCCACAGGCAACTACTGCCGCGGCGGTGCTTATGACTCCGCTCTCCTGGGCTGTCAGTCGATTGCCATCCTTCCTCAAGAAATGAGCCAAGAGCGCTTCGAGTGGCTCAAAACCGTAGCCGGTGAAATTATTGCTACTCCCGGTTGCGAAAGCAATGTAAAAGAGATCTTCGACAAGTGCTGGGAACTTCGTAACTCTGGCGAAAACTTGGTAATTTTCAACCAGTTCGAAGAGTTCGGCAACTACTTATGGCACTATCACGTAACTGGTCCGGCTATGGAAGAAGTCGTTAAGTTAGCCGGTGGCCGTTATCGCGGTATGGTTTCTGCTACAGGTTCTGCCGGTACTATCGCCGCCGGTGACTACATGAAGGATCTCTATCCCAACTCCAAGATTGCTGCTTCCGAAGCTATGCAGTGTCCTACCTTGCTCATGAACGGTTTCGGTGATCACCGCATTGAAGGTATCGGCGACAAGCATGTGCCGTGGGTACACAACGTAAAGAATACCGATATGGTCATAGCTATTGATGACGAAGCTCCTTGCACGCTCTTGCGCTTGCTTAACGAGCCTGCCGGTATTGAATACCTCAGATCTTTGGGCATTAGCGAAGACTTACTCGCTAAGTTCAGCTGGTTGGGTATCAGCTCTATTTCTAACTTGCTCTCCGCTATCAAGATGGCTAAATACTATGAGTTCGGCCCCAATGACATCATTATCACCATGTTCACCGACTCCGCCGCTATGTACCAGAGTCGCTTAGCAGAAATGACTCAGTGCCGTGGCGCTTTCAAAGATGTCGACGCCGCCGTTGCATATGCTCGCTATCTGGAAGGCTGCGATACCGACTACCTGGCTGAGCTTACCTATCGTGATCGCAAGCGCATCCATAACCTCAAGTACTACACCTGGGTTGAGCAGCAGGGTAAAACCTATAAAGAAATTCAGGAGCAGTGGTATAACGAAGAGTACTGGACTTCCTTGCACCAGAGCCTCGATCCCTTGGATAAACTCATCGACGAGTTCAATGCCGCTGTCGGCTTAGAAGAGCTGTAAGTTTCATATCGTTTCGTCGTTCCCGCTTTCCCTTGCGAGAGTGGAAACTTTGGTGGATGATTTGCCACTTAAAATGCCGATAGCTTAAAAGGCTGTCGGCATTTTAAGTTTTTAATAATAAAGTTAAACTGGCAAAACTTCCCCGTTCGCGTCTTTTGCAAGCTTAGCCTTAAGCTCTTTAGAAAGCCACCAGCCAGCGCAAAACATAATAAAAACTATGCTGCCTCGCAAAATAGTCAACAAGCTTAAAGACCACCAAATGGCACTTATACCGTAACCAAAAGTAAAAACCATGGTATAACAAGCCGGTATACGCAACAAAGAGCAAGGAATACTCACACACATAGGAGGCAAGGTGCGCCTTCCACCGGCGAAAACGCCTTCCGCAATACCACATATCCCAGCAAAAGGTTGAGACCAAGCGATAATTTGCAAATAACCAACCGCTGTGGCTATTACATTTTTATCATTGCTAAACAATGAAGCGCACAACTCAGGAAGTGTTAAGAACAACAAAAATACTGTAAGGCTGACACACAGAGCCCACCCCATAGCAACCCAGGCAATTTTTTTCGCCCTGGCCACTTGTCCTGCGCCAAGATTTTGACCAATCATAGTAATACAAGCTAAAGAAATACCGGAGCGAATCGTGTAATTAAGACTTTCCAATCTGTGGCCAATACCTAAAGCGGCCATAGCTTCAGGTCCGAAATTACTGATTGCCGGTGCTATTGACATATAAACAATGCTAAAAACAATAGAAGCTAGAGATAAGGGTAAGCCCACGGCCATAATCCGGCCCAAATATTTCCAATTGATCTTATCAGGCCTAGCCTTAGGCAATCTAAAAAGATAGCCAGGTCGGGTAATCTTCATAATCAACAACAAACAGACCAAGCCAAACGAAATATTGGAAGCAATAGCTGCGCCTAAAGCTCCCAATTTGGGAAAACCGACCAAACCAAAAATAAATAACGGATCTAAAATAAAATTAAGCACAAAACCGATAGAGTAAATCTTTAGAGGTGTGCGTGTATCTCCATAGGCACGCATAACTGCGGAAATACATTCATTGATACATACCGACGGGGCAAAAACGGCCAGCATTCCCAAATACGAATAACCGATATCAATAACAGCAGCCACATCTTCCTTATTGCCTACCATCCAATAAAGAATGTCACGCCCCCAAAAGTATAAAACTATAAATTCAAGAAAACCGGTAAAAATTGCCGCTGCCAAACTGAGCTGCACACCTTCAAGAGCTTCTTGGGCCGCTTCAGGACGCTGAATAGCTTCTCCCAATTTATTGGCAATCAGTGAATTAGTACCTGTAGTTACAACTCCAGAAAGCGCGAACATAATCCAAATGGCAAAACTGGACATATTCACTGAAGCTAAAGCCAATACGCCACTATGCCCTACCCAGACAGCATCAACCAAACTAAATAAAGTAGAAAGAAACATAGAGCCCAGAATAGGAATCGTCAATTTTATAAGATTTTTACTTACCGGGCCGTGTATTAAATCGTTTTGCATATCCCAAAGACCTTTTTAAGCCTATTTAAAACTTACCACGAGTGCCATAAAGCCCCTGCCTTCAGGAGTGGGGATATAAAACATGCCCACCGAATTGTCCATTGTAGAGAGAGTTCGTAAGACCTGTTAATTCTCAGTAGGCAAGGCTCGTTAATATCTCAGAATACCCTGGCTTTAGCCATGGGGAACATGTCAAAACTAAACTTTATGACAATTTCTAGGAAAAGAATGGCTTAGTTTCGAAGTATGCGAGCCGATACGAAACAATAAAGCTGCAAAATTGTTTAGAGTTTTCGCTTTATTATAGTGTAGTTATGTCGTTAGCGACCGAAAAAAAATTTTATATTATAATCAATCCTTCTTCAGGTGCAGGGCGCGGTTTGCGCAATTTGCAAGCTATTGCCAATTTTGCCCAAAAGCACAACGGGTCAGTGTTGGTCAGCCGTTATCCGGGCCACACTACTCAGTTAGCAAAATCGATAGCGACCAAAGGTAGACTTATTTTTGCCGCCGGCGGAGATGATACTGTTAGAGAAGTATTGCAAGGTACTTATACCAGCAAGTGCATCATAGGCATAGTACCTTTAGGGACTTTTAACAACTTGGCTACCAGCTTATACTTGCCGCCTCATCCTCTGGAATGCTTAAAATTGTCTTTAGAGGGCGTTAATTGTTTGGTTGATGTAGGCAAAATAGAACAAGGTAAACTCTTTACCGAAAGCATAGGTATAGGGTTGGATTCCTATGCTTGGTCAAAAGCGCCTGTGCAAGAACCCAAAGGTTTATGGCGCTGGATTAGCGGCATAAAAATAGGACTTAGTTCCCTTTTGGATTTTACGCCCCAAAATTATCGTCTTAATATAGATGGCCGCCTCTTCAAAATGCACGATGTTATGCAAATAACTGTAGCTAACTCGCGCTGTTACTGTTCTGGCATTCAGATAGCACCTAATGCAAAAATGAATGACGGTCTACTCGATATATGTATAATCTCTCGTATGAGCAAATTAAAATTTTTAGCTATGATGCCTATTTTCTATTTTGGTAAGCATATCAACAATTCAACCAGTGTACACTATATTCAGGCGCACAAAATAAGCATCAGCGGTCCTTCTTCAGTCCCCATTCGCGTAGATGGCATGCTGACTTCCCAAACTCTACCTATCAAAGCTACAGCTCTCAGCAACAGTCTAACAATACGCATTCCGGTAATTTGTCGACATACGGCCAGCTTGCAATAGAAAACATTCACCATTATTCATTATTTGTATATCTCTGCCAGTTGGCCATATCGTTTAGGCACAGTAATGGATTATCGGTAAAAAAACTAAAGAACGCGCTTAGCTCCTAAATAACGTGCTTTAAAGTAACTTTCTTCCAAATTGCTCACCCTGACATATCCTGAAGAAGAGGCGTGAATAAATTCACCGTTACCCAAGTAGATACCAACATGGGAAGCTCCCGGTGCATAAGTTTCAAAAAAGACCATATCTCCCGGAGCTTCTCCTCCGAAAGATACAGCTCGTCCTTCATTAAACTGAATGTCAGCGGTACGAGGTAAATTTACACCTACTTGCCCATATACATATTGAACATAACCAGAACAATCAAAGCCAGAAGGCGTAGCTCCACCCCAAACATAAGGCACCCCCATGTAGCTTCTGGCCTTATTTAATAAACTATTTACCCGAGCCGAAGAACCGATAACAGCCAATTCTTCTTCATCATCAACAGGTGGAACATAATTGGGTATTTTAACTACCTTGCCGTCAGAGCCAATAGCTATACTATAGCTGGGAGCCGGATTGGAAGCATGACGATAGGAACGACGCTTTTTCTTCTTAGCTTTTTGAGTTGCTCGGTTGGCTTGCTTACTTGTAAGAGAACTAACTGCTATCAAATTACTGCTGTCGCTATCAACTTTAACTATCTCCGGAGCAGGAGCCCCCTGATTCGCTACAGTTTCGACCTTAGTAGGCAAAGGTTTAGCTTCCGGATCTATAGGAATAAGTAAAATTGCCCCGGCTTTCAGGCCTTTTTGGTCGACAATGGTATTGGCATTTACACGTAAAACTTCTTTGGGGTCGAGGCTATAACGCGAAGCGATAGAATAAATGGTATCGCCGTTGACTACCTCATAATATTTATAAACTATGTGCGCTTGCACAGAAGAAGCAGCTAAGCCTATAGTTAGGCTCCAAGCTGCTGCCGCAACCAAAGCCCTGCGGCCCGCTCTGTTAAATAAGGAATAGATTTTTTCCATTATTTGACTTCTGTCCCCACAAGAGAAATAAGCAAGACCGAAGCTCAAAATGTTACTGTCACAATACAGTTTTGCCTTCAAGCCTCGGCCTTGAACGGCTCAATCGCCGCGCTAATAATAAGCTACTTACTGCTCAACATTTCGTTTATGGAGCGAGCCGCACGACGGCCCTCACCCATAGCCAAAATTACAGTAGCAGCACCCAAAACGATGTCGCCTCCGGCATAGACTCCGTCTAAGCTGGTCTTGCCGGTAGCTTCATCCACAACAATGTTCCCCTTTTTGTTGAGTTCTAAACCGGGAGTAGCCGAGGTAAGCAAGGGATTAGAGCGATTGCCAATAGCTACCAATACGGTATCGCACTCTAATTCGTAAGTATCGCCTTCAATCTTGACAGGGCTGCGACGACCGCTGGCATCAGGCTCACCCAATTCATAGCGCTGTACAGTAACTGACTTCACGCGTCCTTGCTCATCGCCATTGATAGCACAAGCATTCTGCAAGAAGCAGAAACGAATACCCTCTTCAAAAGCATGCTCAACCTCTTCGCGTCTGGCAGGCATTTCATTACGACTGCGGCGATAAAGTACCGTAACTTCTTCGGCACCGAGACGCTTAGCCATACGGCAAGAATCCATAGCCACATTGCCGCCACCCAAAACGACAACTTTCTTGGAGTTGTACATAGGAGTATCGTTGCGGCCGGGATAAATTCCACCCATCAAATTAGCGCGGGTCAAATACTCATTGGCAGTGCAAACGCCGATTAAATCTTCACCGGGAATGCCCATAAAAATAGGCAAACCGGCGCCTACGCCAATGAAAGCAGCTTCAAAACCATCTTTTTCGAAAAGATCTTTGATAGTGCGAGTGCGACCGACCACATAATCGGTGTGGAAATGAACACCCATCTTCACCAAAGAGTTGATTTGCTCGTCAACTACGTGTTTGGGCAAACGGAATTCGGGAATACCATAACGCAACACACCGCCCAACTTGTGTAAAGCTTCAAAAACATGAACCTCATGACCTTCGCGACGGCAATCAGCAGCTACTACCAAACCGGCAGGACCGGAACCAATAACGGCAACCTTATGACCGCTCTCGGGCTTGACTTCCAAAGCGCCCTCGCTATGTTCGGCATGCCAGTCAGCTAAGAAACGTTCCACTTTACCGATAGAAACAGACTTGGCCACATCTTTGTGAGCCTTACCAATCATACAATTCTGCTGACACTGACGCTCCTGAGGGCAAACGCGACCACAAATAGCAGGCAACAAACTGGACTTTTGAATAACAGCAATGGCTTTATCAAAGTCACCTTCAGCAGTAGCATGAAGAAAACCGGGAATATCGATGCCGACTGGACAACCTTCTACGCATTTGGGATTTTTACACTGCAAACAGCGACGACTCTCTACCACAGCCTGAGCAGGCGAAAAGGTCTTTTCTACTTCATCCTGCCACTGAGAACGCTGCAAAGGATCCAAAACAGCCGGTTTCTGCAAAGGAATAGCCATGCGATCTTTAGGAGTTAAGGTTTCTTTCTCTTCCAATTTGTGCAAAATATCTAAAGCTTCTTGCTCAAGAATTTGAGGATCTTTATGAAAACGAGGCATTATAAACTCTCCTTAGTAAAACGATCTTCACATAAGCCACCAGCTTTTAACAAGCGAGCAGCTATAACATCAAAGCCAGTTATATTTCCCCAGCCTCATGCATCTCTTTAACCATAGCTCTAAAGCGACAAGTATGCTCGCGAGCTTTGGTCTCTTGCTCTCTAAAGGCGTTTAGACGCTTGAGCATATTATCAAAGTCTACTAAGTGAGCGTCAAATTCTGGACCGTCCACACAAACGAACTTAATTTGTCCGTCTACAGTTATACGACAGCATCCGCACATACCCGTACCGTCAATCATAATGGTATTGAGACTGACCAAAGTATTAACATCGAAAGGCTTGGTAGTTAAAGCACAGAATTTCATCATAATCGGCGGGCCAATAGCAACAACTAAGTTGGGCTTCTCTGTTTCGCTGGCGCAAAGCTCTTTTAAGGGCTCAGTAACCAAAGCTTTACGACCATAAGAGCCATCATCAGTCACTGCGATATATTCATCGGCTACAGCTTTCATCTCATCTTCCAAAATGAGTAAGCCCTTATTGCGAGCTCCGGCGATCACGGTAACGTGATTGCCCATAGCCTTTAATCCGCAAACGATAGGATACAGAGGAGCTAAACCTATACCTCCGCCCACAGCCACTACTCTACCGAAGTTTTCTAAGTGGGTAGGTTTGCCAAGAGGACCAGCAATTACTGGAATATAGTCGCCTACTTCAAAATGACTAAGCTCTTCAGTGGACTTGCCTACTACCTGGAAAATCAAAGTGATAGTTCCGGCTTCTTTATCGGTGTCGGCAATAGTTAGAGGTACACGCTCACCATAGTCGACATCGGTTTGCAAAATAATAAACTGGCCGGGCTTATGTTCTTCGGCGATAAGCTTAGCCTCAACACGCATACGCAAGACGTTTTCTGACAAAAACTCTTTAGACACAATTTTGTGCCCTTTGCGAGGGGCAGCAGAACCGACAATATTAGTCAAATCACTCATGCTTTAAATCTCTCAAAACCACCAAGATAGAATTAACAATCGAATACCGACCGCTGTAAAAGTTAACAACGCTCAGATTCACACTCCGGGCTATTTTGCCAAAAAGAACAAATTGCCTCCTTTCAAGAGCACGTAAAAAAGAACGTTGAATAACATAAAAAAACGCTCACCGCTTTCTCACCTCAAAATTAAGTGAAAGCAGGAGCGTTCTCCAAAAATTGCACGGCTACATAACCGAACAATAAGTTTTAGAAGGTAATTTCCATAGAACCGGTATTTTGATCTTTTGAAGCAGATTTGGGTACAACATAGTTGCTATTAATTTGCTTCATGTTTTCTACAGTCATCATAGAACGAGAAATATCGGTGTTGCTTCCAGCAGGAATGATGGAAACATTAGCACGTCCTTTCAAAATTCTTTCGGTCTCTAAAATTTCGAAAAGGGCGCTGGCAACTTCGTTGTCTTTAGAAATCTCTTCTAAAGCTTTACCTACAATTTCAGGGCGAATAGCCGCAGCACGAGCGAACTCGATAGCCGATTTGCGATCCGCTTCGGAGCGAATAACACTAACTCGGTTATTGCCGTCTTGCTTAATGGCAGCCGTCACCTGACGCAAACGATTGACAACTTTTTCTTCAATCTGAGCGATCATTCTTCTGTCACGGAAGTGCACGTTACGAATATAAACTGAACCGAGACGATACCCCCACTCGTCAGAACGAGGGGATACTTCCTGACGTACGGCACGACTCATAGCGTGACGATCTTCCATCATATCGGCCAAAGTGAGATTAGAAAGACAACGTACTGTAGCATTGCTAACGTTGGCGCGCAGAGAACCTTCGGGGTCGATGTTTTCGAAACTATATTTCACAGGGTCGGAAACCATCATTTCATACCAAACACCGATGCCCATAGGAGCGCCTTCTTCCGAGTTTACAGGCAAACTGCGTAAATAGCACTGATCTAAGCTAGTGTCAACGACAATATCTTCACCCATGAAGTTGAAAAGAAAAGCATCGACTAGAGACATCTCCGATACCAGAGAATGAATGCCAGGTTCATCAAAACGGGCCCGAACTTTACCCAATAATTTCAAAATATGGCACTCGCGTTCATTTACAATGACGTAAGGCCAAAAGAATTTGGCAATGTAAGGTAACATTTCAAAAAAAACGGTTGCAGCAATAAAAGCAGCAATAAAGGCAGGTAAAAACATATTAGCTAACTACCTCCTGTCTTCCAACACAATATTGCTGGCTCTGCTCAAGAGGCCAAGCTTTACATTGCGTAAATAGGCATACAACCCACCATGATCGCGCAAGGATTTAAGACGGTCAGAAAGCTGACGCAAAGGCTCGACTTCAGCCTGAGCCTTAAGAGTCTGGATTTCTACAGCCCTCTTGGATTGTACAATGGTCTGGTCTGCATCGGCTTGAGCCACACTTATATCTGAAGAAACTTCGTTGTGGGCTGTATTAATAGCAGCCAAAGCTTGCTCTACGCAATCAGGAGGATCAATGTTGGTAATTAAGGCTGCTTCAAAAACGATACCATAGCGAGCAGCGGAGTTGGCGCACTCTCTTTCCATATGGTCGTTAATATCTTGAAGGTTTTTACGTAAGTCGTTAATGGAAATACCTTCCACATTTTTACGCAAAGGATCTTCTTCTTCATCAAGCATAGGGTTTTTGGGAGCTTCGTAGTTAGCAATTTTTTCACGCAAAACTGAATGGAAAAAACCCATTACATGGGCAATAGGATTTCTGATACCAAAAAGATAGGCATAAAGGTTGTCTTCAGAAACACGGAAACGAATCTGACCAGAAATTCTGGTGTTGAGTTGATCCTTGGTAACTGCATTTAAAGCAGCACTCTGACTTCTAGGATTGGAAGGATCAAAACCGATATCCACAGTCTGAGTAGCAATGGAAACACGCTTTACTTCTTCCCAAGGCCACTTAAAGTGGAGTCCGGGGCCTATAACATCCAATTTAGGATACTTGTAGCGATCTTCTCCTTCATCTTGGCCATCTTGTTTGTCAGTACGTGCGAAATCTGTGCTGGCGAAACTGCCACCGGCATCATTTCGACGACCGGCTCTGCCAAATAAAACCTTCACAGCACGTTCATTAGGATCGATAGTGTAGAAGCCCAACAGAATTTTTATCGCAAGATAGGCCATTATGCCTAAGAATGCGCCAAAACCAGCTCCAAACATTGGTTCCTCCTGTCTTGATTTTCCAATCCAGCCTAACCTTGGAAATATTTTTATATTTTCTATAGTGACTGAACCATGCGTATTCTCTGCAGCCCAAAGCTGATAAATTTTGGGAGCAAAACGAACCGTACTTGCTGGCTGAATATTAGCTTTTTAGGTTCTCTCCGCAATAGACAACGCTTCGTCCATAAATATCGGTTATCTTGACGCCTCAGTACAAGCGAATATTCTTTCACCATCAAGCAGTGACTAAAGCCATTCACTTGAGAGTACGTACATAATACCGATACATTGGGGACATGATAGCAAATTTTTTTGACTAAAAATAGACCTTAAAAAAGAATTGCTTGTATCTTGTCCTCTTCAGTTACCTCAAAATATTTTTTATATTGTCTTTCACCGAAGCTTACTCTAGGATTAATTTTTTTTACCGCAAGTGCCGTAAAGCCCCTGCCTTCAGGCATGGGGATATAAGGCACGTCCACCGAATTTGCGTAAGCAATTAAAGGTAGACGGTTGTTGCGTAATTGCTATTTGTATAGTTTTAGGCAAAAATTCCCTTGGCTGCGTTCTCGTATTCCTACTTTATTGAAGGCAATCGTATTCTCTTCGCATAGTTTAGTACATAAGTGTATGGGCAGGGCATTGTAGAGAGAACTCGTAAGACCTGCGGATTCTCAGTAGACAAGGCTCGTTAGTATCTCAAAATCCCCTGGCTTTAACCATGGGGAGTATGTCAACTAAAAGTCCTCAATCCGTTAGGTGGGGGGATGAAAGCGGAAATGGCGAAGAACTGGGGAAAGCCTTGATGTTTTATAATGTTGGAGCATAAACAAACTAAATATGACTATAAAAAAACAAACTGTTATTTCTGATAACGAGCCCTTGCATATTCAAGAATTAGTTCCAGGATCGGTATGCAGGCTCATCATTGCGGCCTATGATCATAGTAGCGTCAACCATAGCCCAGAAGTTGCCCAAAACCAACCGACAGATCCGAACCGTCAAACGGAATTTATCGCCAAAATAACTTCCATGTTGGAAGAAAATGCCATAGAGATAGTTGACATAGAGCGTTTCAACCATAATACTAACGAAGGTTTTTCGGCTCTTATTTATGCCGACTATCGCATTACAGACAATCCCGATTTGGCAGTTCTGCGCAGTAAAATTAAAGAAGAAGGCCACAAATTGGGCATAAGCATCAGAATGCAGCGTTCAGAGCTTTTTTCATATATGCATCGTATTTAATTTTTCCGTAACGAATAAAAGACGGGCAAGCGCTCTCCGGACAGCTTACCCGTTTTTAGAGTTTACGCAAAAAACGTAGCCATTTGGTTTGGTTGGGAGTGGGCAACCAGTGTGGATCTATCTTTTCTTGCGGAAAGAACTTACGAATAACTTTTACTATGGCCATGCGATCATGAACAGCCAAAATTTCAAAAAGAGGCTTAGGCAAACCGTAAATAGAGCCGGCGAAATCGATAATATATATTTTATTATCTTTCCAAATAATGTTGGTCTCTCGCCCGTAATCTCCATTGCTGTCATGTCCTATATCAAAATGGATAACTCCCCGAGAATGAATTTTTTCGATAAGGATACAGAGCTGTTCTAAAGCACTGTGCGGCAGTTCACCCGGCGCCACAGCTTTAAGATCGCGACCGCCTTGCAAATAATCCATACATAATACGTGCTTATGAGGCATAAAAACGTGCTTAGCGATCCCCTCAATTCCCTCCAAGCGTCGATAAATTTTAAATTCTCTGTGCAAAAGCCAATAGCCCAAAGTACTGCGGTATAGTTTTCTACAATCTAAAAAATCTTTGGAGGCCAAACCACATTTCAGTTGGCGTAAAGTAGCTCTGGGCGGCTCTATACCGCGCAAAAGCCTAACCGTATGTTCATCTAAATACGCCTTTAATTCAGAATCGCTGAAACGAGGTAACTCTGCAGGAAAAAGGCTATTGGGATTATCTGATTCGGCTATCATCTTCGCAGCCCACACCATTTTTGTATTTTCAAACTCGGCCTGATTCTGAAAATTCAGCGTTCTACCCTTTTTCAAATTATTGTTTGCCAATAAAATACCCCCCAAACCGCCAATTGACAATTCGGAGGGTATAGCTCTAAACCGCAAATTCAACTAACAAGACTGTCTATATTGCTGACAAACCATTTAGCGACAATCCCGACAAGGGCGTTCTTTACGCTCTGGACACTGTTTTTCAATTTCAGCTAACTTGGCTTTCTGTTCGGCTGTTAAAACTGAAGAGATTTCCTTTCTCATCAGCTCAGCTTCCCTCTTATCGGCACTGCGCAGATCTTCAAAACGTTTTTGACGGCTCTGCTGATATTTCTCACAAATATCCTGTACTTGTTTGCTTTGAGCTTCAGAAAGTTGCAATTGTTCACTCACAAAAGGAGGAAAACCGCTCATAAAAGGCTCAGGACCTGAGCCAGGTTTCATACCGTGATGTCTTCCGCGAGGACCGCCCTTATGTTTGCCCTTGGGGCCACACTTGAAAGCGTTTGCACACTCTTTCATTTTGAAAGCTTCAAGTTTACTTTGCTGCTCGGCAGTAAGGATGGGACGCAAATCTGCCTTCAAAGTAGCCAAGGCTTTTTCGCGATCTTGTTGTTCTTGCTCCCTGTACTTGGCCAAAGTATCTTTTTGCTGCTGGCTAAGTTTAATGGGAGTCGGCCGCTCAGCTCTGTCAGGGCGGGCCATTTTATCCTGACGCCCCTCATGAAAACCATCCTCCGGTCCCAGTCTCTCCTGCTCATACTGTCTTAATTGCTCACGCTGCTCCGGAGTCAAGACCTTTTCAAAGTTGCCTCGCCTACTCTGCTGAATTTTGAGCATGGCACTGTCAAACTTTTGAAAACTGGGAGCGGCTTCAGCACGCTGTTCTTTAGTAAGTTGCAATTCTTTGACAATTCTTTTAGATACTTTGCGATATTTCTTGCCATAGCGACGCGAACCGCATTTTCTCTTAGACTCACAACCTCTATCACCCTTGTCTTGAGGGCAAGTTGCGCAAGCCTTACTTTGGCAAGCTCCGCCTTTACACTTTGCCGAGCAGTCCGCCCAACTATATCCAGTCATACCGAGTAATAAAGCGATGCTGCACACTGACAAAGTAGTTCTCAAGAAAAATTTCTTCATATAATCCGCCTCCTGAGGTTCATTTTAACAACGGACTTTTGTTTTATCATTCGTTATAGGGGCTTAAATACAGAAAAGGAAAGAGTGATTCTCGATTTTAGCGTTTTTTATCAAATCTTAAATTCCCAGATCGAGATTTACCCTAGAAGTTAGAGCCATCTCCGCTTCGATTATAGAATTGAAGCTTTCGACAGCTTCATTTATATCTTCATTGATAACCGTATACTTGTATTTATCCATATTTTTCATTTCGGTACGAGCTCTGAGAAGACGACCAGCCAATTGTTCAGAAGATTCTGTACCACGACCGCGCAAACGCTCTTCCAAAGCTTCCCAAGATGGCGGAGCCAAAAAAATACTGACACAATCGGGAGCTTGACGCATAACTTCTGCCCCACCTTTTACATCGATTTCCAAAATTACATGTTTACCCTCATGACGTTTTTGCTCGACAAATTCTTTGGGAGTTCCATAACAAGCACTAAAATGATTGTCCCATTCTAAGAATTTATTTTGATTAACCCACTCATTAAATGTCTCTAAGGAAATAAAGTGATAATTTACTCCATCAACTTCTCCCACACGAGGCTGACGGGTTGTACACGAAACAGAAAGAATGCAATCGGAACGTTTTTCCAAAAGGCGACTGACTATCGTACCTTTACCCGCTCCAGAAGGTCCAGACACTATCAACAGTAATCCCTGACGTTTATTCTCTTCCATAAAATACCACCAACCGTTTCCTTAAAAAAGCTTAAAACTAAAGCTGGCCAATTCTCTGCTTAAAATAAATCGCCTTTTAATTGGTGTTTGTCAAAAGGGCAACAAAGGCTCTCAGCCCAGAGAGCTAGAAAAAGACAGAAAAACACAGAAGAGAATAGTAAAGGAACTATATATTTATGAATTTAGATGCAGTATCCTTAAAAGCTGTCGTCAAGGAACTTTCTCCTTTGATTATGGGTGGCGTTATACAAAAAATTTCTCAAATTACCCGTCTGGATGTAGTTATGCAAGTACGCAAACCTGGCATTACTCATAAATTAATCTTCCGTTTGGAACAAGATAACGCCGGTTTGGGACTTACTGAAGCCAAACTGCCACCAGCCGAAGCTCCAACAAGTTTTGTTATGTTGCTACGCAAGTACTTGCAAGGCAAAAAGATCGATAGCTTAGAGCAAAACGGTTTAGAAAAAATTGTAAAGTTTAAAGTAGACAACAAAATTTTGCTTTTAGAGATGTACGGTCGCAGCAATAATTTATATTTACTCAACGAAGACGACAAAATTATGGGTATGTTGGTAAAAGACACCAAAGCGGAAGCCCAACAAGCCGGAAAAATATATAAAACTCCACCTTCTCCAAGCAAACCGGATGCTTCTCTGGTATCGTTTAAGGAAATACATAATTTGTTGTCTCCTTTTATCGGTCAAGAAGCACAAAAAGCTCTACGCTCCGCCCTCTTTGGACTTTCTCCGCAGCAAACTGCCTATATATGCAAAATAGCCGGACTTTCTGAAAAGGAGCCGGTAAATCAGGACAATATTAACAATTTGGCCATAGGACTGGATCAGTGGCAAATGCTAATTGAGGAAGATCATTTTTCTCCAGTTTTAAGTTCCAAAGGTAAACTTTCTCCTTGGTCTTTAGGTGATTCTGAAGAAAAAACTTTTCCTTCCATGCTTAAAGCTTTGGATATTCATACCTCAGTGCCCGGTATCGACAATAAACGCCAAATTGTTCAGCGTATGCTTATCAAAGCCAAAGAAAAAGCTCAATCAGCCTTACAAAAGCGTTTAGAAGCCTTAGAAAGCACTAAGTTTAGTCCTTTGAAGCGTTTAGCCGGAGAGCTTATCCTGTCCAATTTAGATAAAATCGAACCTCACGCTGACAGCTTGGTTTTAGCTGACGATAATGAAGAATTGCCCGCAGAAGCCATACATATTTTAGATGAATTGGGAACGAAAAATACTATTCCCAGTTCAACTAAGAACGGCAAAGAGACTAAGCAAATTAAACGCGGTAAATTAAGTATCGAACGCCGAGAAGGAAAGATTATTGTAGCACTCAATCCCCTACTATCGGCCAGTGATAATGCTCAAACTTATTTCAAAGAATATCATCGTTTAAAAAGAGCTGTTACTTCTGTTCAAGAGCCCATTCAAAGAGCTCAAGAAGAGATAGATTTTTTAGATGAATTGCTCTATTTTGCTGAAAGTGCTTCCGAAGCTCAGGAGTTAGAAGATATACGCCGTCAATGGAGCGAATCGAAAAAAGGCGCTCAAAATACAGAAATAAAAAAGACCCGTTCCATACAAACAGGTCCTTTAGGCCCCAGAAAGTTTACCTATAAAAACTTCGTTATTTTGGCCGGACGTAATCCCAGACAGAATGATCAAATTACTTTCAAAATGGCTGCTACCGGAGATATTTGGCTCCATTCTCAAGGCGCTCCCGGAGCTCATGTAGTGATAAAAACAGCCGGACGGAAAATTACTCCTGATGTCTTGGAAGCTGCTGCGGTAATTGCAGCCCGCAATTGTCGTGTACGCAACTCTACTAAAGTCGACATAAGCTACTGTGACATAAAGCAAGTGAAGAAGCCCAAAGGCAGTCCTCCTGGAAGGGTAACTTTAAAAAGCTTTAAAACAATCACTGTAAATCCTCATATTGAAATCGACGAATTTAAGCAATAATAGCCCCGATTAAACTTAGCAGCAGTGGAGAAGACGGAATGATAAATTTAAAGAAATACTTAGGCTTCTGTTTTTGCATCTTGGCACTTCTATGGGCCTCCGGCTGCAATTCTTCAACGAATCAACCTAATTTAACTCCGACAGAAACCGAACTGAAAAGCGACATTATTCCGTCCTTGCGTTCTACTGGAAAACCTCTAGCCCTTTTGACAGCCAAAGAACTTAACTCTCAAGCAGAACTGAACTTCGCTCCCAAGACGCATCAGCATCTCACCATAATAACTATCTGGTCACCGACTTGGTTTGATGAACATATAGCCCAAACTGAAGCGCTCAAGAAAGTGGCCTTGCAATACGGCTCTAACCTACGCATTATTTGTTTAGTTTATGATACTCCTTTGCCAACAGCTCAGAAGTTAATCAAAACTGAAAAGCTTAATTTTGAAATGGCTTTAGGTGATCAGCAACTGTACAAAGAACTAAAGGTAAAGTCTATTCCTTCTTATTGGTTTTTGGATTCAGATGGCAACTTGCTAAAAAATGCAGAGGGACTCCTCACTTATGATGATTTACAAAAAATGTTAGAAACTTTGGTTAGCGAAAATACCCAAGCAAATAAAGTTAACTAATAAAAATACATGGAATACATAGGGAATTATATTCTTTTTTAGTCTTTTTGCAATTGATCCAACAGTTCTTTAAGATTTTTAATGCGCTTCAGGCGCCAAATGCCGTTTTCTTTTTGCATTTCTAATTGC
Organism: uncultured bacterium; assembly: GCA_934621605.1. Lineage (GTDB taxonomy): Bacteria > Vulcanimicrobiota > Xenobia > Xenobiales > Xenobiaceae > Bruticola. The sequence goes on along the minus strand of CAKTUZ010000013.1, from coordinate 60,591 downwards.
ATAACAAATTCATTAGTAAAACCACGCGGATAAAGGCGCACTCCCATGACGGCAACCTTGTCCTCTATAACCGTGTATTCTACGACAGCCGCCCCAAATCCCAAACTATCAAAAAAAGAAAAATCGATACTTCTAAAACCGGAACGATCGACAAAACTATCGTCACTGTCGTCCTCTCCGCTGACATAACGTTTAATTCTGTTTTTAGCCATCTCTACGGCATCATTTTTTACCAGATTAGCAGCGCCTTTGAGAAAAGCTTGGCCTTTTACTAACGAAAGTAGACTGTTTTTGCCCAATTGCTGTTCAATCACGGAATCAGCAGCATCATCGTAAGCATACTTAAGAACGCTATCTAAATCTACTCTGGCTTCAAAAGATGGCCAATCATTATGCTCAATGGCTGTTTTTACCAAGGTCAAAGAGTAAACGGGAGTATTTTTCCAATATCCGTAATAAAAAACCAAAAAAGTCAACAACAAAGCAACTACTGCCGAACAAGTGATAATTATTGCTTTTTTATTCATAGAAAAACTCTCCGCAAATTTCAACTAAATTGTTATTGGACGGCACTCGTGGTAAAAATAAACAAGCCGTCTCTTAAATATACAAGACAGCTTGTTTTTCTATCTAATCAATTATTAATGGTCTCTAACAGCGGCCATTTCTTCCCTTATAGAATCGCAAAGAATGCGTACCCCGTGTCGAATAGTTTCCGGAGGCAAATTGGAAAAGTTGATTCTAGCCATATTATGCTTTTTTGTCACCGGGTAAAAAGCATCTCCGGGTACAAAAGCGATATTATGAGCCAGACAACGGTTCAAAAGTTTGTGAGAATCAATATCTTTGGGCAATTCTACCCACACAAACATCCCGCCTCCAGGTCTGGTAAAACGCACTTCCTTAGGAGCACAGGCCTCCAACTCGCAAAGCATAGCTTCACACCGTTCTTTATAAGTATTACTTATTAACCTTAAGCGTTCATTAAAATCGCTATTTGCCAAATAACGATAAATAATCATCTGGTTGAGTAAAGGGGTTTGCAAATCAGTAGCTTGCTTTAATATAACCATCTTGCGCATCAATTCTTTGTCTCCAGTAACCCAAGCGATGCGCAAACCAGGACAAAGCACTTTAGAAAAACTGCCCAGACTGATTACCAGCCCCTTAGTATCAAAGTGAGACAGAGAGCAATACTTTAAATTACCAAAACAAACCTCATAATAGGCATTGTCTTCAATAACAGGAACTTCATATCTGGTCATAAGTTCCATAAATAGACGCCTTCTCTCCATACTCCAAGTACGACCGGAAGGATTTTGAAAATTGGTAATAACGTATACACATTTGGGTTTGCGGAGCTTAAGTCTCTCTTCCAAGCCCTCAATTATCACTCCGTTGTCATCGCACTGCATTTCCTCAAATTGAGCTCCACACATGCGAAAAGCGGCCAAAGCTGCCATATAAGTAGGCGCTTCAGTCCAGACAATATCATCCTGATCGAGTAAAAGCTTAGAAGCAAGATCCAAACCGGACTGAGAACCACTGGTAATGATAACATTATCCAGTCCCTCTATATGCGTACCCCAAGTATTATTGAGATGCTCCATAATCCATTTCCTGAGCGGAACATAACCCTCTGTAGGAGAGTACTGGAGAACCCGCATTCCCTCTTCATTAAGAAGAGCGGCAGTATGCTCGGCAATCTCTTTATGAGGGAAAAGCTCAGGAGCAGGAAGCCCGCCGGCAAAAGAAAGGACATCGGGACGTTCTGTAACTTTAAGTATTTCGCGTACCTCCGAAGCGGTCACGAAATTCATACGACTAGCTAAACGGTATTCCATGAGCAAAAACCAAAACCCCCAAAAGTTCTCGTATAAATGGATCCCCCCCCAACTAGGAATTTTGGAAGCTTTGCCTGCTTGATTTTTATATACAAACAGTTCAGCCCTCAAACCGGTATAACCTTTTTTTGAGGGCTGAGCTTGAACTGTTCTACAGTTGCAATACCTCTAAGAAAGGGGATGATCAAACTTAATCTTAGAGAGCTTATCTTTGAAGCGGTCGTCTTCCTGCTCAGGTTCGGCCACCTCTTCTATTTTTATAACAACTTTTTCTTTAAGAGCTTCATCATTAACAGATTCTACTGCATTGAGAGTTTTGGCAGTATAGAACATACAGGACAAAGGAGCCAAGGTAAGTTCTAAAGAGAGCTGATGAGAGCCAAAAGGCACCGGCTGAGCAGCTAATTCTTCATCTACCTTATAGCCGCTGCCTCCATATTTTGGATCATCAGAATTGAGCTCCAACTTCCAGGTGCCTTCTACTTCTACAGGCAAACCGATCCGATAATTGCAACGCGGCACGGGAGTAAAGTTGCAAGCAACCATAACTACGCTACCTCTTCCCAAAGGATAGCGCACAAATATAGCCACACTATTATCAGGATCATCACACTGCAACCAGGTAAATCCACCAGGACTATTATCCAACTCCCAAAGCTCCGGGTGTTCTTTATAGAAATGGTTTATAGCCTGGCACCACTCTTGCATTTGTTCATGAGGCTTCTCGGTAATTAAATGCCAATCTAAAGACTGATTAAAGTTCCACTCGTTCCATTGAGCAAACTCATTTCCCATAAAACTGAGTTTCTTACCGGGATAACCAATCATATAACCGTATAAAGTACGCAAATTGGCATAACTCTGCCACTCGTCACCAGGCATTTTATTCAAAAGCGAACGTTTGCCATAGACAACTTCATCATGTGAAAATGGCAGAATAAAATCTTCGGAATACTGGTAAAGCATACCGAAAGTGAGCTTATTGTAGCTGTAGCGACGGAAGATAGGATCGTCTGACATAAATTTTAAAGTATCATGCATCCAACCCATATTCCACTTAAAAGTGAAACCTAAACCACCTTCGTCGACCGGACCGGTAACATGAGCCCAAGAAGTAGACTCTTCAGCGCAAGTAAAACATCCGGGACATTCTTTGATAACAGCACTATTAAAATCGCGCAAGAAAGAGACAGCTTCCAAATTTTCGTGGCCGCCATACTTATTGGGAACCCAGCCACCACTCTGCTTACCATAATCTAAGTAAAGCATAGAAGCTACTGCATCTACTCTAATACCATCTATATGGTAGCACTCTAACCAGAATAAACCGGAAGAAATGAGGAAATTGCGCACTTCATTGCGGCCATAGTTAAAGATATAAGTTCCCCACTGAGGATGGCAACCTTGGCGCGGATCTTCATGTTCGTAAAGACAACTGCCGTCAAAACGAGCCAAACTGAAAGCATCTTTGGGGAAATGAGCTGGCACCCAGTCTAAAATAACACCGATGCCGTTACAATGCAGCTCATCAATAAGATACATCAGCTGCTCGGGAGTACCAAAACGACTGGTAGGAGCGAAATATCCGGTAGACTGATACCCCCAAGAACCGTCATAAGGGTACTCGGTTAAAGGCATAAACTCTACATGAGTATAGCCCATCTCTTTAAGGTAAGGAACTAACTCTCGAGCAGCTTCTTCATAAGTGAGGTATTCAGTACCGTTTTTACGACGCCAAGAAGCCAAATTGCATTCGTAAATATTCATGGCCTGACGACGAACAGAATTCTTGACTCTGTTGGCCATCCATTCGGTATCTTTCCACTTATATTTACCGATGTCCCAAATTACAGAAGCTTTTCCCCACTCGCTTCCCGGACGTCTAATTTCAGTCGCAAAAGCGTAAGGATCCGACTTTTCAAGGATAATGTCCTGGTGAGGTTTAATAGCATATTTGTAACAATCGCCTTCCTTTAAACCAGGAATGAAACCTTGCCAAACACCCGTATCATTATTAAGAATAAGCGGATTGACATCGGGAGTCCATTTATTCAAATCACAAATAACAGAAACACGCTCGGCATTGGGAGCCCAGACAGCAAAATGGACGCCCTTCTGCCCTTCATAAGTAGCTAAATGAGCGCCCATACGGCGATATGCTTTATGATGAGCGGCCTTGCACCACAAATAACGATCGTAGGATGTCATGACTGGCAATTTTTCATGAACTTTATCCATACTTCACAACTCCTAAAAAACAAATCCTATCAGAAAAAGCGCCTGAAATTATACTCAACACAACACAATGCGAACGTACCCTCACCTAATAGAAGGTGAGAACTTCCTGCTTCTGCGAGAAATGCACCGCAACTCAAAGGAATTGCAACGGCTTATACCCTCTCCACAGGCGTAAATCTCCGTGCGACCTCACGGTATTTTCATTGGTCTGGTTTTCCACGCCCGCCTTAATCTCCCACCTGAAGAGGCGGAAGACCTCCAGCTAAAAATAGGTTAAGGACAGCCATCATCAAAATTACAGAAACCACTTACTGACGGCGCCTCCTTTACATCATATGACAAATGGCTTTTAAGTAACAGTTCTAAACAGACCAAAAACTAATAAAAAAACAGAATTATTTTGCTAAAAACAGCCATTCTACAGTAACAAAAAGCCATCATATGCACATATGCTACTTATCTCTAAACCGTATGTTATATACAATAAATTATCTAAAAAAACTTTCCGGAGCAAAAAAAACAGGCCCCATTTTTTGTTGTCTATTTTTGAAAAAAAACAGGGCCGTTAAAAATTGCAATCTATCAGCCAGCTAGGCAGAGACTAAAGAGAGCACAAATATTTTATTCATAGCTCATAGCGCTCTCAAAGTAGCGCTGATTGAGACTGTGACAAATTTGCGAAGTTTCAGTTATACGCTGAGCCGTCTTTTCACATTGTTCATCGATTGTTCCCAAAAAGCCCTTATATTCAAGTTGCAATTCCATGGGAGGAATAGGAATGGGCAACTCGTTCAAGGAAGCCTTGGGAAGTTTAGGCATAACACCGCCGCGCAAACTCGGAGTAATATCTAAGCTGTTGACAACCATCTCCAAATATTCAGGAATAACACCAGCATCAGGATTGATACGCAAAACATGGACTAAATCGCTGGCCCAAATCTTGCCATGAACAGCTCTGGCAATAGGGATATCGTCAGAAGTAAGTACCGAGCCAACTTTGGCAACTAAAAGCAAATCTTCGTCAAAAAGATACTCATCAACGCTGTCTACAATGCCTGTAGAATCATAGTAAGGATATTCACCAGGCACTCTGTCTTTGGCTAAAAGAGAACGAGACTTCAAGCGCTCGGTCAAAGCGCCCAAAGGCTTAACTTCCCAACCGCGATCATTTGTATCAACTTGACCGAAAAGTTCAGTAAAGCGAGCGCCTAACAACTCTTCAGATTTGTCAAGCTGTTCAAATTGCAAATTCATCAAGTCGTAAGCATTGCGCAATACGTCGGCAATAAGTTCTTGCTCTTCCAAACTTGGCAAAGGGATGACAGTTTCTTCTAAGTCGTCAATAGAAACATCATCTTCGAGTATACCGGTATTTTCATCATCTTCAAGCTTACAGAAAATGTAAGAGAGAGCATAGGCCATATATAAAGGATTTAATTGCTCTGTATCAGGGCATAAACGGCAGAAATGGTGACTAAAGAGGGCATCTTCGCCGTTCCAAGGCTCGATGGATAAACGATCCGTAAGCGATACCAAATATTCCCCATTGTGGACAAGCTGCTCTTTGGAATAATCACCAGTGTAGTAGGTGGAGACCTGCCCTTTTTCAATGTCGCTATGCAGAATGACGGGAACTCCCTCTGTTCCGTCTTCGTTAAGCAAACTGCGATCGATATTTACTCCGCCTTGGAAAGCACAAACGTCTCCTAAGCGGGTCATTCTATATTCTGACATATCGAACCCCTTTCAAGATCATCTTATGGCACAACTATTCATTGAACTATTCATTGAACCCGGATTCCTTCTGTAAATATTCAAGATTCTCCCCCTTAGCTGTCTCCTTTTGCCTATCCAGCTTATTCATATAGAGATAATTTGGCTTTTTTAGGGCTTTTTTTTGTGGAATCGGCCCATAAAAGGAGGAAACCGCTATTGAACATCTGAAGGGACGGGGCCTAAATTGAAGTGCATTTTTACAAAAATTTGAAGGCGGAATCTATTTATGAAAATAATGCTTATCAACGCTCCCCGCATAAACTCAATCTGGTGCGGCGTGCCGGATATTTTTAACGGTAAAGATCAGCATCTTTTTCCCCCCCAAGGGATTATGTATTTATCCGCCTACATTAAAGCCCATAGTAACCACGAAGTTAAAATTTTAGACGCTAACTGTGATTTGCTAACCCAAGCTCAAATAGAACAGCGCATTCGTGAATATGATCCTCAAGTTGTAGGTATTACTACCATGACTCACAATCTAATCGATGTTCATGAATGTGTTAAATCAGCTAAACATGTCAATAAAGATATTCATGTAATTTTGGGCGGCCCTCATGCCATGCGTTTTCCTGAAGAGGCTCTTTCCCTCTCCGGAGTAGATTCTATATGCAATGAACGAGACGCTGAAGAAGCTTTTGCCGAATGGATCGATTACTTGGATGGTAAGGGTGAAGCCCAAAATGTTAAAGGTATTTGGTTCAAAAATGCTGATGGTTCCGTTACCCGCAATGAAGCTCGTCCTGTAAATAAAGATTTATCCCGCTTCCCTATGCCTGACCGCGAAGGTATAAATTTAGACGAATACTACACTCCCGGTATGTTGGGCTTGCGTTCTACTACCATCGTAACTTCTCGAGGTTGTCCTCAAGGCTGCAAATTTTGTCTTTCCACTGCCGCTTTCGCTTCTCGCACAGTTAAAGATATTGTCGATGAAATGGAAGTATGTAAAGACATGGGTATTGAAGAAGTACTTTTTGTCGACGATATTTTTAATGCTCCTACTAAACGTGTTATCGAAATTTCTCAAGAGATTTTACGTCGTAAATTAAAAATGTACTGGGCTTTTAAAGGCACTATCGCCGGTACAACTTACGAAATGTTGAAAATTGCCCGCAAAGCAGGCTGCCTACGCGGCCATTTCGGAGTAGAAAGCGGTACCCCTGAAGGACTTCAAGCTCTAGGAAAAACCTTTATGAAGCCGGAAAAAGCCCGCCAAGTGTTTAAATGGTGCAAAGAGCTGGATATGTGCGGCTGTGCTTATATTATGATCGGCACTCCAGCTGAAAAAAATCGCGATGATATTATGCGCACAGTAGATTTTGTCTATCAGCTTGATCCAGAATACGTAGTTTATGCTATTACCAGCCCCTATCCGGACACCCCTTTGTGGCAGCGCGGCGCCGATCAGCATTTATGGGATCCCGATATTTGGAAACGCTTTATGCTCAATCCCACTGTTGAAACGGCCGAGCACATTCCCACAATGTGGAATCAATATATGAGCCGAGAAGAATTACTATCCATCTTCAAAGAAATTAACCGTGATTTTTATTTTGACCCCATAAAGATCTATCATACCTTGAAGAAAATGACCAATTGGGAGGGCATCAAGCGCATCGCTCAGGGAGGCTTGGCTATTGCCAAACTCCAACTTATTAAAGCTCAAAGTCGACGTATTTAGCTAACAATACTACTGTGATTTTCTAAAAAAAATGCTTTCTTACTTGATTATCAAGGAGAAAGCATTTTCTTAAGCTGTCAAAAATCCACTCTATTTTTCTTCGGCAACAATTACTTCTTCATTGCTCAAAGCCATATTGTAGAAAGCAGCCAAAGCTCCACCGATTAGAGGAGCGATAAGGAAAACCCAAACTTGAGCCAAAGCTCGCCCTCCCTTAATACAAGCAGGGGCTAAACTACGAGCTGGATTGACCGAAGTGCCAGTTAAAGGCAAACCGACAATATGGACAGCAATTAAGCACAAACCGATAGCTAAACCGGCCACACCGGCATATTCCGGCTTGGAAGTAACAAATAAAACCGTAGACACAAAACAGAAAGTAAGTACTACTTCGGTTAAAAAAGCCATAGTGGCGCTTATTTTGGTATTACTAGCATCTCCAAAGCCATTACACCCGAACCCTCCGTTGGCCACCCCCAAAATTTCATGATTGCCTATAATGGCATACAGAAGGAAAGCTCCCACAAAAGCCCCCATAACTTGAGCGACCATATAAGCGAGAAAATCTTTGGTTTCCATGCGTCCCAAAATAACCATAGCTAAAGAAACGGCTGGATTAAGATGGCAGCCAGAAACTGGCCCCACGGAATAGACCATAGCCGTAAGTACTAAACCGAAGGCTATAGCTACACCCAAATAACCACAACCTACATTGGAGGTAGGCACTTTATGCAAAATAGCGGCGCCGCAGCCCAAAAAAACTAGCATGGCCGTACCCATAAACTCAGCTAGATACTTTTTCACATCAACTCTCCATTATCTACTAAATGTAGTCATCATTCTGCAAATAAGACATCCACAGCAATTGCAAAGACTTGCGCAGAAATTCATCTTTAGTCTGCAGATCGGCATACAAAGCACAGAAACCGTCCTGTGCCAGAATTTCGTAATCGGAACGCATACCGGCAAATAAACGCGCTAATCCGTAAGAAGCTTCAGTTATACCTACAGCCTTAGCGGCGAATCTGTTAGCATCACCATCTAGTACTGCCGTAAAAGGACGTCTAGCGAACAAAAATTCCTTCAGAATCAAAAAAGGCTCATAGTCAGTAATTCGATACAAGTGAGTAATTGTTTCAGATATTCTCCTGTAAAGATTGGGAGTATCGGCATCATAATTGTCAACAACCTTAAGCCAAGACTCGGCCGCTTCTATACCGCTCTTAACGCACATCTTTACTACAGTGCCGAGTAATTTACACATCATCGTATCATCTAAGGACATGCGAGAATACCAAAGCTGCGTATGATGATGATAAAGCTGGAAACATTTACGTAAAATGATAAATTGCTGCTCAGCTATCGTAAACTCGGCCATCTTTTTGTGCAGTACAAAAATTTTGCCTTTTTCGCAATTAAAAGCTTTTATAAAGAACTGTTCTTGTCCGTCGTAATAGCGCAAATCTACATTAGTAAATTTGCAAATGCGTGCATTTAAACGTTCGAAGAGTTCAGCCGACTTAAAATTGAAAGGAATAAGTTTGGTTTCGTCAAGTATGCTGTTAAAACGCTCCGGACAAGCTGGGGGGTCGAAACTAGCTTCAGGGAAAAGTTTATCTAGCATAAACTCCACAATCTTTCCAGCCGTTGCTTTACTATGGTAGCGTTCCATATCAACCGGCGAGATTTGCACCGGGCTCAATGGTATCAAACTTTCGGTTTTATCTTCTACAGCCTTAGCTTTATCCTTACTTTCAAGATAAAGGGCTTCAATCATATTTAAAACAGGTCGATATTTGTTGTTGACAGGATTTTTAGCTTGCTCAAAAAGTTCGTCAAAAAGTTCCGGACAAGTTGTAATTTCTTTCAACGATTCAACTGTATGATCAATGCTAGCCGAAGTTACGCCCACTTTAAGCAGATAATAGTGTAAAACAGCTTCTTCGGCAAATTTACTCGACACAGAATCAGCCAAACGCAAGAATTTACGAGCAGTGACCGGGAATTTTGCAGAAATTAAAGCCAGGACAAAAAGTAACTTTTTAAGCTCAGTTTCGGAACTGCAAACAGCCATTTTGTTGATAACAGCCTGAGCCAAATCTTTGACGTAGTCCTCCCAATAATCAGTACCAAAAGTATCATAAAGCAAAGGCAAGCCAGCTTTATAGGCATCTTCCCAACGGGCCATGTTGACATAATTATGTAAAATAGCCAAGTTGGGTTGGAGAATATAGCTGTCTTGTTTAAGCAACTTAGCAAACTTAGCTAAAGCATAATCATATTCACCATTTTCTGAGAGCTTAAGACCGGCTTTAACTTCATCTATAACTTGCTGCTCACTGCTGACCGTAAAATGAATATCTTCTCCCGCTTGCGGCAGCAACTCAAGGGTAGGCAATTTCTCTGCTTCTTCAGTTTGTTCAATAATATCACTAATTTCGGCTAATTTGTCGGCCAGAACTGCATCAAGAGTCACTTCCAAACGATCCTTCAGCCTACCGACAGTAAACATAGGCAATTTAAGCTTACTATTATTAATTATAGGCTCTTCTTCAGGTTCTTCTACAGCTTCAGCGGCAGGCTCAGTAACGACTTCAGAGACAAGTTCGACAGCTTCAGCAGCTGGTTCAGTAGCGACTTCGACTGCAGGTTCGATGGCAGTTTCGGCTACAGACTCAGTGGCTACTTCAGCGGCAGGCTCGGCAGCAGACTCGACAGTAAGTTCGGCCTCAGGTTTAATTACAATAGCAGCAGATGTTGTTAAATTTGTACCGGCCGCAGCCGGGTCAGGCTTATCAGAAATTTCCTCAGAGCTGGGGGTGGAGTCATTGGCAACAGTCACTTCAATTGTCGCAGCTCTAGCAGCCTTTTTTAAGCGCCGCCCGCCGCCAGTTTCTTTTAAACCTTTTGGGCCGCGTCCAGCAGATATAGAAACTTTCACAAGTTCCCGCAAAGCCGCTTTAGGATCGGCATGTTTAAGTGGCTTTTTCAAAGTAGCTGCTGCTTCGGCAGCAGACTCGGCAGTAGCTTCGGCGGCAGGCTCAGCGGCAGGCTCGGCGACAGCTTCGACAGTCGCTTCGGCAGCAGGCTCGGCAACAGCTTCGGCGGCAGGCTCAGCGGCGGCTTCGGCAGCAGGTTCAGCGGCAGGCTCGGCAGCAGGCTCGGCAGTAGCTTCGGCGGCGGCTTCGGCGGTAGGCTCGGCAACAGCTTCGGCGGCAGGCTCGGCAACAGCTTCGGCGGCAGGCTCGGCGGCGGCTTCGGCGGCAGGCTCGATAGCGGCTTCAGTGGCAGGCTCGGCGGCGGCTTCGACAGTGCCAATCAAGCTGGACAATTCAGCGTGATATTTTGCATACAATTCGGGAGCATATTTTTGTAAACTGCCGACAGCTGCGATACAAAGCCGCCGCATTTTGTCAGAGCGCTGTTCCAGCTCGGTAAATTGACTTTTTAACTCTTTGAGCGCTCCTTTAGTTTCTAAAGCTCGTTTGCGCCAATCGGCACATTCAGACTTAAGAACACTATTCGCGCCACGAGCGGCCTCCAGTTCTTCTTGGCTGCCATTATCTGCGCTTAAATTTTGTAAAAAAAGATCGGTAGCTTCAATAATACCTTCAAAATGTTCGCGCAAACTAGCGACTAAAATCTGACGTTCATCTGCCATATCAGCAACTCCAAACGATTTTTCATTATGCTTTCCCGTCTCAAGACAGAGATGCAGAATTGGCTAAAAAATCTACTTTTACCTGCTCAAAAGGGCTGATACAATTTATAGCCAAGAGGCAATTCTGGACGACTCTACAGCTCGTATGTTAGCCGATAAGCTTATAATATTTGTCTGCAATATCGTTCTGTGCTATTATTGGCGGCGACACCAAACTAGGAGTCTTTCCCGGGCAACAATACTATGAATGACGCTTTAGCATTTTTATGCGAATTTTTCAGGAAACCAACCCAAGTAGGGGCTATTTATCCTAGCTCGCAAGAATTAGCCAGAGAGATTGTTACTCAAGCTAACGTAGAACAAGCTCAAGTGATTGTTGAATTCGGAGCCGGTACAGGCGTATTTACCAGAGAGATTTTAAAACGCAAGCCTGCCGAAGCAGCCTTTTTCTCTATAGAGCAAAACGAATCATTAGTGGAAGTACTTAAGCGCGAATTGCCAGAAGCTGATATATGTTGTAATTCTGCAGCAGAGCTTCCCCGTCTTTTACAAGAGCGCAACCTTCAAAGTGTAGACGCTATAGTAAGCGGGCTTCCCTGGGCTGCTTTCGATGAGCAATTGCAAGATATGTTGCTGGCCCCAGTTTTGCAATATTTGCAACCAGGAGGCAAATTTGTTACATTTGCTTACCTCCAAGGACTATTGCTGCCAGCTGGACACAGGTTTGCTCAAAAAATACGCTCAAAGTTTGCCAAAGTAGAAAAGTCACGCGTAGTTTGGGGCAATTTGCCGCCGGCCTTTGTCTATATTTGTACTAAAGAGAAGTAGGTGCTACAAAATTTGCACCGATACAAAGAAAGCCCTCGTAGCTAAATTTATATCACTGCGAGGGCCTTCTATTAGTCGCACATATCAAAAAGTTTTTGTTGGCGAATAGTATCTTCTAAAATGGCAAAATTTTGCAAATCGCCGGGCAAATCGCTATGGGCGCCTTTGCGTTTAGCTTGAGCAAATTTCCTTATAAAACGCCTTCTATTCCTTAAAAATTTTTTCTCATTTCGAGCCGCTCTCTTTTTATAACGCTTTCTATTCCTTAAAAAATTCTTTCTTGTTCCTACCGGTATGTCATTTTCAACATCATCAGCTATGCCGCCGTACCATAAATTATCTAAAATTTTGTAAAATTTTTTATAACATCTACTACAATATCCACATAAGTAATTTCTAGCGACAGAACGAATTATACCCCTTTCATCATACCAATCCGCGACAAACAGTACTTTGTATTTACGGAAGAAAGCTCTAGCTTGTTCCAATAGTTTTGCACTGGCCTCTTGATCCTCCGAAGGAGATTCACCTTCATATTTATAATCGCCGCTCAAATGCATCCATCCAGAAGGAATTTCTTCAAGGTCCTTGGACGAATACCATGTATCTCTTTCCCAATATATTTTAACTACAATATTCTTAAACCGGAAATCGGGATTATAGTTATAATAGAATGAAAAATCCACATGATCGGTTTCAATTTTTCTCCCTTCTACAAACTCATATCCCCAAAGGCTATCTTCATAAGTCAGATATGGTTTTTCTCTTACAGGCATATATACTACTCTCCATTAAAGAAAACTGGGCTGCAAGCTAAAGCAAGACAGCTAAGGGCCTTCTATTAGTCGCACATATCAAAAAGTTTTTGTTGGCGAATCGTATCTTCTAAAATGGCCAAATTTTGCAAATCGCTGAGCAAATCGCTATGGGCGCCTTTGCATTTAGCTTGAGCAAATTTCCTTATAAAACGTCTTTCATTCCTTAAAAAATTCTTTCTTTTTCTTGTCGATCTTACGCTTCTTTTGTCATTTTCGACATCATCAACTATGCCACCGTACCATAAATCATCTAAAATTCTGTAGAAATTTTTATAATATCCACGTAAGTAATTTCTAGCGATAGAGTGAATTATAGATCTTTCGTCATACCAATCCGCGATAAAGAGTACTTTGTATTTACGGAAGAAAGCTCTAGCTTGTTCTAATAGTTTTGCACTGACCTCTTGATCCTCCGAAGGAGATTCACCTTCATATTTATAATCGCCGCTCAAATGCATCCATCCTGAAGGAATTTCTTCAAGTTCCTTGGACGAATGCCATGTATCTCTTTCCCAATATATTTTAACTACAATATTCTTAAACCGGAAATCGGGATTATAGTTATAATAGAATGAAAAATCCACATGATCGGTTTCAATTCTTCTCCCTTCTACAAACTCATATCCCCAAAGACTATCTTCATAAGTCAAATATGATTTTTCTCTTACAGGCATATCTACTACTCTCCACTAAAGAAAACCGGGCTGCAAGCTAAAGCAAGACAGCTACAAGCCTACAGCCATATAGCACGTTAATAGCTACTAGTTAATCATTCATATTGAAAAAGCCGAAATCGTTGACAACAGATTCTAACAGAAGCACCTCATCATGATGGCTTTCGGGAGGATACTGTGTTTTTAACTCATTGTATTTAGACAAAAGCCTCTTCTTTTTGGAAGTCCCCGTCTCTATAATACGTCCTTTATCAGCATCGTTGGACTGCCGTCTACGCCGTTTTTTAGTTCGGTTAGCATCAACTTCGTGAACATCTTCAAATTTGAAACGGTCCAAAAGTTGTTCAAAGCTTAGATCTTCACACAAATAAGCATGAAGGTATTCAATATCTAAACACCCTTCCCAAACAGCCGCAAAAAGAACCTTACGACGCTTAAAGAATTCAATGGCATTATCAATCCTTTTTTTACTCACATGCGGCGCTTTAGGAGAATGTTTATACTTATATTCTCCATGAAGTGCAAGAGAACAGGAAGTTTCTTCATTAAACCTTGCAATATCCCAGCAGATCTTAACCCTAATAGCGTGTTTAATTTTGTCTGTCTTAGGGTTAAACCAAAATGAAAAGTCTCCATTTTCATCCTCATCAAGCTTAGTGAGTACTTTGCCAAAGAAATTAACTTCCAACAAAGGCTCTACGTTGCAGTATCCTTGCCCGTAAGGTAAAACGCAATCGGGCTCGGTACGGCCATAAGAAAAATTGCCGTTATCAGCATCCCAATCATAGGGACTTATATTATAAGGCATATTCATGCCTCCTTTTAATAAAAAATCGCATTCGTAGGGCTGTTATTTCATATCGTAATAAGTTTTAGTTCATTTGCTTATTTAATCTTAGTATTAAATCATTTTTTAGCTAACGAACATACGTTCGCCTGCTATTTTATAGCACATTTTTGGTTCATTTAATAATTTTGTCTATGTTAAAATATTTTTTAGCATTACGAATGCACCTTTATTATACCAGCTAAAGACGACACAGTCAACAGATTTTGTCACCACTTGCCGCCTACTTTTTTTCCACATTTGCCCTAAAGAAAAGCATAAATTTGCCGACACAAAGAAAGCCCTCGTAGCGTTGCGCTAATCTCAAAACACAAGAACTAACCGCAAACGCCACGAGGGCTTTTTATAGAAAAAAGTTGCGCAGAGGCCGCTGGGTCGACACATTCGCCCGCGTGTCGATGGGTAGCCGCCAGAGGTTTCACTCCCTGAACAAACTACCAAGTTGGCATTGTTTGTTCGCCCGTGCGCTCCTCTGCCCCCACAGTATAACAAAAGAACGCTTAAAACGCTATAGTTTTGAACAAATGCGCAGCTTTCCTTAGCAAAAAAAACAGCTTCACCAGCAGACATTAACGGCTGAACAGGAAAAGAACAACTTTTTAACGTAATCTTCCGAGACTGAGGTATCTAACTTTTTAGATTTGGCAAGTTCAATCTTGTGGAGGCCCATTTCATGAAAAACAGCAGCTCAAACCGCATCTTGGTATTAGAAGATCAGGGCGTCAGCCGAATGCTTATTTGCCACTATCTCGAGGATAAAGGTTTTGAGACTGCTACCGTCAGCTCATGCAATGAGGCTTTAGAAATCATTGAAGAGCAGCCTGTCCAAGTGCTGGTTATGGAAACTTTGACCAAAGATATGAATGGTCTAGACTTTATAGCCGATCTAAGAAAACGCTCAAATTTGGCAGAGCTGCCCATTATTGTAGTTTCCTCACTCAGCGAATATACCGACAAGGTGGCAGCCTGGAATGCAGGCGCCAACTATTATATAGTAAAACCGGTCGGTGAAGAAGAACTTATTGCCAAAGTCAATCTCTGCTTATCGCTACATAAATCTTATCAAGATTTGCATACTCAAGAAGAGCGACTCGATCTGGCTGTTAAAGCTATTAACGGTGGCGTTTTTGATTGGGACATAAAAGCAAACTCTATAATCAATTCCCCAAGGGTATACGAACTTTTATGTATGGAGCACGACTTAGCCGCTCCGGCCACCCCTCAAGATTGGTTTAATGCCATCCATCCGGAAGATTACGCTACCGTCTCCGAAAAACTCAAAGAACACCTCGAAGGCAAAACGCCTTACTTGGAAGCTCAACACCGTGTAATGCGTCAAGATGGCACTCATCGTTGGGTTTTAGTACGAGCTATTGCCGTACGCGACGGCAACGGAGAAGCTCAGCGCTTGGTAGGTAATATCAGCGATATAAGCAACTCTTTCTCCTACGACAGTGTAACCGGTTTGCCAGGTCGTCACGTATTTTACGATTTACTGGAAAGAGCAATGGTACGCGCAATTCGCAACGAAAAGTACCTTTTCGGCCTCTTGAATGTAACTGTCAATGATCTTGATCAGCTAAAAAATAAATTTACCGGCGCAGAAATTGAGCAAATTTGGTCAGCTATCAGCAGACGCTTACAGCTTTCCTCCAGAGCTTCCGATCTTATTTCCAGAATTGAGCATAATCGCTTTGCCGTTCTCTTGGATGATTTGCGCGAAGTTAGTGACGCTTTACGCGTGGCTAACCGTATTTCAAAATCATTATCTAATCAGTTGCGTATCTTTGACAGTCAGATCAATGTCAATACCAGTATAGGCGTGGCCGTGTCTTGCGATGGCTACGAATCTCCTGAAAGTTTATTGAATGACGCTTATAAAGCTTCCCTGTTGGCCAGAACTTTGGGCGAAAATAAAGCCCGCATGTGCAATGATAAGCACCAAAAATATTCTCAAGAACGTTTAACCCGCGAGCAAGAGCTTTATGACGCAGTAGGCGGACGCCAATTTACTCCCAGGTATTTGCCTATTGTCAATCGAGAAGACGGTACTATCAGTGGTCTGGAGGTTCTCTTACGTTGGCGTCATCCCAGTGGTAAGACGCTTATTCCAGAAGAATTTCTCGACCTTTGCGATCGCGATCAGCTTATGTTACCTATAGGCTATGAGCTTATAAAAGCCTCTCTAGAGCAAATAAAGAAGCTCAATATGTTAGCTCCTCTGCCTCAAGATTTTACCATTAACTTCAATGTAAGCAGTCGCCAGTTTTATGACAGCGATTTATTGGATAACATTTTGCTCAGCTGCCAAGATTTCAAATTTTCTCCAGACCATATTCGTTTAGAAGTGTGTGAAGATACTTTGGCTAAAGACTTAACCAGGGCCAAACAGATTATCACAAACTTCACCGAACATGGTATAGGCTGCGTTTTAGATCGTTTGGGCAGCGCTTCTTTGCCCATGTGCGATATGTTGGATTTGGACTTAAAAGCCGTCAAGAGCAATTATATGGATTTTATTTCTGACCGACGCAGTAAAGAATTAAAAGAACGTTATGCCAAGATGTGCTTAAAAGCTTCCGAGTTTTTGGGATGTCAGTGCATAATTAATGGTATCAGTAACACAGAGCAATCTGAGTCTCTGGCAAGTATAGGCTTAAATTTACAGGAAGGATACGCCTTCGGACAACCTTTAAACTTGCGCGGTCTCGAAGTTTTTGCTGAAAACGGTTATAAACTGAATTGATTAATACAATCTGTCAATAAGAATATGAGTAAAAAAGAACTTATTTTAGCGAATCGCCTCCGCAAAAGGTTTAAGCATTTTTCTAAGTGGGCTCGCCGTCAAAATATCAGCTGTTTCAGGATTTATGATCACGATATTCCGGAGTTTCCCGTCATTGCCGACTATTATGAAGGTAAAGTAGCTCTGTGGATTTCAGATCGTACTCGCGATGATTCTGAAGAAGCCCGCCAAGCTTTTCGTCAGGAAGCGATAAAACAAACTTTGATCGGTTTGAACCTGGACGATGGCAATCTTTTTGTAAAAGATCGCCATCCCGGAGGTCAATACAGACGACACAGTCACGATCGACACGAATTTATAGTCAATGAAGGCGGCCATCAATTTTTAATCAATTTAAGCGATTATCATGATACCGGACTCTTTTTAGATCATCGTCGTACCCGAGCTCTGGTAGCTTCACAAAGTCAGGGCCAAAAAGTACTGAATCTTTTTTGCTACACGGGAAGCTTTACGGTTTATGCCAGTGCTGCCGGAGCTGCAAGTACGGTGTCTGTAGATCTTTCCGGTCGCTATCTTGATTGGGTAGAACGCAATTTACAACTTAACAAGTTACAAGATAAAGCCAATACATTAATTGAAGACGACGTGGTCTGTTGGCTGGAAGATGCTATTCAAGAGGGCGAACATTTTGATCTTATAATTTGCGATCCGCCTACTTTCAGCAATTCCAAAATGACTGCTGGTATTTTTGAAGTAGGCAAAGATCACGTCAAACTTATTGAGAATTGTCTAAAGCTTCTCTATCCCGGAGGCAAACTTTATTTCAGTACCAATAAACGTAATTTTATTATGCAAGAAATAAATTATCCCAATATGAGCCGAAAAGAAATAACTTCACAAACTGTCTCTCCTGATTTTGAAAATTCAAAAGCTCACCGTTCTTGGCTGTTTGAGCTGAGCTAACTTAGAATTGCATATACAACAAAAAAAAAAGAAGCTCTACCGTATATTTTTCGTAGAGCTTCTTTTGGCTGCAAGACAATATTTTTTACTATTTAAGCAAATTGTTGCCTTCAAAGTAGTCGATCTTCATAGCATGACGCACGGCATGTAAAGTTTCAGCGGCCTTCTTCCTAGCTCTTTCACTGCCGACTCGCAGTATTTCATAAACTTCCGGCAAACGTTTTTCCCAAGCTTGGCGACGTTCACGAATAGGCTTTAGCTCAGCTTGCATAACATTATTGAGGAACTTTTTCACCACTACATCGCCTAAACCGCCGCGCTCATAATGGGCCTTTAATTCGGCCAAGTTGGCATATTCGGGCAAGAATTCGGCGAAATATTCATCACGGCAAAAAGCATCTAAATAAATAAAGACGGGATTACCCTCAGTGTGACCAGGATCCTCTCGGCGCAAATGGGTAGGATCGGTAAACATGGACATAACTTTCTTGCGAATCTCTTCCGGCTCTTCTGAAAGATAAATACAGTTACCCAAAGACTTACTCATTTTAGCTTTGCCATCAATACCAGGCAAACGCAGGCAGGCCTTATTAGAGGGCAGAATAATCTGCGGCTCTACTAAGGTTTCCCCATAAACTGTATTAAATTTGTGAACTATTTCGCGACATTGCTCCAACATAGGCAGCTGATCTTCACCTACTGGCACAGCTGTGGCTTGAAAAGCGGTAATATCGGAAGCTTGGCTTATAGGATAGCAGAAAAAGCCAACCGGAATACTAGTTTCAAAATTGCGCATCTGAATTTCCGCTTTAACGGTAGGGTTGCGCTGTACTCTGGAAACAGTAACCAAATTCATATAATAAAAAGTCAATTCCGTAAGTTCGGGAATCATTGACTGAATAAAGATGGTGGATTTTTCCGGATCGAGACCGCAAGCTAAATAGTCTAAAGCCACTTGCATAATGTTCTGGCTCACTTTTTCCGGATGTTCGGCATTATCAGTCAAAGCCTGGGCGTCAGCAATCATAATGTAAATTTCATCAAAACGCCCGGAATTTTGCAGTTGCACACGCTCCTTCAAAGATCCCACATAATGACCTACATGAAGACGTCCGGTTGGACGGTCACCGGTTAAAATAATCTGTTTCACTTTACGGATACCCCTCTGCAACAAAGGAAGCCTTCAAATAGAAGTTGCTTCCTTCTGTCAGAATTAAATTTTACAAAATAAAGATTGTAATTGTTTGGTTGCTCAAAGCCGTTTTCCTCCGCTGCGGCCGAATTAAAAATAAGCAGTCAGTTTAGCTAAAAAAGGTAGTAAATAAATAAGCTAGAAACTTCGCGGCATGGATCCTTTTGAACTTTCTATATCACCTGTTTTTAATGAAGTTATTCGAGCTGCCGAATTAGTTTACGAAGCTCCCGACGACCCTTCCGCCCAAGAGGAGCTTCTCCAAACTTTGCGCGACATGGCAGAATTTACCCAGTATTTAGCCGCTTCATTTCAAGAAGCTATTAAAGTTCGCCCCAAAACAGAACTTTCAATCAGAGCTCCGCAAGAGTTTGCCGCCGAACTTAAGGTTATTACCAAAGTTTTAAGTGATCTAAAGCAAAACTTGGCAAACCACAAAACTGAGCCTTTCCCTGAGATAATAAATCAAGGGCGCAAAGCTCTGGCCCAGATGTTCGAAATTTTCGAACAAATGAAAAAAGAAGAAGAATCTTTTCCTGTTTTTTCCAAGTCTCCGTATATTCAAGAGATTGTTCGTATCGCCACCGGAGTAGCCAAAGGGCAATACAAACCTGAGATACTCAAAGATAAAGTAGCTTGGCTGCGCGATCGCTTTTTAGAATTTAAAGACGACTTTGCCAGTATAAAAGAAATTCCCAAGGAAAATGACGACGTCGAAAAATTGCTGCCTATCGCTGAACAGGCCTTGCAAAAAATGGGCCAAGCCTTAGATAAGATGACTCGCTTCCAAAGGAACTATGACAAAAAGCTGCTAAAAGAGGGCTGTTCGGAATTATTGCAAAGCAGCGAAGTGCTTATTGCCGTTCAGGAGAGACTCATGAAAGCTTCAACCGCTCAACCGACTGCTTGCCCCAATTGCGGAGCCCTCAATCCTGGCGGCGCGAAAAAATGTCGGGCTTGCCATGCCGTTATGCCTACCATAGTCGGCCTGTCAACCCAAACGATGGAAATAAAAGAAAACGTTCCTCTTGAAACCAAAGGACCTGCCTACACTTATATTTCCAGATTGGAGGGTTCCCTCAATTCTTATAAGCGCCGTTTGCTAGACGAAAAGGATCTTAAACGTGAAGTTGACTTCTTTGCCCAAAAAGTAGCCGATGGTCTTGCCCAATTTGCCGAAATGAAGAAAAAAGCCGCTGCCCAAACTGAGAGTGAGGAAAACAGTCATAAAGCCATACTTTCCCTCTATAGCGATATGGAAACCGGCTTAAATACTCTGTCAAGAGGGGTCAAAAAGATGCAAAGCTTCTTTGACAGTCGAGACGAACAAGTCTTAGACGACGGTTTCGATGTTATAGTTGCAGGAGCAACGCTAATGATAGATACCCAAAATAAGGTTTCTGCCGCCAGATAGGAGTAATCCAGACCGATATGTTAGAGTGTCCACAATGCCATAATCAAAATTTACCCAATTCAACTTACTGCGACAGATGTGGTTGTGAGCTAACTAAAGTCAGCGAAGAGGCTGCTCACAGTGTACCGGTATTGCCAAACGGGCAAACAGCTGACGTAGAGCAATATTCTCATATCCCACAGGCTGAGGGCACAGTTCCTCCTGTTTCTCAGAGCGAGGCTTCTCCCCAATTGACTTTACCCATAGGCAGCAGCAAAGCAGCCCTCCCCACTACTTCTTCTCAAATTTTGAAAACAAATTTGCTTAAACGCAATGCAGTCCAGGAAGCTACAACCGATAATATAAAAGGCTTTTTCTCCAGTTTGACAGATGGTTTTCAAAAAATTATAGCCAACGGCAGCGCATTGCTCAACCGATCAAATAATTCCGCTGACAATCAGCCCAATGTGACAGCTTTTAAGCCTTCCGTACCTATGGAAAGTAAAGGTAAAGCGCTCTGGAACAAAATAGTTGCCGCTCTCTTAGGCATAGGAGTATTAGCGTTATGCATACTCATGATCGGTAAGAAATTGGCCATCTTTAGCTTATCCATATTTACCAAACAAAAATAGGCATTAAAATTGCAAATATTTTTACCTTATTTTTCATATCGAAAGGTATCTTCTTGTGCAATTCGAAGAGCCGAGCGACCCTTGGGTAAGGTAATTTTACCCCACAGGGGAGCGGCTTTTCTGCGAGTTATCGAGTTTGGCCAAAGGTGCTGATCGAAAAACTGTTTGAAAGCCGGTTGGCGGCTCCAGAAACAATTTTTACCCAATTTCATAAGAAAATATTCGGAGGTTTATACCGTGCACATTTTAGGCACCGTAGTAGTTCGTCCTGTTTTGCCCGAGCGCATTGCTGGTTTGCAGGAATTATCCCACAACTTGTGGTGGTCTTGGACTCCCGAAGCTCTGGCTCTCTTCTCTGGTTTGGATCAAGAGCTCTGGAAGAGCGTCGGTCACAATCCTGTGGCCGTTTTAGCCAACATCGACCAAGCTAAGCTCGAAGAAGCTGCCAAAGACGCCAAATACTTAAAAACTTATGATGATGTATATGCCAAATTTAAGGCTTATATGAATCCTAAGAGTACCCGCTACAGCGAAGCCTTCCCTGAGAGTAAGGACAAAGTTATCGCCTACTTCTCCGCTGAATTTGGCATGCACGAAAGTCTGCCTATTTACTCCGGTGGTTTAGGCATTTTATCCGGTGATCACATAAAAACCGCTTCCGATATGGGAATTCCCATGATCGGTGTAGGTCTCCTTTATAATCACGGTTACTTCATTCAGACTATCAACCAAGACGGTTGGCAAGAAGCCGGTTACAAGCCCTTAGACTTCTCTATGGTACCGGCGGAAAAAGCCACCGACGCCGACGGCAACGAAATTGTCGTACAAATTGAAATGCCTGACCGCATTGTTAATGCTCGCGTTTGGATCATTCAAGTCGGCCGTATTAAACTTTACTTGCTCGACACCGATATTGAGCAAAACTCTGTAGCCGACCGCGGTCTTTCCGCTCGTCTATATGGCGGCGATAATCAGATGCGTATCGCTCAAGAGAAGATCTTGGGTATCGGCGGCGTCAAAGCTCTGCGTCGCTTAGGTATCAATCCTTGGGTATGGCACATGAATGAAGGTCACTCCGCTTTCCTGACCATCGAACTCATGCGTGAATATGTCACCGAAAAGGGTCTCAGCTGGCGCCAAGCCATCGAAGCTATTTCTCCTAAAGTTTGCTTCACTACTCATACTCCCGTACCCGCCGGCCAGGATGCTTTCGGCAGTGACCTTATGGAAATGCACTTCTGGAAAGTGCGTAATGAATTGGGCATGTCCCGCAACGAGTTTATGCGCTTAGGTCAGAACCCCGGTCAGCCTGATGCTCCCTTCAACTTAACTATTTTCTGCCTTAAGTTGGCTAATTTCTGCAACGGAGTCAGTAAGCTTCATGGCGACGTATCCCGTCACTTATGGCGTGATGTATGGCCGGACGTTCCCGCTGCCGAAATTCCCATTACTTCGGTAACTAATGGTGTACATGTAGGAACTTGGATTGCTCCCGAAATGGCCAGTCTCTATGATGAGCACGTCTCCAAAGATTGGCGCATCAATCCCGATAGCCACAAGCTTTGGGACAAAGCCAAAATTCCCGCCGGTGATATTTGGTCTGTACACCAAACTTTGAAACAGCGTATGATTGACGGAGTAAGAGCCCGCCACGAGCGCCGTTTACGCCGCTTGAGCGCTTCTTTATCTGAGATTGAAGCCGCTAAAAAGATCCTTTCTCCCGACGTTTTGACCATTGGTTTCGCTAGACGTTTCGCCACCTACAAGCGCGCCGTTTTACTCTTCTCCAATATTGAGCGCCTTAAAAAGATCATGCTCACTCCCGGTCGCGAAGTAAACTTTGTCTTTGCCGGTAAAGCTCACCCCGCCGACCGTCCCGGCCAAGAGTTTATTAAACGCATTCACGACTACAGTAAAATGCCCGAATTTAAAGGTCGCATCATCCTCTTGGAAGACTACGACATCAACTTAGCCCGTTACTTAGTACAGGGTGTCGATGTATGGCTCAATAATCCTCGTCGTCCTTTGGAAGCTTCCGGTACTTCCGGTGAAAAAGCGGCCATGAACGGCGTGCTTAACTTCAGTGTTTTAGACGGCTGGTGGGCTGAAGGTTTCAACGGTCAAAACGGTTGGTCTATCGGCGAAAACCGCCACTACAACAGCAACGAAGAGCAGGACTTAATCGACACCAATTCACTTTACTCTACCCTGGAAGAAGAAATAGTCCCGGCTTACTACGACGATCGTGACGAAAACGGTATTCCTACCGTTTGGACTACCATGATGCAAAATGCTGTTCGCACCTTGGTACCCGAGTATTCCACTCACCGTATGCTCCATGATTACTGCCACGAAATCTACGTTCCCGCCGGTATCGCCGGTGAGAGCGCTGGAGAAAATGACTATGCCAAAGCCAAAGATTTGGCTAGCTGGAAGCAGTACTTAGAAGGCGTATGGAATGACGTCAATTTGGAGTCTGAAATTCAGCAACGCGGTGAAGTTAAACGCGGTCAGGAGATTTCTGTCAGTACCCGCGTCTTCTTAGGCCGACTTACCCCGCAAGAAGTCAAAGTAGAACTTTATGCCGGTAAACTGGTTAATGACGAAATTGTCAATCCCCAGGTTGTAGAACTCAATTACGACGGCTACCGCGACGGTGCTCATCGCTATGAAGGCAAAATTACTCCCAATGCTACCGGCACTTTCGCTTATTCGGTAAGAGTAGTTCCCACCCATGTCGCTGCCAAATTCAACGACATAGTCAACTTTATTTGCTGGTCTCGTTAGTTTATCGATTAGCAAATAGAAACTAAATAAAACTTGCCTCCCAGGCTACAAAGCTTAGGAGGCAAGTTTTGTTATTGGAGACTAAAAAAAGTATATATTCACTTATAAGCAAGCGAGTTTGTTTTCTGATAGCAAAAGATACAACACAAGACAGAAAGAGAACCAATAAAGTGTGATTAATAGAAAAACAATGGCGAGCCGGAAAACCGGCTCGCACCTATATGGTCTGTCCTGTGTTCGCCACAATATATTAAGTTATTGTCTGTTCAGTATCAAGGGGATATTAACCGAGTTATTAGCCATTTTGTCAGATTTTTAGCCCTTGTTGCACTTAAGAATTACCAACTTATAATCGTTATCAATAAACTATCCTTAATTAAAATAAACCGAGAAAGCGTATTATTTAGCGAAGGCTTTTTGCCTAGTTAATCGAAATATCTATGGCCATTAGTGTGGGACTTACCTTAGTCCTGAGCTGTCTGAGCATTTCAGAATTTGGCACACACCTCTCCAACAATAAAAGGAAGGGCAATTACTTTGAAGTTAGTTACCAAAGCCGAAGCCGGTACCTTAGAATCTGGCGATATCCATATTGAAGTCGAATCTGCTGATACTCCCGGCGTAGAAGTAGATCTCAACAGTACGGTTATGAAGCTGTACGGACGCCAAATTACTAAAGTTATCAAAGAAACCGTCGCTGAACTCGGTGTAGACGGCGTCGTCGTCACGGCTGTAGACAAAGGCGCTTTAGACTGCACAGTTAAAGCCAGAGTCAAAACTGCCATTTACAGGGCTTGTCAAAGCAACGAGTATTCTTGGTAAAAAAGTAAGGAAGTGGCGAAAATTATGGCACAGAAGCAAAGACTCCGCAGAACTATGATGTTTGTGCCGGGAAATAATCCCGGTATGATGAGAGACGCCCATATCTATGGCTCGGATTCTCTCATGTTCGACCTTGAAGACTCCGTATCTATGGCTGAAAAAGACGCCGCTAGGCAGCTTGTCTATCAAGCCATAAAAACTATCGACTACGGCAACACCGAAATTGTTGTCCGCATAAATCCTTTAGACACACCTTACGGTAGAGCTGATGTAGAAGCAATGGTAGCCGCCGGAGCTCACGTTTTGCGTATGCCCAAAACCGAAACTCCCAAAGATATTACCGATTGCGAAGCTGTCATCGAAGAGATGGAGAAAAAACACGGCCGTCCAGTAGGCGATACTCTGATGATGGCCGCTATTGAAGGTGCTTTGGGCGTAGTTAATGCTTACCAAATTGCCACTGCTTCACAGAGATTGATCGGCATTGCTTTAGGTGCCGAAGATTTCTGCGCCAATATGAAATGCCAGCGTACCAAAACCGGCGCTGAGCTTCAACTGGCTCGCCAAACTATCGTTTTAGCGGCCCGCGCTGCTGGCATTGACGCTTTGGATACAGTTTATTCCGACGTCAACAACGAAGAGCAACTGCTCTATGAAGCCAGACTTATCAAAGACTTAGGCTTTGATGGCAAGAGCGTCATTAACCCACGCCAAATTGCTCCTGTCCATTCCGTTTTTAACCCCACTGCCAAAGACATAGAAAAGGCCAAACGAGTTGTAGCTGCTATTAAAGAAGCTGAAGCCAAGGGTTCCGGTGTTATCAGCTTAAACGGCAAGATGGTTGACAAGCCCGTAGCCATCAGAGCTCAGAGAGTTATCGAGCTGGCCATCATTTCAGGAATCATTTCCCCTTCGGAGGTATAACGCAACATGAAAAACCTTATCGGACATGAAATTCCAGAACAGGTGGCAGCTGATCTCGGCTTGGGCATTTACGGTGTAGATGTCGATCCTCGCGTTGCAGAAAAAGATCCTACTCCGCTTCCCGAGCGCGAAAAGAAAAACAACAAGATTGTCTCTTCTATCGAAGAAGCTGTTAAACTTTGCGGCTTAAAAGATGGTATGACCATCTCTTTCCATCACCATTTCCGCAACGGCGACCAAGTACTCAACCAGGTTATGGATGTTTTGGCCAAAATGGGCTTTAAAAACTTGCGCGTGGCCTCTTCCTCTTTAACTAGCGTCCACGCTCCTTTGGTTGAGCATATTAAAAATGGCGTCGTCTCTCACGTTGAAAGTTCCGGCTGTCGCGGTCGCTTAGCCGACGAAATTTCTCGCGGCCTTATGGATGAACCGGTTATCTTCCGCTCCCACGGCGGACGTGCTGCCGCTATTGCCGATGGCAAGTTACATATTGACGTAGCTTTCTTAGGCGCTCCCGTTTCCGACGCTTACGGTAATGCCAGCGGCGTATGCTTAGACGAAAACGTAGAGGGCGTAGCAGAATGCGGAAGTTTGGGCTATGCCAAAGTTGACGCCCAATATGCCGATAAAACTATCATTATCACCAACAAAATCGTAAAGTATCCCAACGCCGTACAAAGCATCGAAGGTACCTTAGTAGATTATGTGGTGCTGGTTGATTCTATTGGCGATCCTTCCAAAATTTCTGCCGGAGCCGCTCGCTTTACTAGCAATCCACGCGATCTTATGATTGCCGAGACAGCCGCTAAAGTTATTATCAATTCCGGTTATTTCCGCGACGGTATGTCTTTGCAAACGGGTACTGGCGGTGCCTCTTTGGCCGTAACTCGCTTCTTGGCCGATTCTATGATCGAAAAAGGCGTCAAAGCTAGATTTGCCTTAGGCGGTATTACTGGACAAATTGTCAAGTTGCATGAGCAAGGTTTGATTGAGACTTTATGGGACGTACAAGATTTCGATACTGAAGCTGCTGCTTCTTTGCGTCGTAATCCCAACCATCACGAAGTTGACGGCGTTTTATACGCTACTCCTTTCAACAGAGGTTCAATTTTAAACCAACTCGATATAGTAGTGCTTTCCGCTTTGGAAATAGACGTAAACTTTAACGTAAACGTACTAACCGGATCTGACGGCGTAATTCGCGGTGCTATCGGCGGTCATCCCGATACGGCTAAGGGGGCCGACTTGGCTATTATCGTCTCTCCCTTAATTCGCGGTCGCATTCCTTGCGTACGCGACAAAGTGAGCACTATTTGCACCGACGGTCACGACTGTGATGTCTTAGTTACCGATGTGGGCATTGCCGTCAACCCTAATCGTCCTGAAGTAAAAGAGCGTTTGGTGGCGGCCGGTATGAAAGTTTATGATATTCATGAACTTAAAGAGATGGCCGAAAAAGTTGTAGGTAAACCTGATGATTTAGAATTTACCGACAAAATTGTGGCTGTAGTAACCGCTCCCGACGGCACCATGTTAGATGTAGTTCGTGGTGTTACAGATTAACGGTCCACGCATAGAACTAGAATTGCTGCTGGAAAGTCGCGACCGACGTTGTGCTTTTCAGCAGCAACTTCTTAAGCAATATCAACTACCCCTCGTCAGCTTTATGGTCAATATGCCCGGGCCTGTTAAAAGATCTCCTTTAAGCGAGAAACTTCATGCTCTGGGTTGTTCCGAGTTAAAGAAAACTCTAGGATCTAAGATCATTTGGAGCACGGTTAAAATATTGGATACCGGATGCGAGGGGTATTTTGTAGTTGATTTAAAGGCGGAAAAATTAAAACGCCTAACTTGCAATCTAGAAGATACCCACCCATTGGGGCGTTTATGGGATTTCGATGTGCATACCGAGCGAGGCCAAATCAGCCGCACTCAATTAGATATAGTTCCTCGAACTTGTCTTATTTGCAACAATCCTGCCCCGGTATGCGCACGCAGTCGAGCCCACAGCGTCAAAGAACTTATAAGCTACATACAAAAAAAAGCTGATCAATATTTCGGAGAGTTTGCTTAAAAAGTGGAAAGTGAAATTTTTACTCCGCTGCAATTGAATTTAACTTCCGACTTGGAAAGACAACGTTTGATAACCTTTTTAGCTCAAGCCGGGCTGCGTTTAGACGACAATTTGCAATATTATGCCGTGCTATATAACAATCAAGGTGAAATTATTTGCGGCGGAGGCTTTGATGGCAACATTATCAAGTGTGTAGCCGTTTCGGAAGAAGCTCGCGGCTTGGGCTTGGTAAATACGCTTATTTCCCATTTGCGCTCAGAAATCATAAGTCGCGGCGCCGATAATATATTCGTCTATACTAAGCCTGAGAATAAACATATTTTCGAGAGCTTAGCTTTTTATACTGTCGGCACTTCTCCCAAAGCAATTTTATTGGAAAGCTCTAAACGTGGCATTATTCGCTTAAAAAACAGTTTGGCTCGCCATAAAAAAGATGGCTTAAATGGAGCCATTGTTATGAATGCCAATCCTTTTACACTAGGCCATTTGTATTTAGTTCAAGAAACTGCC
This sequence comes from uncultured bacterium, assembly GCA_934621605.1. Classification (GTDB taxonomy): domain Bacteria; phylum Vulcanimicrobiota; class Xenobia; order Xenobiales; family Xenobiaceae; genus Bruticola. Next base: position 32,178 of record CAKTUZ010000013.1, on the reverse strand, counting down.
AAACGTTGCGATAATTTATATATATTTCCCGTGCGAGCTGATCGCTCCGAATTTCCCTATGAAGATCGTTACCGTTTAGTAGAAGAAGGCTGTGCTTCTATAGACAATGCCAAAATTTTAGATGGCGGAAATTATATTATTTCCGGAGCGACCTTCCCCACCTACTTTTTAAAACAAATGGGCGAAGCTGCTCAAGCGCAAGCTCAGTTGGTTCTAGATATTTTTGCCCGTCATATTGCTCCTAGCCTTAATGTCAAAATACGTTTTGTTGGCAGCGAGCCACTCGATCCTTTTACACAAACTTTTAACGAAACTATGCTCCAAATTTTGCCATCACACGATATAAAAGTTGACATTATCGAGCGCTTGCAAAATGACGGACAGCCTGTCAGCGCCAGCCGTGTTCGCGCTTTACTTGGCGAAGGTCGCCTAGCTGAAACAAAAAATCTAGTGCCGCCCTCCACGTTCGCTTATTTTTCTTCGCCCGCAGGCCAAAAAGTAATAGCCTCGCTCCGCCAACACCAACTATGAGCCAGCCCGACCGAGTGAGCACATATGTAGCAGAGTGCGCCTTGGAAGCCTTGCTTTTGGAAGTGGCCGCTACTCCTAAGCCTGGATTAGTTGACAGGCGCAATAATGGCGCTCACCGTGATATGAACTTTTATACTTTTATTCGGAGCGCCTTAAGTTTGCGCCCGCACTTTGCTCTTATGGCCCAAGCTGGACAAGATCTAGCTAAAAAGCCGCCACAAGAGCTTTTTAACTATGTGCGCATCTTGGGCTTAGCGGCTGAAAAAGACATGTTTGCGGCCACTAACAATATCAATACCCATAAGGGCGCCCTCTTTGCCTTGGGCCTTTTGTGTGCCTCAGCAGGCCAAGCTTGCTGCCGCAGTGCCGACAGGTCGGGCTGGCAACCCGCTGCACTGGGCCAATTCGTGGCCCAAATGAGCCAAGGGCTCTGCCAACGCGAATTGGCCGACCTAAACACGCTCGCAGCGCAGGCCACCAACGCTACCCAGGCAACAGGCGCTGTATCACTTACCAACGCTGAACCAGACATCAAGGTGCGGCCAACTGCCGCCCTAACACACGGACAGCGCATGTATTTGCAATACGGCGCCTGCGGGGCTCGCGGTCAAGCTGAAAGCGGCTTTGCTCAGGTAATAGAGAAATATTTACCTTACCTGAGAGACCTCAAAAAGCAACAGCTTGACCAAGATGAAATATTGGTGCGCACGCTTTTATTGATTGGCGCCGACTTAGACGATACCAATATTCTCAATCGAGTCGGCGCCACTAAGGCCGCGTGGGCCAAGGAAGCCTGCGCTGCCTTGCACGAGCACTACACACATGAGGCCGCCTGCCAATTAGACGATTTGTTTATAAAGGAGCGAATCAGTCCCGGAGGCTCTGCCGATCTTTTAAGCGTAACCATATTTTTGGATAAGTTGGCGGCCTCGGAAAAATATTTTTAACATTTAATTTTTTTGCAGTAGGCTTTTTGCTTATATGACGAACTAAAAGCCTTGTTCGTGCAGAAAAACAGCCAAAATTGCTGCAGACGGATAGGAAACTAAGGAGGAAGAACCACATGGTGGAAGTTATCAAAAAGGGCGCTTACTTAGTAGATGGCCAGATAATCTACGCAGACCAAGCTCAAGGAATGGCCGCCCCGGATGAAGCTCGCGAGAAGACTATCGCCTATTCTATCTTGAGGCACCACAACGTCAGTTCAGATCCCAAACATCTGAAAATTAAATTTGACGCCCTTATCTCCCACGATATTACCTTCGTTGGCATTATCCAAACAGCTAAGGCCTCCGGCCTCAAAGAGTTCCCCGTTCCCTACGCTATGACCAACTGCCACAACAGTCTCTGCGCTGTCGGTGGCACTATTAACGAAGACGACCACGCCTTCGGTCTCTCTGCAGCTAAAAAATATGGCGGTATCTATGTACCGGCCAACCAAGCCGTAATCCACCAATACGCCCGCGAGCGCTTGGCCGGCTGCGGCAAAATGATCTTAGGCTCTGATAGCCATACCCGCTACGGCTCCTACGGTACTATGGGCGTAGGTGAAGGCGGTGGCGAATTGGTAAAGCAATTGCTTAAGAATACCTACGATGTAGCCGCTCCCCAAGTCGTTTTGGTTTACCTTGACGGCAAACTTAAAAAAGGCGTTGGCCCTCAAGATGTAGCTATTGCTTTAGTAGGCGCTACTTTCCCTAACGGCGACGTGAAAAACAAAGTCTTGGAATTTGTAGGCCCTGGCGTCAAAACTCTCAGCAACGACCTCAGAATCGGTATCGATGTTATGACTACCGAAACTTCCTGCCTCTCCTCTATCTGGGAAACTGACGAAACGACCAAAGAATTTTACGAAATAGTAGGCCGCCCCGAAGATTACAAAGAACTCAAACCCGGCAACGGCGCCTATTATGATATGGTTGTCCATATCGATTTGAGCAAGATCGAATCGATGATCGCTCTGCCTTTCCATCCCTCCAAAGCTTACACTATCCATGAGTTGCAAGCCGATCCCGAAGGTATTTTTACTAAGATCGAAGCTGATTGTAACAAACAATTAGGCGGCAAAGTCACCCTCGATTTGCACCATTGCATAAATGAAGATGGTAAAGTTACTTGCGATCAAGGTGTAATCGTAGGTTGCTCCGGCGGTATGTATGAAAACATTGTAGAGGCAGCAGCCATTCTCAAGGATCAGAGTATCGGCAACGGCTACTTTGATATGAGCGTCTATCCTTCTTCTATGCCTATTGGCTTAGCTATTACTAAAGATGGTACCGCCGCTACCTTAATGGAAGCTGGTTGCGTAATTAAGCCAGCTTTCTGTGGTCCTTGCTTCGGCGCCGGCGACACTCCCGCCAACAACGCCTTATCCATTCGCCACGCTACTCGCAACTTTGCCAACCGCGAAGGTTCCAAGCCCGGCAACGGTCAGATTTCAGCCGTAGCTCTTATGGATGCCCGTTCTATTGCCGCTACCGCAGCTAATAAGGGCGTACTTACTGCCGCTACCGACTTCGACTATGTTGAGCCTACTCCCGAACAGCTTAAATATCATTTTAACGGTAGTGTATATGCCAAACGTTGCTACGAAGGCTTTGGTAAGGCCGATCCTACCGCCGAGTTGCGTTATGGTCCCAACATTAAAGACTGGCCCCATATGCCGGCTTTAGAGGACGATCTTTTAGTAAAACTTTGCGCCGTTATTCACGACGACGTAACCACAACTGACGAACTGATTCCTTCGGGTGAAACTTCTTCTTATCGCTCTAACCCTATTGGACTTTCCGAGTTTGCTCTTTCCCGCCGCGTGCCGGAATATGTAGGTCGTTCCAAACAAGTAAGGGCTTTAGAAGAAGCTAAACTGGCTGGCGAAAAGCCTGAAGAAGCCGTAGCTATTTTGGCTAAAGTCGGTGGAGATTTGGCTAAAACGACTATCGGTTCTTGCGTCTTTGCCCATCGCCCCGGCGACGGCTCAGCTCGCGAACAGGCTGCTTCTTGCCAGAAAGTACTGGGCGGCTTCGCCAATATTTGCTACGAATATGCCACCAAGCGTTATCGCAGCAACTGTATCAACTGGGGTATTGTACCTTTTACCATGGATAAAAACGTGCCTTTCAACTACGAAGATGGCGACTACGTTTACATTCCTGGCGTCAAAGAAGGTATCCTCAAAGGCCAAGAAGAGTTCGAAGCTAAGGTTATCCGTAAAGACGGCTCTGTCCACGATCTCAAATTGGAGTGCAAAGGCCTTACCGAAGATGAGAAACTCATCCTCAAAGAAGGCTGTCTGATGAATTACTACGCTGCCGGTTATGGCAAAGCCTAGGTTACAAAAGCAATACTATTCAAGGAGAAACAAAACGTGACTAAGATCCAAATGGCCACCCCTCTGGTTGAGATGGATGGCGATGAGATGACCCGCATTCTTTGGCAAATGATCAAAGATAAGCTTATTCTTCCTTACGTTGATCTTAAAACTGAGTATTACGACCTCGGTTTGCTCAATCGCAATGCTACCAAAGATCAGGTAACTGTCGATTCGGCCAACGCTACCAAAAAGTATGGCGTAGCCGTTAAGTGCGCTACCATTACTCCTAACAAACAGCGTATGCAAGAGTATCCTCAGCTCACCGAGATGTGGAAATCTCCCAATGGTACGATCCGTTCTATTTTGGACGGTACGGTCTTCCGTGTACCTATTGTCATTCCGGCCATTAAAGCCGTAGTAAAAAACTGGCAAAAGCCCATTACTATTGCCCGTCACGCTTACGGCGATGTCTACAAATCAGTAGATATGTATACTCACGAGCCCGGCGAATGCACCATGACCTTTAAAGGCGTCAGCGGTGAAGAGAAAACTTTGTTGGTACAAAAAGTAGACGGCCCAGCTATTTGGCAAGGTGCCCACAACAAAGAGAAGTCCATTCGCTCTTTTGCTAAATCCTGTTTCCAGTACGCTATCGACACTAAGCAAGATCTCTGGTTCTCTACCAAAGACACTATTGCTAAAATCTACGACGGCGCTTTCAAAACCATTTTCGAGGAAGAGTTCGAAAATTACAAAGCCAAGTTCGAAGAATTGGGCATCACCTACTTCTATACTTTGATCGACGACGCTGTAGCCCGCGTGATTCGCTCTCAAGGCGGCTTTATTTGGGCTTGTAAGAATTACGACGGCGACGTCATGTCCGACATGGTTTCTACCGCTTTCGGCTCTTTGGCCATGATGACTTCCGTTTTGATTGCTCCCGACGGTACTACCGAATACGAAGCTGCTCACGGCACAGTCACCCGCCATTACTATCGCCACCTTAAAGGCGAAGCTACTTCTACCAATCCTATGGCTACTATTTTTGCTTGGTCCGGCGCTTTGAAAAAACGCGGCGAGTTGGATAAATTGCCTGAATTGGTCGGTTTTGGCCAGAAATTAGAAGAAGCTTGTTTCGAAACTCTCAATGATGGCATTATGACTAAAGACTTGGTCAATTTAGTTGAACCCGGCTTTAAAGCTACCGCCGTCAATTCTGAGGAGTTTTTAGACGCTATCGCCAAGAGACTGGAAGCTAAATTAGCTTAAGTCGTTGGCGAAAAAGGCACTTAAACAGAAAAAAGTCTAAGTTTTTCGCTTAGGTATATTATGAGAGAGCCTGCCTTCAACTAAGGCAGGCTTTTTTGATTCTAAAGCAACAACCTTCCGTGTAGACCACTTGAGCTATAAAAGCAGGAGTTAATAAAACTGATAACTAAGATTCTGCAGCATTGTGAGACAGTGCATTTGCCTTTTTTAAAGGCAGTAAAAGTATGAGAAAGCAAAAATTTTTATCTCGATTGAGTAAAGATTGACCATTTATAGTAGTCTATCTTTCGGTTGGGGGTAACTATTTTGCGTAGACGTTAATGGATCACAGATTAGAAAAACCGATAATTATTGTTGATGCAGCCAAAGCTTTTCCGGCTGAGGATTTACCAGGAGCAGTTCTGACCAATGAAGGCCTAAGTGACCTAATGGTTCAAGTAAAAGAAAATCTGCTTAACTCGGCCAATCCCCGCAATATCGAAATCAGCGATGTCGATTTTCCCTTTGACCGCATAGGAATACGCTCGCGCCGCATCTTAGATTGTCTGTTTGGGGTCTATGATATAGCTGTAGCCGCTTCCCAAAAAATTACTTTAAAGCGCCAAGATTTAGATAAGCTGAAACTTATTATTGTAGCTACCATTACTGCCGATAAAATTGTCCCATGTGTAGCCGCTTCTGTACAAGATGCTTTAAAACTTCACAATAAAGTGCAAGCATTTGATGTACGTATAGGTTGCAGCGGTTATGTCTCTGCCTTGGAAATTGCTTCACGCATGATGCAGAGCTACGAACCCGGCTCCTTAGCTTTAGTTATCGGCGCCGATTGTATGAGTCGTGTGGTGGACGCTTCCGATCGTTCCACTTGTGTTATTTTCGGAGACGGCGGCGGCGCGGTACTTTTAGGTACAGCCGACAGAGATAATCGAGAGCAAAATCCTGTAGCCACTTATGAAAATCCTTGGCGAATTGTCTCAGCTGATAGTTATACCGACGGTTCCAAGGGTGAATTTATTACTATCAGCAATGAAGGAAATCGAGAGCAAACAGTTTATCGCTTTACCGTCCATGATGGCAAAATAAGCGTAGAGGCTGATGAATTAAGTAAAATGACCGTCTTTATGGATGGACGCGCCGTTTATAAAGATATGGTACGCTTGGTACCACGTAAAATAATCGAACACCTACAAAAACATTCTTTAACCGTGGATGATATAGATTTATTCTTATTTCACCAAGCTAATGCCCGCATGATTGAAGCCATAGGCAAGCGACTCAATATTCCCGAACATAAGATTCATAACAATATAGAATCTTTGGGCAATACCACCAACGGATGCATCCCCAGCTTACTAGCCAATGAAGTAAAGCGTAATAATCTTCAAGCCAAGAGAGCTCTCATTGTAGCTTTCGGTACTGGATATTCACTTAGCCTTACTTATATGGAGCGATCCAATCTTTAGGGAAACATTTCAGAAGAATCAAAAAGGTCATAAACAGATAATGAGCGATCTTTCTTTCAAAGAGTTTCAGGAATTTATTCGCCGCAAATACTATAGTCATGACAGCGAGCGCGGCACTGACGGTACTTTCATGTGGTTTATGGAAGAAGTCGGCGAATTGGCTTCCGCTTTGAGAACTTGCCAAAATCCTAAAGCTACTGCGAAAGAAAAACAAAATTTAGAAGAAGAATTTGCCGATGTGGTTGGCTGGCTCTCTACTCTGGCCAACATAAACGGGATTGATTTGGAGACGGCCGTACGCAATAAATATGTTGTACACCCCAAAGACGGCTTCAAAGATTAAATTGTGAGAAATACAAAAAGACGTCTCCGCGAAGATAAAATAAATTTTTGAAGAGACGTCTCTTTTTTTTCCATTGATTAGTTAGCTTCAGGAGAGATGGCGGAAGATCTTTCTTCTTCACTCAGTTCCCAACGGCCTTGCATAAGTTCTTCCCAAGTCTCTTCCAAAGCTTGGTTAATGACTCTCGCTCCACCAAATACACTCATAAAGTTGGTATCACCATTCCAGCGTGGCACAATATGCAAATGTAAATGTTCAGCCATACCGGCTCCTGAAACTCGGCCAATATTCATACCTACATTAAAACCTTCGGGGCGGGCAGTTTTTTTAATAACGGCCATCCAAGTTTGGGCCATAGTCATGATTTCACCAAGTTCTTCAGGCGTGAGCTCCATTATATTACCACCGTGACGATAGGGCACTATCATAAGGTGACAATTATTGTAGGGATATAAATTCATTAGACAGTAGCAAGTTTTACCTCGCTCCAACACCAAATTATTTTTATCATCATCTTGAGCATGTTTTACACACAAAAAACAGTCAGATTTACATTTAGGCTTGGGAGCTTTAATCATTTGCATACGCCAAGGAGCCCACATTCTGTCCAATTCGCCCATAATTATCTTCAAATTCTCTCTTTCCATATAATCAAAAAGCGCCTGAGAAGCCGATTTTTCCCATGCGCTTTGGCTCAGCTTAAAACAAAAACTATACCACGTTTAAGGTAAAGCCGGTTTTCGAGTTGCGAGCTACAGTGGTAAAGACCATCAACATATCCAAAGTGTCACGGAAAACTTCACCAGCATTAAGTTCTACAAAACGCAACTCACCGTCGGAGTGCGGATCTTCTTTATCCCATTCTGGATAGCGATCCATAAGGGCCCGAAAAGGTACGCTCTCTCCCTCTTTTGTTACACCTCTCACGCCAGAATCGTCGCGAATCAACTTTTCATAAATATGAGACCCGCCTTCGTCAAAGTTAGATTTGACAATAATTCCGTCAGTACAAAGATAAATCTGATAGCCTTCATTACCACTAATCATACAAGGCAAAATTTCAGCATTCCAAGGATAAAAACGCGGGCGCGAAGATCCGTCACCGAAGTATTCCATAACCGGTTCGTCATAAGCATAAAGCTGGGCAACTTTCCAATTGCTGGAATTAAAAACTTGTTCGATCTTGGCCAAATCGTCGGCTAATTCAACAGTGCGAGCTGCATCAAAACGATTTTCGGCTTCTAAGTTGATAGAAGCACAAAGCGAATCTGGCACCAAACAAGCTACGGCCTTAAGAAAGATTTCCAATCCATAAATTAAACTTTTGCAACCCTCGCCGCATTGCATAATATTAATAGAACAGTCGGCACAAGTAACGTCCACAGCCATATCGCCATAAAGCATTTTTTTGTGACGCATAGTCTCCCATTCAAAGCGTGGACGCCCGTCGGGAGCGAAATCGGAAATCTTTTCTTGATAAGGTTTACAAGGACGAATCCTTACAGGGATAATATTTAATGCGATTTCATATACGGTATCATCAGCCATGACTATATCTTTCTAGTTTGGGAAAAAACTTCCCCCGTTAAGAAACTTATCTTAAACAGCTTAACCACCCTATAGGTAAGATTGCTAACCGATACGAAACTGGCAAAGTGAAAGGGCAGGAAGATTTTTCGGCAAATTGAAAAACAAGGAGTAAATGTCGGCACGGTGCGTATGTTCTTCGCTTAGAAGGAAGTAGCGTACTTAAAGAGCTGAAACAAAATAGCGATACTGTGAGGTAAGATTTACGAATGGGTATATCTGCTTTAAATGCAAACAGCGGTCTGCAAGTTTTCTTTTTGATTGATTGTTCTGATGGCGTAGCCGGAGAGATCAATAAAGTTGTTGAAGCGATAAATTCTATTGTTCCCGCTTTACAGAAAGCTAACTCCCTATATCCTCTTATGAAAATGAAAGCCAGAGTTATGCGTTTTTCTACGGGAGCCTATTTTGTTTCTCCATCAGCTATGGATATCGACCGCTTCAAGGTGAGCAATATTTTTGCCGGTGGCTCCTGTGATATGGGTAAAGCCTTCGATACTCTTTACGACCAGATTAAGTATATAACTTCCGAAGGTGGAGGCGTACCTCCGGTACTAGTACTTATTTCTAACGGCCACCCGACCGATGATTACAAGAAGAGTTTAGCTAACTTAAAAACTTTGAAATCTTTCCAGCAAGCCATCCGTTGGAGCTACGCTATAGGCCCCAACCCCGACAAGCAAATGCTTCTCGAGTTTGCCGGTCTGCAGTCCAATGTCCGTGAATTGAGTAATATGGACGCAATTCCTCGCGCTTTTGAGCCCGGAAGATAAACTATTTTGGGCGCCTAAGCTCGGCGCCTTCCATGGAGGTAATTATCTTATGAAAAAATATGTATGCGAAGCATGCGGTTGGGAATATGACGAAGAAGCAGGAGCTCCCGACTTGGGCATTGCTCCCGGCACCAAATTTGAGGATCTTCCCGATGATTTTGAATGCCCCGTTTGCGGTGTGGGTAAAGATCAATTTTCAGTAGTTGACTAATTCTTGAAAGTGATCCACTATTTGTAAAGTTCGACTGTTTGTACGGTCGGGCTTTTATTTTTTGCTCTTAGATATAAATCTAAGTAGAAAGAAAAAAATATGGTAAGCACTCGTCTGGCTATAGTTTCTGTAATAGTGGGCAAATTATCTCCTATTGATAAACTTAATGACCTACTGCACCAATATAATGAATATATTATCGGTCGAATGGGATTGCCGCAAAGATCTAGAGGAATTAATTTAATAAGTATAGCTATGGACGCCCCCAACGACGCTATAAATGCTCTTTCCGGAAAAATAGGACGACTAATCGATACTAAAGTAAAAGTCCTTTATGCCTAATTTTTAGAAAGTACCGGTTTTTTGTGAAATAATGACACTTTCGCCATTTAATAAAGCCAAAATTATTATAAACAAAGTTTTACAGCCGATTCCGGAGCCCCTTAGTAAACTTGAATGGTTGGAACTTTTACAAACAGCGGAAAGTAACGAAGAGTTTGCTCTTTTTATACGCCAGAAAGCCTCGGAACTGAGAGATAAGCATTTCGGCAAAGGCATATATTTGCGCGGTCTTATAGAAGTTTCTAATATTTGCACACGCAACTGTTTCTATTGCGGTATCCGCCGCTCCAATAGCAAAGTTAAGCGTTATCGTTTAACTGAAGAGGAAATTTTAGCTTGTTGCTCTCAAGGAGAACAACTTGGCCTGCATACTTTTGTTTTGCAGGGCGGAGAAGATGGCACTTTAAATGATCAATATTTAGTAAACCTAATTAAAAAGATTAAAGCTCGCCATCCGCAGTGTGCTTTAACTTTATCCTTGGGAGAACGCTCCACTCTAAGCTATCAAAAGCTTTATAAGGCTGGAGTCGACCGTTATTTATTGCGCCATGAAACAGCTTCTGCTGAGCTCTTTACTAAGTTAAAACCGGTTGAATCATCTTTAACTAATCGCTTAAGCTGTTTAAAAGCTCTTAAGGATATTGGCTACCAAGTCGGCTGTGGTTTTATGGTGGGTGCTCCCTATCAAAAGCTGCAAGATCTGGCAGATGATTTTTGTTTTATACAACAATTTAAGCCCCATATGGTAGGCATCGGCCCCTTTATCCCCCATCAAGATACGCCATTTGCCAAATTTTCTGCCGGTTCTTTGGCAACCACTCTAAATTGTTTAGCTTTGCTGCGCTTGCTGCTACCTAAGGTGCTTTTGCCCGCTACTACGGCCTTAGCCACTCTTTCTCCTGAAGGTAGAATCTTAGGTATAAATTGCGGATGCAACGTAGTTATGCCTAATCTTTCCCCCTTACAACACCGAAGCGACTACACCCTTTACAACAACAAAGCCTTCCTCAACACAGAATCAGCCGAAGGAATATCCAAATTGTCTCAAGAGCTAGAACGCTTTGGCTATTCTATAGACTATTCTCGAGGAGATGCTCCTCAATAGTAGTATATTTTAATAACTATTATTAAAATTATGCTATAATACTCCAACTGCTGATGAGAAAGTTTTCCACTGACTCAAAAGAGAGGTTTTATATGTATAATCCCAAATCTCGCCGCGCCGACGAGTTTATTGCCCATGAAGAAGTAATGGCTTCTTTAGAGTATGCCGAAGCCAATAAAGATAATCGCACTTTAATTGAAGATATTTTGTCTAAAGCCAAAGAGTGCCATGGCTTAAATCACCGTGAAGCCTCCGTACTTTTAGCTTGCTCAAATCCGGAAATTGAAGCTGAGATCTTCGCTTTGGCCGAGCAAATAAAAAAAGACTTTTACGGCAATCGTATTGTAATTTTTGCTCCTCTGTACTTATCAAATTATTGCGTCAACGGTTGCGTATATTGTCCTTATCATTTAAAGAATAAGCATATTGCCCGTAAAAAGCTTACTCAGGAAGATATTGTACGCGAAGTAACCGCCTTACAAGATATGGGTCATAAACGTCTGGCTTTGGAAGCCGGCGAAGATCCTATACACAATCCGTTGGAATATATTTTAGAGTCTATCCAAACTATTTACGGTATTAAACATAAAAATGGCGCTATTCGCAGAGTCAATGTAAATATTGCTGCTACAACCGTGGAGAATTACCGTCGCTTAAAAGATGCCGGTATCGGTACTTACATTTTATTCCAAGAGACCTACAATAAAACCAGCTACGAAACCTTACACCCGACCGGCCCCAAACATAATTATGCTTATCATACTGAAGCGATGGACAGAGCTATGGAAGGCGGCATAGATGATGTAGGACTGGGCGTATTATTCGGCTTGGAAGGCTATCGCTATGAATTTGCCGCTCAACTTATGCACGCCGAACATTTGGAAGCAGTTTTTGGCGTAGGGCCACATACTATAAGTATGCCGCGTATTAAACATGCTGACGATATAGATCCTAACGCCTTCCAACACGGCATCAACGACGATATCTTTGCCAAAATTTGTGCCTGCATTCGCTTAGCCGTTCCCTATACAGGTATGATTATTTCTACTCGAGAGAGCCAAAAAGTAAGGGAACGTTTACTCCATTTGGGCATATCACAAATTAGCGGTGCTTCTCGTACCAGCGTTGGCGGCTATGCGGAACAAGAAAATGCGGGAGATAATTCTGCCCAATTTGATGTTAGCGATCAGCGCAGCTTAGATGAGATTGTGTGTTGGCTTATGGAGCTTGGTTACGTACCCAGTTTCTGCACAGCTTGCTATCGCGAAGGCAGAACTGGCGACCGCTTTATGGATTTATGTAAGAAAAAACAAATTTTAAATTGTTGTCATCCTAACGCTTTACTTACTTTGAAAGAGTATCTGCAAGATTATGCTTCACCTCAAACTAAATTTTTAGGTGAGAAAATTATTCAAGAGCAGCTGCCTTTCATTCCTAAAGATAAGGTACGCCAAATTACGCTTGAACATTTGAAGCAAATTGCCGACGGACAACGTGATTTTCGTTTCTAGCCGTTGATTTGTTTAAGCCGCTGTTTGGATAATTATTTAGTCGGACAAAAAAATAACCAGATCGGCGGCTGTTTTTTCTTTTAGAAAGTTTTACATGCAAAATAATATACAGAATAATTTGAGTAGTATCCCTTCAGCAAACCGCATTCACATAGGCTTTTTCGGCCGCCGCAATAGCGGTAAGTCATCTTTAATAAATGCTTTAACGGGACAAAACGTTTCTATAGTTTCCAAGCGAGCCGGTACAACTACCGATCCGGTGACAAAACCTATGGAAATAAAAGGCTTAGGCCCTTGCGTTTTAATTGATACAGCTGGCTTTGATGACGACGAAGAATTACTTGGCCCTGAACGTATAAACAAAACTGCAGCAGCTTCTGAAAAGGTAGAATTGGCAGTTGTACTAATTTCTGCTCAGCAATTAGCAATTGACAGTAACTTACTACTTGAACAGCAATGGGCCCAAAAATTGACAAAGCAAGGTGCCCAGCTCATTTGGGCTTTGACGCAAATTGATGCTATTTCAGATGCTCAAATAGCCAAAATAGACAAGCAATTGGCTAAATTAGGTATTAAGGCCACTAAAGTTAGTATCTATCAACCAGAAACGCTACAAACTTTGCGCCAAACTATGATAAAAAATGCTCAAAAGCAAGAAGAGCGCACAATTTTAGGCGATCTAGTTAAGCCAGGTGATCTGGTCGTTTTAGTTATGCCTCAAGATATACAAGCTCCGCAGGGACGCCTTATTCTCCCCCAAGTACAAACTATTCGCGAATTATTAGATCGTCAATGCATTATTGCTGCTACAACAACAGCTAATTTAAACAAAACTTTAGCTTCACTAAGTAAAGCTCCCGACTTGATTATTACAGACTCCCAAGCTTTCAGACAAGTTTACGATTTAAAGCCTAAAGAGAGCCGCCTCACTTCTTTCTCTATTTTATTTGCCGCTTATAAGGGCGATTTAGATTATTACCTTCAAAGCACGGATAAATTGGCCAAACTAAATGAAAAGGCTCGTATTCTAATAGCCGAATGCTGCACTCATGCGCCGCTGCAAGAAGATATTGGACGTGTCAAACTGCCGCGCTTATTGCGACGCCGCTGGGGAGACGATTTACATATAGATATTGTCAGTGGACAAGATTTTCCTCAGGATCTAACACCTTACGACTTAATAATCCAATGCGGCGCTTGTATGTTCAACCGACAGCATGTTCTTTCGCGCATTGCCAAGGCCAAAGAGCAACATATTCCTATGAGCAACTACGGATTAGCTTTAGCTTATCTTAACGGTTTACCACTGCACGAATGCGCTCTGCCACAACATAATTGATACTAATTATCTAAGACAACAAAGATCCAGGACAGATTTTTTCTGGCCGGGATCTTTGTTGTTTATACAATAGGGCTCAAGCGCACCGTACAGTCACGCGGCCATACTAGGTCAATTTTGACGTGAATATGAGTACCGGGAGGCAAAGGATGGCCAGGAACGTGAGGGCACTCATTTTCCAGCAAACAACCACAAAGTTGAACTATATGTTTATCAGGATGATTGGCTAACACGATAGCTTCCATTTCTTCGCCGGAATGCTCTTCCAGATAGCGCAAGATCCAATAATTTTTACGTTCGCGCTCAAGCAAATCAGCCGTGCTGGTAGCTTGCTTCGTATAAGCCAACAGGCGATCTAAATCTTCGGCTTTATACATAGGTTCATCTACTGAACCTTTGAGCATAGACTTAAGCTGACGCTGCATTAAAAGATCGTTATAGCGACGAATTGGAGAAGTTATCTGAACATAACTATCTAACCCTAAGCCGGTATGATGGGCCGGAGTAATTCCCATTGTCCCCTTTTTAAGGAAGCGGCGGGAGTTGTAAGCTTTTACTGGATCAAAATCGGCAATTAAATCGTCCAAAGGCTTTTCTGGAGGCTCTTGACTTCTAAAGATGCCGGGTGCCTTGTGCTCGGCCAGAAAAGCACCCGCTGTAGCATTGGCCAAAATCATAAGCTCACTAACTAAAAGCTGCGACGGAGAATCAGGCGCTTCACGCTCAATAGAGATTTGTCCATCCTTAACTTTAACATTGACACGCGGAAAAGGTATAACCATAGCTCCATTTTCAAAGCGCTTCTCTTTAAGCTTACGGACAATATCCAACATTTTGTTCCAATGACCTTCTGTCAAATACTGATTGGCAGAATCGTAAGTAAGGCGTTTAACTACCTTAATTATGCTGGAAACCATTTTTGAAGAGACAATATTTAAATCAGCATCAAAATCGATCAAGAAAGAGAATGCCAAGCGCCTCTTACCTGCCACTAAACTGCAAACGCTGTCGGAAAGGATTTCCGGACACATAGGTACTTTTAAATCAGGTAAATAAATGGCTGTACCACGCTGCAAAGCCTCTTGATCGACTAAAGATTCAGGCTTCACATAATTAGAAGCATCAGCAATATGGATACCGATCCGGAAAGTACCGTCTTCATTTTCCTCAAAACTTAAAGCATCATCAATATCGGTTGTTGTATCATCATCAATAGTAACACAAGGCAAATAAGTAAGATCGAGCCGCTCATCTTCTGTCTTAGCATTACCTTCTTCATCTAAAAACTCAGTGCAAGCCATGGCTTCTTGCAATTCGTCTTCTTCAAATTGGGTGGCAATATTATATTTGCGCAGAGCTAAATTTTCATGTTCCCCCCAAATTCCCGCCCTGAGCATAAACTGAAAAGGCGCATCACGACGAGTAATATCAACCGATTTTAGAAGTTCACTAATCTCCTTATAGCGATGTGACTCCGAACCATTGACAGCCACATCGGCAAAACCGCGCACCAATTTCTTAGCATTTAACTCAAATTCTTCCGGGTAAGTCAACTGTGAACCGTTACCGATAGGATTATTCCAAATATCTAAAATCCACTGACTTAGAGCAGCTTGTTCTTTGCGATTGAAAGCTTCTGCATCGCGTCGTTGGAAAATCTCTTGTACTTGAGCTTCGGTACGCCTTATATAACCATTGCCCTTGCGATAGAAATAGATATTATCATTATCTAAGCTTCTATAAGTAGCCGAAAGAGCTTCAGGATCTGCACGACTTAAAACTAAATCGCTTATTTCTTCCAAAGGCCAAAGATGATCATCACTCTCACCTTCCAATAATTCCCACAACTCGGCCGGATTTATTTGAGCAGCCAATTCCTCGCGTTTAGTTTGAGCTTTGACTAAAGCTTCAGCTAAAATATCGTAGGAAGAATTAGGATCGATAAAGCCGGGAACGATAAACATAGCCTTAGAATCGGCAATCTTTTCTTCACGGCTGCGGGCATTGCGAACAAATACTTTTCCCGGTTTATCTTGACGCAAACAGACGGCAGATAAAAGTTTCTTGTCTTGGATATACTCTAAATAAGAACCTGGAGTTATCACTTAGGGGCACTCTTTTCTAGCAAAGCTCAGCTTCGCAAAATCGATTGAGGAAGGAGAATATTATAGTTTATTTTTTGAGAAAAAGGCAGCTTTATAGTCCCTTAGCCCAACAAACGTCGGAAATGACTTTGCTTTCCGGACTGATTCGCTTCAAATTATCGCCTACCAAATCCACAGTATAAACGGCATTGTCTTTAACAAAGGCAATAATATTTCCAGACGGGTTCCACGTAGGCGACGAGCATCCCGCTCCATGCACAATAGTGCGCGATTTTTTAGAGAACATGTCATAAAGAACAATTTGACCGTCGACTACAGCAGCGATACTACTGCCGGTAGGAGCCATACAAGCTTGCACGGCATCGGGCATAACTTCTTTAGTTTCCCCATCAGCTTTAGTCGAATCTGTAGCATAAAGAGCCGTTTTTCCAGAAGAACTGGCATAAGAAAACAAGATATCCCGACCGAAATTAGACCAACTTGGAGGCCCCAAACGTCTAGCATCGATTAGACAAACAGGTGACTTACCTATTTTTTGCACAAAAATACGCTGTTGGTCTTGGGTTACATCTCCACGCAAATATGTAAAATAACCTTCATTATCGCGACTTAAACAAGGAAAAGCCAAAGGCTCACCAGTCTTCACTAATCCCTCTTCTTCATAGTTTTCCAAATTGATTAATCTTAAACCATTAGGCTCACTACATACATAAATCAGCAAACGGCCATTACGGGATAAACTAGGAGAAGAGGCCGGGGCTCCATTTATTTCCGCTCTACGTTTGAGTTTTTCATAAGTTCGACGTCCTTTAGAGCTGATATGAGAGCGTTCCGGCACAGCTCCTACTACATAAGTAGCGTGATCGCCATTTTGATCCATCCACTCTATACGTGAGCGTCCACCTTCCACAACAGAATAATACAGACGTCCCTCTTCAGGAAGAGGGCCTCTGTCCGAGCAAGCAACCGCTCCTAAAGTCATCATAGTTATCAAAAGTGTCAGCTTAAATTTATTGTTCATCTTGCCCTCTACAATCAGTTGGCAGTTTTTAATTCACAACCGGGATAATAATGCTTAATAATATCTATATAACTCTGACCAGCTTTAGCGCGTCCCTGAGCCCCTTCCTGACATAAACCGACACCGTGGCCCCATCCACCGCCTTTTATAACAATGGCCTCTTCGGTTTTATCAATATAAAACAAAGTACTTTTTAAGCCAGAAGGGCCAATCTTACCGCCGCTAGTTAACCAGCGAATTTTATCCCCATTTAAGGTAAAACTATCTTTATCGGTAACGACAGACAATTCGGCGACACGACCACTGCCGGTACGCTTGGTAACCTTTATCTCGCTCAAATTTCCGATATTTGCTGGCTGAGCACCACACAATTCAGGCAAAGAATCTTCCAACATTTTTTGAAAATTGACTAAAGAATAACCGGCATGCCAACGAAAGCGAGAAGCATTTTTGCAATAAGCCTCGGACGGATTATCGATAAAAGCTCTAAATCTGGCTTCCAACTCAGGTGTATTTTCCACTATGGCAGACAAATTAACTCTGTTATTTCCATTTTCAAGAGCTTGAGTCTGTTCCGGAGCATAATAATCCTCATAACCGTTATTGTCATAATCGGAAAGATATTCCGCTGGAACTTCACTATTCCAATTCAAACCGTTCACAGTATCACTGGAGGCTGTCAAATAGCTAACCGGCTGAGCCATATCCCAAACATTTTCAATACTCTCGCCCATTCCACCACAGACAGCATGATAGCGAGTGTCGGCCAAAAACTCCTCATAACAAATAATCATACCCTTGGTGGCTTCAATCTGGGCATTGACATTGGCATTTTCTACACCAGCACCACCATAAACATGGCAATGAACGCCAGAACAAAGATCGTAACCTTCCTGATCATGGCGCCCCAAGTTGGATAAAGTATAAGAGCGAGCCACACAAGCCATAGCTTTTAAGGCTTCATTGTCAAACCGGGCGGGTACTTCACTTGGCACCACACCTTTAAGATAATCTTCTACAGGTAAAGTATTTATTACTGAGATAGTATGTTTATTGTCTTCACCAGGACGAATGGCAAAAGTAAGACTGCCACGATAAGAAGCTTTTACTCTAGAATTTTTTTGAGCGTCTATGGAAATTAAAGTGCAAACAGTAGGCTCTACTCCCAAAGAAGAAGCACCACTACCGTAAGTTTCAGCAGCCCGCAAAACTACCGGCTTTTCACTATTAAAGAGCAAACGATCTTTTTCATCATAAAAATTTAGTCTCATTTTCTTCCATATAGTGGAAATAAGACGAATTTTTATCACAGAAGCCTGACCCTCGGGATAAATAATACCACCAGGAGCGGTAAATTCGGCTTCATCCAAGATATCAGGCAAACCGACCTTAACTTCCCTAGAGGGAGAAAAAGCCTTTTTAGTATCTTGACTCGACTCAATGTAGGACGCCAGCATAGCCTCGTTGCTGGGTTCTTGTTCCGAACTAAGTTTATATTCTTGAGCAGAGACAGATTTATTTATTTTTTCTTTGTGCGCTTCTATAACTTTGGCATAAGAAATATACATAGTTATCAGGCAAGCTATAAGGGTGAAGATACAACTGTATAAAAAACGTTGTTTGTTATTACTCATCGCCTTTATCCTCGCTGTCCAGATTTCAACTTGACTAAAGCTTCACGTAAGCTGCCGCCCGCCTCTCTCAATGCTTGTTGAGCTTCTGCAAAACTGACTTTGGCCAGAGAAGCTGCCATTTCAGTTTGACGTTTTATTAACTTGGCATTGCTGGCCTTAACATCGATCATCATATTGCCTGCACAATGACCTAAAGCGACCATAACTCCCGTAGAAATCATATTTAAGGCTAATTTTGTAGCCGTTCCAGCTTTCAAGCGAGTCGAACCACGCAAAACTTCCGGCCCTACAGCCAATAAAATAGGAAAATCAGTTTCTGCAGCCACTCTGGCTCCCGGATTACAAAAAATAGCCCCTGTCTGAATTCCGGATTTACGCAAATACTGTAAACCACCTAAAACAAAGGGCGTACTTCCGGAGGCGGTTATGCCAATGGCAAAATCGTCAGGAGTAATCGAACGTCTGTTAAGTTCAGTGTAAGCAGCTTCCCTATCGTCTTCGGCATTTTCGACAGCTTCTACCAAAGCGTCAGAACCACCGGCAATAATAGCCTGCACTTGCTGAGGGTCTGTTCCAAAAGTCGGCGGACATTCAGCCGCATCTAATACCCCCAAACGACCGCTAGTACCAGCTCCAAAATAAAAAAGACGTCCGCCGTTTCTCAGTTTGTAGGTAATAGCTTTTATGCACTCAGCAATAGTCGGCAAAGCCATCTCCACTGCCTGAACGGCCTTAGCGTCCTCGCTATT
The DNA here is from genome assembly GCA_934621605.1 of uncultured bacterium. Taxonomy (GTDB): domain Bacteria; phylum Vulcanimicrobiota; class Xenobia; order Xenobiales; family Xenobiaceae; genus Bruticola. Next base: position 12,885 of record CAKTUZ010000013.1, on the reverse strand, counting down.
CATAAGTTGCACCAATTCAAGAGGCGTCATAGTATCCAAGTGCAAACTTAACGGATTAGAAGCTTCAGTCAAATTTTGCATAAGTTTATTATCACCACTTTCAAAGAAGACAAAAAAGCTTGAGAGCAATTGCCGTCGCTTCCAAGCTCTTTACTTGTTAAGACCAAGCATCCTTGCGGCGTTTTACTTCCACTACCGGAGCTTTATCTTCTTTTACACTCTTATTAAATTCGGCACGAATCATAATAGCACATAGAAAACCGATACAAATAATGCCAAAAATATCAGTCTCGGTAATTTCCCCCTTAAAAAGCCAAACCGAACTTACAAAGATAATGCACAAACTAATACCGGCACCAAAAATTTCACTACGTTGAGCATCTCCGTCTTTTATAAAAATATTGGTAATTTCTTTTAAGTAACCGCCACCGGGAATAGGATGCTCTTTGAGAAGAGTCCAGGGTAAAAGCTCGCGAGCAACCAAGGCCCCCAGAGGAATCAGCAAAATAGCTATAATCCAAATAGGCCAAGCGCTGTGATTAAATAAAGCGATAATATAACAACGACAGGGAGAAAGACACAAACTGCCCAGCAACAAGCTCACTATAGAGGCACCAATCATAGTTCCGTTGGTGACCGAGCCGTCCTTTACATGGGTAAGCATCCTCTCCTCAACACCGAAATAAGGGAGATAGCGCAACGCAACCACTGTCAAAATAACGGTTAAATCTATAAATAGAGCTAACAAAGTGACAGCTGCTATAAAAGTTGGCAACATTCCGGGAAACGGAGTGCGAAAACCGATCAGCAAATCGAGTCCTAAAACCGCAATAGACCAAGCCAATATATGGTATACATATGACTTGTTAACTCTATAGCTGCACCAAAATAAAAAGGCAGCTACAAAAAGTAGCAAAACTCCAGTATTAACGACAGAACTGTCAAAAGGCCAAAAATAATTACCGATTTCACTCAACAAAGCCGAATCGAACGGATTAACCAACGAACGTTGCAAATCCGGATGTATGGCCAAATTTTTGTATTCTTCGCCGGCAGCTTGAGCCAGAAAAAAGAAAAACATGGGAAAACCTCAATTTTCCTAACTATTATCATGCTATCGACAGATCGGCTGTTCGCTTAATCTTCATCAAGCACCAAGTTAGGTATGCAGCCATTTTTCCATTCCAAAACAGCCGTACCGCCGACAGGCATTTCGAGCCAAGCGTGTCCCCGTCTATCGTTACTTAATTGTTTAACTGCCGGAGTTCCCGTTCCTTCAACCAGCGTCCAAATCGGCTGTTCCGAGCCTTTTTCCTCCAATTCTTGCATACGGGTTTTTAACACCTGATCCGAAATGGAATGCATAATCATTCTGGCTCGACCGTCACTTAACTTAACCCAACGCCTGCCAATAGCCGGTTCCACCACAATGGAGTCTAATACAGCCGGACTCTTCATCAATAAACCGGCAAAACGCACCCCCACAGAATGCGGCCCCTGACGCAAAGAACGCGGACCGTTGATAAAAACGCTATCTACGCAAGGATCATCGGTGGCTCCACCCAAATTGACCCTAAAAATCTGATCTCCGTCAATGCGAACCATAATGGAAACCAAAGCGCCAGAGAAACTACTCTTTAAAAAATTCATAGAGAAATAATACGGATCGTCGCGTTCTACATCAAAACGCATCCAAAACATATTATCCCGTCCCACTACGGCAAACTGACCGGGAGTACCGCCTGGATAATTGATCTCGGCTACATCAAAAGCTTTTTCTACAGCTTTACCAGCCTCGAGCTCAACAGTTGTACTGGCAAAAGGACGACAAATATCTTTAGCTCCAATCCATTCAGAACAACCGTGAGCCGACAATAAATAATTTATCAAACTTTTAGCTTTGATATTATTGCCTTGATCATTAAATTTGTTTAAATCAACAGCGGCACACCCCGCCAAAGTGCCATAAATATTGTTGCCGGTACAATCTTTTAAAGCCAATAAGTTTTCAACCAAAGCAGCCGTTCCCAAAATAGAGCAAATTTCTTCTTCGGGACGTGGGGCCAAGCAATAAGGAACCTTACCACTTAAAGACAACTTAGCCAACAAGCCTAGACCTTCTTTTTCAGCTGAAGCTTTAAACTTGTCATTTTTAAGAAGCTGGGCCGCTTTAGCTAAAGCCATGACCGCATATTGCCTCTCAGGATAAAGAGTAATACCGGCTACCATTCTCTCATCCTGAGGCACCTTATAAGTACGTTCTCTATTACCTTCAGTAACGTAAGAGAGATGGGCACCGTAAGGATATTGCTTTGTATCTGGACGCATGGCAGTTACCAAACCATCGGCCAACTGAGCTATTTTGTCACGCCTTTGCCCAACAGGATGATAACTTTCCAAAAGACACAAAGCTAACACGGCCTGAGAAGCGACATCTACGCGACCATACAGCCAAGCAGGCTCAATAAAGCCATGCACTGTATTGCGCCGTCCGTAAATTTTCAACCAACTATCGACAAATTCCAAATCATGCTCTGCCGACTTAATTAGATGCTCTGATAAATTTCCTCGACCGGAAACAACAAGCGCTCCCCTGGCCTTAACATGGGCAGCGTAAGCTCTAGCGTAAAGATCGCTTTCAGACTCTTGCGAACAGAGCTTCTCAAGTTTATTTAAAGTAGCTTTATCTAAAGCGGTACCGTTTTTAGCCTGCAATAATTCGGAATAAATATTGAACAGTTCTTGATAAGCCGGAGTAATTGTATTAGCGTACACAAATGACCGGCCTCTCACCGAGGACTTAGATTCTTTTTTAGTTATCTGCACCTGCGGTCTGTTCTCTGATATCGTCTTGGTCTTAATTTTAGGCGCAACCTCAATAGACTTATCTTCAGCGTTATTTGTATTTATTTCGGTAGGTTGCTCATTCTGAGGAAACGATGCATCATTTTCATTATCAACAGAATCATTTGTTTGCGCTGGAGTTTCTGTATCTGTTAGCGATTCATGAATAGTTGTTACAGGATGAGGGGGCACAAAAAACTCCTCTTCGTTTTGAGCAACTGCACTCTTCGGACTCAATAGGGCCAAACTCAGCAAAACAAAAGCATAGTGAAAATATCTGTTCATTTTTTTAACGACTTCAAAATTTATAAATTAGGATAATCCAAAGGTTCAACTTGCTCAACAGACTGCGGAACTACAGCATTGTGTTCAGGCTCCATAAGAACAGGTTCCGGCAATTCCGATTTTAAAGACTGTGAATCTTCATTACGAGCTGGGCCTTCAATCAAAAAACGTCCCACTACCTGACCAGAAGCTTGCACCTTGTTAGTAGTTAAATCGACAGTGACTCTCTGACTGGAAAGCCAATCATTATCTCCATTTTCCAAACGCACGTTGCCTGACATTTCTACATTGGAAGCACCACGATCATACTTAGCTTTATCAGCAAAAACTTTACGTGTCCCCTGATGAAAACGGATATTACCTTTGGCATAACCGATACCTTGAGCCCAGTTATACTCAAATTCATCCGCTTCTAAATAAGCAGGTTCGGCACTGCTCTTAGATATGTCTTTACTATCTTGCAACTTAAACTTAGTAGAGACGACTTTCACACCGCCTTTTAAAATAGCTCTCTGATTGCCATAGTAAACACGTAAAGACTGACCAGTAACGGAAGTACCAGGCTGAACTAATTTGATGTTACCCTGAAACTCGGCAATTTGAGTATCCGTATGGTAAGTAGCAAAAGAAGAAGTCATAACAGCATCTTGACAAGTAAATTTTACATTGCCTATAAGTCTGACTAACTTCTCTTTTTCGTTATAATCGCCGCGATCGGAATTTAAAGTGACAGCTTGCTTACCGTTAGGTACATTGCCCTTGTTCTGTTCAGCTTCAGCATAACCAAAGCAAGAACACCCAAAAAGGCAGGCCAAAACGACTGCAGTCAAACTACGTCTTATATCCACCATAAACCCTCACGCTCTAGATAGAATAGATCAGTCCCAAAGGGCCCACTCTTTCGTCAACAGAATCGATATACCCACTAAAAGCTAATTCCAATTTTTATTTTTGCTGTTAAAAATAAAAATATGCTCTAAAAAATGCCACTTCTAACACTCAGCTGCCGTATAATTTTCTAGCGAGCCATTTCGTACATAATTACCGCACCAGCTGCAGCCACATTGAGAGATTCACTTTTGGCAGACAAAGGAATATGCACCTTTATATGCTCTTTACTGCGCCAGGATTTGTCCACACCTTTTACTTCAGCGCCTAAAATAAGCGCTGATTTAGCAGGGAAATCTACATCTTTTACATTTTGTCCGCCATGAGCCTCGGCAGTAATTAAAGTAAAACCTTCATCTCTAAGATCTTGACTCCAAGAATCTAGTTCACGTTCGTCTATGCGCAAAACAGGCATATGAAACACGGCTCCAGCAGCTGAGCGCACAGCCCTGGCATTAAAAGGATCAGCTCCACCGCAAATAAGTGCCGCCTCAAAGCCAAAAGCCAACGCGGAACGAATCAATGTACCCACATTACCAGGATCTTGAACTTGACTCAGCACCAAAAGGCGAGAGACTTGCAGTATGTCTTCAGAGGTTATTTCCGGCAACTCGACCACTGCCAAAACGCCTTGGCTGGTCTTAGCACAAGATAACCCTTGCATAAGGGAATCGGCAGCAACCCATACCGAAACTCCAGGACGCTTTCTTTTTACTTCCTCAGCCCATTGAGCAGCTTCAGAAGCAAGCAAACGCTCAGAAATAAGCAAATGAACAATATCTAAGTCGGAAGAAAGTAACTCCTCCACAACTCTTATGCCTTCAACTAAGAAGCGTCCGGTTTCCAAGCGATGGCTGGGAGAATCGAGACGCTTTATCTCTTTAACTAGACGACTATGCCGCCCTATAAGTTCAAAACTCATAATCTATAAAATCTGACACCAGATATTTTTTACCTTCCAATTCTACAACATCGGAAGGATCGAGACGGCAACCACGCTGAAAACACGGCTCCCCATTGACACTGACTAACCCTTGCTGAATGAGCATCTTACCCTCGCCGCCGGTACCAATTAAACCAACCAGCTTGAGAAACTGCCCCAAGCGAATCCGCTCGGGGCGTACAGACTCTCCAGTATTTGAAAAATCCGTCATTACAGTCCTATTCTTCTCCAGCCTCTTCCTCTTCAGCGGGAAGTCCGGCTTGTATACGGCAAGCCTTGACCAGTTCATCAATTTCACGAGCGCCACGCTGCACTTTAATTGAAGCATCACGCAACTCGCGTACACCTTCAACCAAATTGAGAGAATTGTTGTCTTCCACGAATCGACGCAAATGCTCCACAGCTTCAATCATAGCCGTAGCTCCACTATCAATTTCAGCTCGACTGTTGGCAATCTGATTCTCAATAATATGGAGTTGCTCGAGTTCTTCTTCATCTAAACCGGAGCCGTCAAGCTCGGGCTCAGGAGGCAGATTGATTAAATTCTCTTCAATCAAATTGCGGAACCAATCGAGTACTTCGCTATATTCCTCACCAGAAATTCTGCCTTCGGCGACCTTATTGACAGCCTCAAAGACAGCGATCAGATTCTTGGTCATAACTAACTCGCCACCATACTGTACCTGACCGCCCTCTTCTTGAATTTCCATAGTAGAAGTTTGTACAGCTCCACCCATAGTAGAACTGAGCATACGAGCTCCGCAATTAGAACAAGAACGGTTGCCGGGATCGTTATAAGTTCCACAATGGATACAAGGCACTTTATCAGCTTGCTCGCCAATACTATCAAAGCCCTCTTTACTAGCATAAAGCTCGTCGGCAGCTTTCACAAGCAAAGCAATGGCTGTCTCAAAAGTATCTTCCTGACCATGGACAGTATTTTCCAACATATCGATAGCTTTAAAATGATCTTCAAAAGCAGCTCGACAACTGACCATTTGCTTACCAATTTGCTCGCAATCATTGGGAATAGCCACCAAAGATTCAATTTCGCGCCACAAATCATCAATATTAGTGCGGAATTGCTCTAATGATCTGAGGAAAGCTTCATCATCAAGGCGACCGTTTTTCCAAGATTTGGCCAAATTGATAATCAAATTTACCTGAGGAAGTTTACTGTCTCCCTTGGTAGCTAAAGCCATAGTGAAATTTTCTACAGACTGACGCAAAGAAGCACCGGCATTGACAATATCTTCAAGATAAGGTTGCATAGCCTCAGGGCCATTGCCCAAAACAGAACGAAGCTCTAAAACTGTATCAGCGAAATCGCAATAGGCTCCCATCAAGCTTTCTTTTTGGTAATCGTTAGCTTCCTCATTGGAAGTGACATCACTGGCGGCCACCCTGGCATTTACATAAATATTAACAATAGTACGCTCAATAGCGGCTTTCGTGACAGCGTCCTGAACAAAACCGTCGCAAAGACGAACCAACACGTTAATCATAGGCATATTGGTAGGGCCCATCTCGCCCTCTTCACGACTGTAGCCTTCAAAAATCAAACGCCCATCAATACCGACATTGAGGATAGTGTCCGCAGCCTGTCGATAAGCTTCTTCGTCTTTGGTTTCAATATAAGTAAGGATACCACGTAATCCTGAGTTATATTCTTCCAAAGAAGCTTTTACTTCTTCAATAATTTCAGGAGCTACTTCCAAACACTCATTGCCCCCCTCTTCTAACTTGGCGACTACTTCTTTTTGAGTTTTGTCAACAATCGCCAATTGTTCAACTACGATCAGGGCCAAAGATTGAACATCAAGCTCACCCGCCTGTGCCCGCTCCAAACGATCTAAAATCATATTGCATACTGGAGAAACTGTGGGTGGAATATATCCCATATTATCTGACATGCGGCAGAAGCCTCCTGAGCTAAAAAAAGATTGAATCTCTTCCAGAAACTTAGACGGATACTTGTCTTTTCCTTTTCCAATAAGTTTGAAGATCGCACAGAATGCCGCTCTGCTGCCATTACTTCCACGTTGTTAATCATTGTTTAATTATTCGTTTACATTACTTCCATAGTTTATCCCATAAACGGTAACAGTTTAGTGGCAATATAAACAAAATTTTAGATTAGGAGAAAATTTTTATGTTTTCGAACAATACTTCAAGCAACTATGAGCGACCGTTTTTGTGGTTATTTTTATCAATGATTAAAGGACTTTCAGAAGCGAAACTCAATCATTTGGCCCAATTATGTAATTTTAATCCGGAAGCGGTCAAAGAGGAAATTGAACGTCAAAATGTACAGCGCGAAGAGAGTAAAAAGTATCTATTTCCCAAACCGGATGAAGCCAAACGACGCTGGCAACTTTATAGCCAAAAGTACCGAATCATAACCGTCAGCAACACTGATTATCCTCAGCAACTTTTTGATCTAGAAGATCCACCCTCTATTTTGTATTGTCGCGGTAGCGGTAGCTTAAATTTTAATAACGGTGTAGCTGTAGTAGGCTCACGCAATGCTGACGGCTACGGACAAGCGATGGCTTTAGAATTAAGCACCTCGCTAGCCGAACATGGCTTAACCATAGTCAGCGGTTTAGCTTTGGGTATAGACGCTTGTGCCCATAGAGGCGCTCTGAAAGGCGGCGGCTCCACTGTGGCCGTTATGGGCTGCGGTATAAATATATGTTATCCTAGTGCCAACAAAAAATTAAGTAAAGTTATCGAAGAACACGGACTTATTATTTCCGAATATCCCGAAAATTTCCGGCCACTGCCTTACAATTTTCCCTATCGCAACCGCATTATTGCCGCTTTATCCAGAGCTGTAGTAGTTGTGCAAGCTCATTATAAAAGTGGCGCCATGATTACAGCCAATTTAGCCGCTGACTTAGGCCGTCAAGTACTAGCCGTTCCCGGCCCCATTAACAGTCAACAGAGTGAAGGACCGCTAGAATTGATAGCCAACGGAGCCGGACTGGTACGCCACAGTTTAGATGTAATGGACAGTTTGGGTGTGTTACTTTCTGACTCTAACCACTCAGAAACAATATCTAAAAACACGCTGAGTTCCTTGGAGCGCTCAATCTTAGCGGCCCTGGATAGCAGCGGTACCGACACAAATACCATCTCCTTACGCACAGCTTGTCCATTGGGTCACTTAGTAACTGCTCTCAATAAACTTGAACTGAACGGTCAAGTGCTCAGACTCCCCAACTCTCTGTGGGTGCGCAAATCACAGCTGAAACCTACTGTCAAAAGCCAAACGCAACTTTTTTGAAGCCTACTTTTGACATCATCTCTTACAACCGTGGCTCAGGGCTTAAATTCTTCCAGACGAGGCATTTCACCAAGCGGCATAGTGGTAACGTACATAGAAGCTGTAGCCACATTATCACTACCCTCCTCACGACAACTAATCTGCGCCCCAGTAGTATCATCTTGAGGAGCATAATATATGGCACTGTTGTCATTAATAACTTCTAATCTACCTCGCCCGGCTATAGCCCATAAGTAACGTTTTTTCTTAATTGGTGCAGATACAGCACCGCTTTCTTTGGAGCCACTATCTGTATCATTTTTAGCCTTTAAGCCATAACGCTCGTGAATACGTTGAAGGCGTTGTTCGTGTTTGGTAGGCAAAGCTTCAGCCGTAAGCACAATATGCTCTCCGGGGCGCAATACACAAGTGGTCGGCACAATTTTAAAAAGCGGAGTTTCAGCTACAGCGTCAGCTAATTCCACATCGGCAAAACTACTTGGCTTATCGTTTCTAGTGCCCAACATAATATAACGTCTATCGTTATAATCAACTAAAGCGTCCAGACCACCGTAACGAACCATAAAACGATCCGCATTGGGCTTAGCCGTCGGTTGATTATTTTTATCTAAAGCTAAAGCACAAAACTGATAGACGCCAACAGGCAAATCGCGCATATCAATAGTGCGTATACCATTACTTCCGTCTAAAACCCAGGCTTTGGCCGCCTGCCCTTGCTCTTCCGGCAACGGAGGCATATGAAAAGCCAAAAGCAAAAGCTTAGCACCTTTTACAGAAGCGACATTGTAACGCACTTTAGCTTTAGCAAATTTGTTAATTTCTGCATTGCGCATACAATTATCGACAAAATATCTGGGAGTAATGCGAGTCAATTCAGGATTTTCAAGAAGTGCTTTAATTTCTTGATCGGTAGTCGGATAACCGGCGTATTCAGTCACTGTCTGTACATTCTTAGGTACATAAGGAACACTTAAAACTTTGTCTTTAGATGATGTTTTCTCTTGAGCTGCCCTCCCCTTAGACCCATTTTCTTCAAAGATATTACTACCTGTCGGTACAGCCGAACCGGAATTGTCAAAATTAACATTTTCAGCTGAAGGTGAGGCCTCATTAGGCGTTACAGTATCCAAAACCCCACTGTCATATTGAAAGCCTGGTTCCCCCACAGTAGGAGCCGGAATGGCAGGCGAAGGCATCAAAACGCCGGTAGGCTGCTCAGCCTTGGTTTTGTTTTCTTGAGCAGACCGAACCTTGGCGGTAAACTGACCATCGGCAGAAGTATTGTTTCCAGACTTAGTCTGAGCAATAGGATAGGTACCTTCAGTTCCGTCTTTAGGTGCAGGAATGGTTTTTACCGTGTGCTTTTTAGTTTTAGAGGCACCTGCAGTCGGATAAGTCCCTTCATTACCATCCTTGGGAGGTGCTTTTACAACCGAGCTTTTTTTACTGGAGGCTGCATTTTTAGAACTTGCGGCGTTACTCTTAGATTGATCGAGAACAATATTAGTTATCTCTAAACCATCAACTACCGATCGTTCAATCTTGGGCTGTTGAGCCAAAAGAGCTTCACATTGCGGAGCCTCCTTAGCATTGGCTAAAGTCGGTATCCCCACCAATACAGCTACCAACAAAGGTACTGCCCAGCGCGAATGCATAATCTCAGCCTCCTAAATTAACTGAAAAAATAGTGAAATGAAAATCAACTCTGAAAAAAAATGCTGAAAAAGGAATTTTCTCTGCAAAAAAAAATTCCCCCCAACAGCAAATGCAGTTTATTCAAACTAAATATTAACAATTCAAAGCTTGCCGAATCATTTTTATTCTGCAGATGAAAGGCTTATCCGCTATGCATATTCATTTAGCTCAACCACGCGGTTTTTGTGCCGGAGTTGATCGCGCTATTTCTATAGTGAATTTTGCTTTGGAAAAATTCCAAGCTCCGGTTTACGTACGCCATGAGATTGTCCACAATTACCATGTTGTTAAAGAATTAAGAGATAAAGGGACAATATTTGTTGACGATATAGAGTCCATACCCGAAGGCTCAGTTACCATCTTTTCCGCTCATGGGGTTTCTCCTGATATTAGAGAAAAAGCTATTAAACGTAATTTACGTATAATCGATGCCACTTGCCCCTTGGTAACTAAAGTACACTCGGAGGCTAAGCGTTATGCTAAAGACGGTTATCATATTATCTTACTTGGACACCGCAAACACGTCGAAGTTGAAGGTACAATGGGCGAGGCTCCCAATTCTATTACCTTAATAGAAACGATAGAAGATTTAGATAACGTTCAATTGCCCAAAGATAAACCGATCGCCGTTTTAACTCAAACCACTTTAGCTGTCGACGAAACTCAAACTATGATCGAAGCTATTAAAAAGCGATTTCCTTCAGTTATACAGCCTAGAGCTAAAGATATTTGTTTTGCAACCACTAACAGACAAAAAGCGGTTAAAGAATTGGCCAAAATTTGTGATCTAATTCTGGTAGTCGGTTCGGCTAATTCTTCTAATTCCAACCGCCTAGCCGAAGTAGCCAGGAGTCACGGTGTAAAGTCTTTACTAATAGATGATGTATCTAACTTAACTATTGATGAACTCAAAGGAGTTACAAACTTGGGCATAACAGCTGGTGCCTCAGCTCCGGAGTTTGTAGTGCAAAATTTATTGACTTGGATCCGTCAACACTATGAAACAGATGTTCACACTCTGGATGTCGGTTCTGAGGAAGCTAATTTTGCCTTAACCAAAGATATTAGAGAAATGGACAGCATTTAAGCAAAAAAGCGGCACTTTCATAAAAGTACCGCTTTTTTGTAATATTTAAAAATTCAAGAGTTAATACTTACTACGTCCGCGACCGCGCAAACCGGCCAAACTGGCTAAAGATTGGCGTTTAGTTCCGGAAGATTTTCTCTCCAAGCGAGCTTTCTGCGAAGGGCGTACATCAAGTTCTTCGAGCTCTTCGGTGTCATCCAACCAAACGGGAGCAGGATCGTAACTAAATTCGTAACCAGCAATAAAAACAGGATCACCAGGAATAGCGCCGACTTCGCCTAAACGCTTCTCCACACCCCAAGCATTAAAGCGACGCTGCATACGATTGACGGACTCCTCTTCGTCTAAATTGGTCATACGCACCAATTTGTTGACGCGAACACCGTCTACATGCCATCCATCTTCTTCACGACTGACAGTAAAATCTTCGGGAGCGGGTACAACTTCAGGAACAATGTCAAAAGCAGGCAAATCTGGAGCATGTTGTACAGTCTCAAAAACATCCAACATCAATTCATCCAAACCTGAACGGGTATAACAAGAAACTAAATGTAACTTAATTCCATGTTCCATAGCAGCTTTTTTGATAGATTCCAGTTCTTCTTCTTTGTCCGGTAAGTCAATCTTATTTAAAGCCACCACCTCTGGACGATTAGCTAAAGAAGCATCATATGACTCCAGCTCTTTTCTAATCTGATTATATTTGGCCAGAGGTTCATCCTTATCAACATCAGCCAAACTTAAAATATGTAAAAGTACCTTAGTACGTGAAATATGGCGCAAGAAATCGTGGCCTAAACCAGCTCCGTTGGCAGCCCCCTCAATAAGGCCGGGAATATCAGCAAAAACCAAAGTACGATAGTTGCGCTCCCAAACTCCCAAAACCGGACATAAAGTTGTAAAAGGATAATCAGCAATCGCAGGCTTGGCATTAGTAACAGAAGCTAAAAGAGTAGACTTGCCTGCATTGGGAAAACCAATAATGCCCACTTGAGCCACTACACGAAGTTCCAAACGCAACCAGCGTTCTTCTCCTGGCTCGCCAAGCTCGTGATCACGCGGCCCATTGTTAATTTCGGTTACGAAGCGCGTATTACCGCGACCGCCGCGACCACCTTTGGCCACCACATATTCGGAGCCCGGCTCATTTAAGTCAGCTATTAAATCATGACCTTCATCAGTATAAATCAAAGTTCCGACCGGAACCGGTACGCGCAAATCCGCTCCATTGGCACCAGTTTTATTAGAGCTGCGTCCAAACCCGCCCGGCTTAGCTCTAAAATGAGAACGATGCTTAAAATCCAAAAGACTGCTACTATTTTCACAAGCATAAAAAATAACACTACCGCCACGGCCGCCGTCACCGCCATCAGGGCCCCCCATAGGCACAAACTTTTGTCTATCAAAAGAACAAGCGCCGCGTCCTCCCTTACCGCCCTGTACAAATACACGAGTTTTATCTATAAAATTTCTGCTCATAAAACCATACCACTTTTTCTAATATGTGAATATTCGGCGAAACCCAATCAGCTTAATGTACTACATTCCACGAAGGGCGGCAAGTTTGTCAAAAACGCTTTTTTTCCTTTTTCCATTTTGAGGTAATATATAGTTTGCACCGTGCAGCTTTTATGGTATTTGCTGCGCCGATATTTGTGTTTTAAGTGCGTTCATTTTATGGCTGGCAGGCATTTTATAGCGGTTGCGAGGCTAAGGTATAAGCGTCAAAGTCTCCGTTTCTCTGTCTGTTGGCTGCGTTTTAGCCTATAGCAAGCTTGAGGGTGTGAATTTTTTTCTGTAAATTACCTTCTGTGATATTTTCTTAATACATTTAACAGTGATTAACAACTGCTA
>CAKTUZ010000012.1 GCA_934621605.1 uncultured bacterium | reverse complement strand
ACGTCGGCAATAAGTGCCGGAAGCTTTGGCCGAGCTTGCGAACATTAAAAGTCTCCGTTTCTGTATTTTTTTAAGCGCAGTTTAGCCTATAGCAAAGCGAAAGGCTCGGTAACGCCTGAAGCTTGCTATAGGCTAAAACGCAGCCAACAGACAGAGAAACGGAGACTTTGACGCTTGCACTTTAGCTTCGCAACCGCTATAAAATGCCTGCCTGCCATAAAATGAACGCGTTCAAAGCACAAATATTAGCGCAGCAAATGCCATATATAAAACAGGCTCTGCTGTCGTAGAAATAGATAGGTTTTACCCGTCAAGCCAGCTTTGTTCAGATTGTGGCTACCAAAATAAAGAGATCAAGAATTTGAAAGTCAGAGAATGGATTTGTCCTAATTGTGGCAGCAGACATAATCGTGATAGAAATGCTTTAATAAATATAGAGCGTGAAGGCAATCGTATTCTCTTCGCATAGTTAGTACATAAGTGTATGGGCAGGGCATTTTCCATTGTAGAGAGAGCGCTTAAAAACTGCAGATTCTCAGTAGGCAAGGCTCGTTAGTATTTCAGAATCCCCTGGCTTTAGCTAGGGAGTATATCAAGAGCTAAAAAGAGCGCATCATAAGCTCTTGGAAGCCGCGGTGCAAGTCTTGAATAGGAGAAGTATTGCCAAAAATAATAAAGCTGGACTTTAAGTCGGATTTCTTCAATTCTACTATGGCATCTTTATTGATTGTACAATCTTTTTGGCCATCTGCAACCACATAAGGCTTAGCTGGATTAGTTAAATTTTTTATGATCACAGTAGTCTCAGTTGATAAAACCAGAGAACGAATAGATGAAGAGAATACCGCGTTAGAAGCCACTAAACATAGAGCATTGTCGACTAAGAGAACCGGGCCGCCAGCGCTGAAAGAATAGGCGGTAGAGCCTGTTTTGGTTGCTAAAATTAAACCATCGCCGCGCACCGTGGCAAATTTTACTCCATCTATAATAACTTCCAAGCATACAGTGCGGTTGCAACCGCCAACCAATACTTCATTTAGAGCCTGAGAGCTCCAGATAAGCTGATTGTTTTCGTATACTTGGCAAGAAAGCATGGTATGTTGCTCTAAATGGTAATCTTTATTTACTAAGCGCTCTAGAGTATTTTCCAAATGTTCTGAATTGACGGTGCATAAGTAACCTATACGGCCAAAGTTTACTCCCAGGACGGGAATATTCTCTTGAGCTACTAATCTGGCTGCATGGAGCAAGCTACCGTCTCCGCCAAAAGTCAAAACTGCTTCGGCGGGCTGTCCGTTTAATATATCTTCCAAAGTAATTATATCTATATGATGAGCTTTTAAGAAATGTCTGGCCTTTTCTAAAGCTTGATCGGCTTTAGGACAGTCGGGACGGCAATATATACCGAAAGCTCGGCGAGTGACGAAATTTTCTTTAGCGTTTACTTGGCTCACTTTTCTGTATTCCTGGAAAATATTTTTTTTTTAGCTATAATACAACAAGCGGCCTACTAAGAGCACCCAAAAGGAGTTATATTCTGATGCATTTTGAAGAATTTTTAGAAGAACGTCGTCCTTATCTTCAGTATTTATACAACTTTATGGAACAAAGCCGAAAAAATTTGCTGAGTTGGGATGAACTTATCGAAGAGGCGGGCGGGGCTAAAAATATTGCTTGCATTACTGTAGATGCTGTCAAAGGTTTCTGTTCCCAAGGCTTAATGAGCTCTTCGCAAATGGCAGCTATCGTGCCCAATATTGCCGAGACAGTAAAGAAAGCTGCAGATATGGGAGTACGCCACTTAATCTTTACTTGCGATTCACATAATCCTAACAGTCCAGAATTCACTTCTTGGCCGCCGCATTGTTTAAGAGATAGTCCTGAAAGCCAATTAGAGGATGCTCTTACTTCTTTAGATTGCGCTAAAGATTTTTTGATTATTAATAAACAAACGATCAGCTCATTAGTTGATACTTCTTTACTTAATCACTTACTCACTTTAGATAAGTTGCATACCATAATAGTTATGGGCGGAGTTACCGATTTATGCTTATACCATTTGGTAGCAGGTCTCAGATTTTATTCAATCTCGCGTCGTTGCCATTGGAATTTGGTAGTACCTTTGAATACGGCGGCAACTTTTGATTGCAGTTGTGAAACGGCCCAAAAAAACAATACAATTCCGCATGATGAACAATTACTTAATTGTGTCTTCTTTGAGCATATGCAAACTTTGGGTGCTAAAATTGTTGGTAAGATAGAATAGCCTAGTTTAAATTTTATACTATATTCGATTAATGGTAAATAAAGCGAACTGAAAGTATCTCTCAGTCCGCTTTATTTTGATTACCGATTACAAGTTGTAGCTAAAACCAAAATATTTCCCATGTCCGAAGGCAGGGGCTTTACAGCGCTTTCGGTAACTGCTGTAGCGTTTACCATATTTTATTGCGCTGATCGGCCGGACGACACATGGGAGAACCTTCAGGAATGTCAAAGGCCTTAAAGAAAGTCTCCATATTGGAAAGCGGACCGTTTACACGCCATATGGCTGTGGGATGAGGATCGGTATTGATTTGTAATTTTTCCATCTCTGGACTAATGTTGATAGCCCAAATCTTGGCATAACTGAGGAAGAAACGCTGAGCCGGAGTATAACCATTGATAATAGGACCCTCTTTGCCGTTAAGTGATTTTTGATAAGCGCCCCAAGCAAGAGCTAAACCGCTTAAGTCTGCAATAGATTCACCCAACACAAGTTTGCCATTAAGATGTTGCCCCTGAACAACATAAGAAGAAAATTGTTCTTCTACACCCTTAGTCAACTTATCAAATTTGGCTTTATCTTCAGCTGTCCACCAGTTGCGCATATTACCTTGACCGTCATACTGAGCGCCTTGATCATCGAAACCGTGACTGATTTCATGACCAATTACCATGCCTATACCACCGTAGTTTGTTGCATCATCAACTTTTGGATCAAAGAACGGAGGCTGTAAAATACCTGCCGGGAAGACGATTTCATTATCGCTGGGAGCGTAATAGGCATTAACTTCCTGAGGAGCCATATACCAATCATTGGGATCGATAGGTTTACCGATTTTGGCTAAGCTGCGCTGCTTTTCAAAGCGTTCAGCATTGCGCATATTATCATAGTAAGAATCAGTAATGGTAAGCTTGGAGTAATCACGAGGTACGTCCGGATAGCCGATTTTGGCTCGGAAAGCGTGCAGCTTATTTAAAGCTTCCTGTTTGGTAGTTTCACTCATCCAATCCAAACGAGGAATATCTTCAGCCATGTAAGCTGTAATATTCTTCACCATATCCAATACTTTTTGTTTAGCTTCGGGGGGAAAAGCTCTCTTAACATAAAGCTGACCCAAGCCGTGTCCCATTAAGTTATCGACTACACCGGTAACTCTCTTCCAGCTAGGTTTCATAACTTTAATGCCGCGTAAGGTTTTGCTGTAGAAATTGAAAGAACATTCTTCAAATTCTTTAGTCAGATAAGGAGCTCCTGAGGAAATAACACGCCAAGCTAAATAATCTTTATGTTTAGCGAAGAGCGACTTATCGTTCAAAAGGCCGTTAACAGACTTCATAAAGTCAGGGACAGTGACATTAACTTCCTGGGGGACGTTAATGCCGATAGTTTTGTAGTAGCTATTCCAATCAATAGTTGGAACAAGGTTAGTCAAACTATCTTGGCTCATCATATGGTACATCTTCTGCGGATCGCGCATTTCGGCGGCAGGTAGAGAAGCTTTGGCTAAACTGGTTTCGATGTCCATAACATTGCGAGCAGCTGTTTGGGCCTTGCGAGCCGGATAACCGGCCAGTTTAAACATATTAGTCATGAAACTGACATACTGGGAGCGCAGTTTCTTAGATTGATCGTCCGTGCGGATATAATAGTCGCGCTCGGGTAAGCCTAAGCCAGCTTGCCAAATAGTAGCTACAATCTTAGTGCTATTTTTGTCATCCTGAGCTGAATCTAAATTGAAATAAGGAGTTAAGCCGCGACTATGCTGATAAGCTATCATATTAAGCAATGCGGTGGAATCTTTGATATCTTGAACAGCTTTAAGCTCACTCTCTAAAGGAGCAATACCTACTTGTTGGCGAGCTTTTTCGTTCATACCGCTCTTGTAAAGTTTGCCTAACTTAGTTTCTAGTTCACTTTGAGGATTGGCAGCAGCTTCTTCTAGAATTTCGTGCAGGATATTATAATTATTGTCGGCTAAAATGGTGAAGGTACCCCAACGAGCCTGATCGCCGGGGATAGGATTGGCCTTTTTCCAGCCACCGATGGCATATTCATAGAAATTATCGCTGGGTTTAACAGAGCGATCAAAATCTTGCTCATTTATACCGCTGCCTGTTCTGGAATCGGCTTTAGTTTCAGTTTTTGACCCGGTACAGCAAGAATCAGAAGCTGTTTGAGAGCGAGCGCAAGTCGAACTGCTTTTAGCACAGCAACCGGCTTTTTTAGCGCATTCTCCGGTCTGGGGAGTTTCGGCATAAGCGGGTTGAATAGCTACAGTAGCCAACATCAAGCCGCACATAGTTGCCGCTTTTTTCCATTGATTGATATTCATAGGGCCTCCGTACTGGATTTTTTTATTTTCTAAAACTTAATATGCAACAATTATGTAAAATAGATAAATAATAAATGCATGAGTAATATAATAGTCATTAGCTTTTATCGTTTCTTATTTATCTTACTTAAAGCTGTCGATTTTACTTTGCAATTCTTGAAATTTTACATAGAGATGTTTAAACATGCCGCCAATGTAGCCAATTTCCCAATCTTCTAACTGGGCGCGATCTAAAATATCACTGAATTTGGCAATTTCTTCCAATTTGCTGGCTCCTCGTTGAGGTGGATAGCCCATTTCTTCTAAGTAGTTACCCACAGCTTTCATTAATTTGAGGCGCTTATCTGCTGCAGCCAATTTTTTTTGCTGAGTTCCGGGAACGCTGTGAGAGCGACCGAAAAGCTCATATAAGGCTAAAGAAACCGAGTGAGAAAGATTCAGCGAACCTTCACTGGGGATAGTTACCAGACGATGGCAGCCTTCCAGTTCTTCATTAGATAGCCCTGATTCTTCGTTACCAAAGACTAAAGCTACTTTGCCCGGTTGGACGTGAGCGTCCAATTCGCTTTTTAAGTCGGGCAGCGACAGAAGCTTGTGGCGTTTTTTACCGTAACGTCTGGTAAATCCAAAAGCAAAATTTACTTCCGAGAGCGCTTCTTCCAAAGTTGATACTTGTTTAGCCGCTTGCAAAACTTCCAAGCCATGACAAGCCCAGTTCTGAGCAGTTATGCCTGGTTGTTTGCGCGGTGAGACCAAAACGAGTTTATTTAAACCGAAACAGGTCATAGAACGAGCGGCTCCGCCCATATTGGCTTCACCCTCAGGACTGCATAAAACAACAATGGTATCTTTTGTTTCTAACATTTTTTTATCACGAACAATTTAAACTTTTGAAAAAAACTTGAACCGCGAACTTTAGCGAGTATAGCTTGAAAACCTGCTTGAGTAGGCAAATAAAAAGGACTGAAGCGGCAGGCTCAATCTCTTAGGTATAGAACAGAACGCAGCTATGATTAAAAAACTTAATATATTGGTCGTCTTTGGTGGAAAGTCGGCTGAACATGAAATAAGCGTGTTGTCAGCTCGCTCTGTAGCAGCGGCTTTGTCACCTGAAAAGTATAATGTTTTTCTTGCTGGTATTTCGCGTAGCGGTCGATGGGTGATTGGTTCTCAAGCTCAATCGGCCTTAAATAAAGGAATTGTCGAAGATAGTGAAGAGGGGGAAGCTACTGTTCGTCCCGGCTATCAGGGACGCTCGATTTCAGAGTATAAAAATAATTCTCATGAATTATTAGATCTCAACTTTGATGTAGTTTTCCCAGTTTTACATGGTACTTTTGGCGAAGATGGCACTATTCAGGGTTTGCTTGAGATGGCCGATATTCCCTATGTAGGCGATGGTGTTTTGGCTTCGGCTGTTGGTATGGATAAGGCTGTTATTAAAGACGTTTGGGCTCACAATGGATTGCCAGTCTTGCCTAGCGTAACTTTATTGCGTTCTAAAATTGAAGCAGATTTGGATAGTTGTGTGGAAAAGGCTCTTAAGAAGCCCGGTTTACCTTGTTTTGTTAAACCTTCCAACGCAGGTTCAAGCGTAGGGATTACTAAAGCCGACACTAGAGAAGAATTGGGTGAGTCCTTGGTGCTGGCGGCCAAATTTGATCGTAAAGTTTTGGTAGAAGCTGCCTGCCAATCTCCTCGCGAAATTGAAATTGGCGTTATTGGTAACGATGTTCCTGAATGCTCTGTACCTGGTGAGATTACTTATACCAGCGAATTTTATGATTACAGTACTAAATATAAAAACGACGGAGCTCCGCAACTTCTTATTCCTGCGCCGTTACCTAAGGAAACTGTAATGGAAATTAAGAAGTTGGCGCAAAAAGCTTGGACAGCCGCCGATCTTAATGGATTGGCCCGTATCGATTTTCTTATGGACTCTCAAGGCAATATTTGGCTTAATGAAGTTAATACTTTGCCAGGTTTTACTCAGTTTTCTATGTTTAGCAAGCTTTGGGAAGCTTCCGGTGTCGAATACAGTGAGCTTTTGGATCGTTTGATAAGTTTAGCTATTGCACGTTATAATGACAAAAAAAGAACATTATTTAAACCGTAATTGGTGGGCATGTGTATGTGATGGGTAGTGCCTAAACGTTTTTAATTAATTTAAGTTCCGGTTTTCTTCAAAGTAATTGAAGGAGGCGGAACTTATTTTATTTTTAGGGATTTAGAGCAGCTTTCTAATATATAAATAATTACTCCAAAAGCAGCCCAAGTTAATTTGATAATATGGTTGAGAGCAGAAACTGTAATGATAGCTTCTTGACTAAAACCAAAAGGTTGCCACACGATTAAAGCTGCCACTTCCTGAATTCCCAGACCATTGAGCGAAATTGGTAACCATGACAATATACTAAAGAGCGGAACTGTACTTAAAAATTGATGAAATTCAGTATCAATATTTATGGCGTTTGCCAAAAATACATAAGATATAGCTTCGCTTATAGATGTAAAGATATTGATAATAATTGCTGCAATTAAAGATCTCTTTATTGACTTTTTATTCTTAATAAGAAAATCAATATTATGATAAATAGTATCTTGTTTAATTCCGAATTTTAGGATAATGTTTATAGTTTTAATTTTAATGTATTGAAAAATGTAATGGCGTATACTGGCATGCTTATGTACTATTGAAAATTGATCTTTTGATCTATATAGATATATAATAAAATCAGAAAAAAAATAATAACCTAAGAATAAAACTATGGTTAAGGTCAGCAGATAAAAAATGATAAAAATATAAATATTTGTACTTGTTGCCAAAGCCAAGGGTGTGTCAAGAGTATTATTCAGTTTACAGCTTATAAAACATAAAGCCGCAGAAGCGGCAACTATTAGAGCGCAGGCTGAGGCCCACAATTCAAAAATGACTGCATAAGCTGCTGCGGTTGGCTGTATCGAGTACTTCTGCGCTGCCTTTAAGCGATAAAGTTCCCCCCAAAAACCGCCTATAAGCAAATTATTCAATCCATAAGCGGCTAAAGTAAGCTTCAAAGAAGGCCAAAAGTCTAAACGGAAGCCTAAACTTTTGAGAAGAATTTTCCAAGACAAAGCGCCGGTTAAAATAGTTCCGAACAGAGCTAACCAGGCTAAGACTAATAGTTTAGGCTGACATGAATTTAACAGTTGTCGCAAAGAATTAATATCTAGGTAAAAGAACAGAATCCCTAAGAGTGCAATTCCGGTTAAAAGGCGAAAATAAACGGAATTGAACAGCTTAACTATCCACTCGATCTTGGCTTTCATTTGCGAATACTACAGATGAACTAAACAGATTACAGATCCGGCTCTATGCCAATTTTAATATTATCTCCTTTGACTAATTCTTTGATCATTTCATCGTATTGTGAAAGCGCCATTTTTTTTGTAATGATAGGGGAAATATTGATTTTTCTATTGCAAAGAAGATCATAAGTCTTTTTTACATATTCTGGTGTAAAATGGAACGCACCCTTTACTGTAAGTTTTCGTTTTGTAATATCGGCCAGGGGCAAACTGAAAGTCGTGCCGCTTGCGCAGCCGCCGAAAAGCATAACCTGAGCGCCGTCATCAGCTAAGGCCAAACTTTCTTCCCAAACTGAAGTTTGGCCGGTACACTCGATAATAACATCGCAATTTTCACCTTGAAAGGCTTTTTGCAAAACGGACTTTGTGTTTTTTAGTTCGGGTGGACATAATTTTTGATCGATAATTGTATCGGCCCCCAATTGTTCAGCACAGTGTAAGCGCAAAGGGCGGCGTCCCAAAACTACTACTCGCTTGGCTCCTAGCAATTTCATAATCGGTATATACATTAAGCCTATAGGACCAGCTCCGATAATCAAGACATTACTTCGACCTGGAGTTACATCAATGAAAGATGAACCATAAACTACGCAAGATAGTGGTTCTAAAGCGGCAGCTTCAAAGTAATCCAAATAGATCGGTTTATGAAAAAGATTAATTTTAGCCACGTGAGCGGGTATTTTTATATACTGAGCGTAGCCGCCGTGAACCATCGTTTCCATGGTATAAGAACACAAATTGCCTAAATTTCGTTTGCAATAATAACAATGTCCACAAGGAGCAGTAGGAGCCAACATAACTGGATCGCCGACTTTAAAGTCCTTGACACCACCGTCACCTATTTCTACTATGTCGCCAGAAAATTCGTGACCGAAAGGCATAGGTAACCTAAATTTAGGATGGCCGCGTTTAAAGGTTTTTAAATCGGTTCCACAAGTTAAAGCAGCCCGAATTTTCAAGACAACTTCTCCAGGATCGGCTTTGGGAATTGGAACTTCTTTTAGTTCAACTTTCCCCGGTTCTAAAAGCTGTAATTGACGCATCTTTATCTTGGCCCCATTAGTCTTTTTGTAAAATAAATCTGGTAATTGAATTTGCTTTTTTGTTTAGGTTCTACGTTTTCCTCCATGCTCAGGGGAAGGCAAATAGTTTAAAGAGCGCGAAAAACGTAGGTGTGTTTGTACGTAGTTTACTTATAGAGAACTTCCGTTCCATAAAAAAGGTTGATATTTCTTTCCAAAGTCGCGTCACCGTACTGATCGGGGAAAATGGCTGCGGCAAGTCTAGTATTTTGAACGCTTTGGAAGCTGTTCTGGGGCGTAATGTGCCTAAGGATGGCTTTGATATAAGTGCTTCCGACTTTCACCGCAATCGTGAGACTTTTTATTATGCGGCTGCTCCTTCTGAAGATTTGCAAACTAAGGAGATGCGCATAGTTATTGGTTTTGGAGGCAGCTTTTCCGGCAATAAGACTGAAGCTGCAGATAGACATTTAGTTTCCGAATATACCGAAACTGAGGAAGATAATTCTCGGATTTTGCGAGCCGATGAAGCTAGTGAACTTTATAAACATACAGCTGAGGCTGATGGATTTTCTGCTCAAGACGAGGCGGCTATAGCCTTGCAAGAGGAAAGGGCTTGCGCTTCTTACAGTAGTTTGCAAAAATTTAGAGATGATCATTTTATGACTGACTTACTTATGCGCGGTGGTCATAGGGCTAGAGTTCTTAATTTTTATCTTTGTGTAGAAGCTAAGCGCGAGGGCAATCAGGTTTTTACTCAGTACCATTTTGAGGATGCTGCACATAAAAAAATTGAGTTGGCTGATTCTTTGGAATATCTGAAGACTATAAAAACTGTATGTCCTTTCTTGCGTATTCGTCCTGGTGCTTTGCTTCCGCCTATCAGAAGCGGTCAGGAGCAGCGTCCGGCTCAGGATAAAGTTGATTCACTTTTTAGTCAGGCTTATTCTGAATTGACCGAGAGCGCTGAATGTTCTGCTCAGGAGTTTATTGCCGCTCATCGCGACGAGTTGGAAAGTAACTTGGACAATTTGGAAAAAATCTTGGTGCACAATTCTCACAATGAGACTGAGCGTATTGATTCTGCTATTGATGAGGCTAGTGACTTCTCCGAGGATGAAGAGTCAAAGCGCGGCCAAGATCGCTATACTCAGATTCTCTCTGCTCATAAAGGTGATGGTCGAATTATTAAAGAGAGATTGCAAGCGCCAATGTCCACACTCAATCCTCTTTTAGACAGTGATGGCCATGAGCGCGATGATTACGAGCGTTTTAGTGCTCTCTTACGTGGTACTGGTGCTAGAAGTTTAGCTATGTTGGCTTTTGCCGATTCGTTTTTTAAGGCCCAGTCTCAAGGTTTCTCTGAAGCCAATGACGGCAATGGTGATTATTATCCTTTGCTTTCTGTAGAAGATCCCGAGGCTTATCTGCATCCACTTATGCTTACTTCGGTTTGGAGTTTAATCGACCGCATGTCACCGCAACGCTTGCTTTCTACCAATAATTCAGATTTGCTTTCGGCTGTGCCATTAACTGGTATTCGTCGTATGGTTCGTTCTTCCGAAGGTATTGCTAGTGTCTATAAAGTAAATTCTGGTCATATTCACATTAACGACTTGCGCCGCATAGCTTACCATTTGCGTATTAGGCGCGGAGCCGCCTTATTTATGCGTTTTTGGCTTCTGGTTGAGGGAGAAACCGAGTGTTGGTTGTTGCCGGAAATTGCCAGGGTTTTAGGGTTCGATCTATGGAGCGAGGGTATAGAGCTGGTCGAATTTGCTCAGTGCGGCTTGGCACCTTTGGCTAATTTAGCTAACGAACTTGGTATTAGCTGGCATCTTTTGGCTGACGGCGATAAAGCCGGTCATACTTACGGTAAATTGGCTAGGCCTTACGCTGAGGCTGTTGGTTTGGGAAAAGTTACTGTACTTAAAGATATAGATATTGAGAATTGCTTCTGGGAGAGTGAATACGATTATAAAGATGTCTTCCGTAAGATAGCCGGGCCAGCTCCGCAAGGTAGTAAAAAGGGGGAAAAATCCAAGGATTTAATAAAGCGGGCCATTAGGGTTGCTTCTAAGCCAGGTTTAGCTTTGGCTTTGGGTAAGGCTATGCAGGATAAGGGGCCGGAAATGGTTCCTGATCAGTTGCGTATGATGATTTATGATGCTGTAGGTACAGCTCGCCGTCAGGGACGCAAATAATCACAGCTTAGAAAGATTTAATTTAGAGGTCGTTTCTTGTGGGTAAGGTTTTGCGTAAGCCTGCTATTCTTTTTCTTAAGTATCATGATGTAAATATTCGTCCCATTCCGGATGAAGCTGAGCGCTCTTTGCAAGTATTGCCATCTTTGGGAATTCTTTATTTGGCGGCTTATGCCAGGCAGAACGGTTATCCGGTTAATTTTCTTGACGCTAATGCTTCGCGTATTTCCCCCGAGATGTTTAGGCATTATTTAGAGGAACAGCGTCCGGAAATAATTGCGCTGACTACTATGAGTGCGGGGTGGCCCTCTACAGTAGAAGCAGCCAAAATTATTAAAGAGGTTTTGCCAGATTCTTTACTTATTGTTGGAGGGCCGCATTTATCTATTTACCCAGAATTGTGCCTCTCGTTTACAGAGTTTGACATAGGTATTATTGGTGATGGTGAAGAGACTTTGAAAGAAGTGCTCAGTAAATATAGTGTCGGAGAAAGTTGGGAAAATATAGACGGTACGGTTGTGCGTATAGGTGATAAAGTAAAACTTAATAAGCCGCGTACTAAGTTTGAATCGATAGACAGTTACCCATTTCCCGCTGTAGATTTACTGCAGCGTGATCTTTACCATGCTTTGACTGTAGAAAGCCCTTTCTTTACTATGATTACTAGTAGAGGTTGTCCTTTTAAATGCGGTTTTTGCAGCCAAATTTATAACGGTGTTTCCGGGGTGCGTTTTCGTTCACCGGAGAATGTAGTCGATGAAATAGAATTGTATGTCAATCAATATGGAGCCAAAGAGATTGTTTTCTTCGATGAAACTTTTACTTTAAAAAAACAGAGAGTTATGGATATTTGCCGTCTCTTGAAAGAGCGGCAAATTAAAGTTAATTTTGACGTACGTACCAGAGTGGATTCAGTTGATGAGGAGATGATTAGAGAACTGCGTGAAGTGGGTGGTCGACGTATTCATTTTGGCGTAGAGGCTGGTAATGCGCAAATTCTAAAGCGTATGCGTAAAGGCATCACTCATGAACAAGTGCGTCAAGCTGTAAGTTGGGCAAAAAAATATGGTTTTGAAACCAGAGGCTATTTTATGATCGGCTATTTGGGAGAAAATCTTCAAACTTTTAATGATACCGTAAGTTTAGCCTGTGAATTGAATTTGGATTATGCTTCTTTTTCCATCACGACTCCTTTGCCAGCTACTGATCTTTTCCGTGAAGCTAGTGAATTAGGTTTAATAGATAAGGATTATTGGAAAAAATATACCCTGTTGCAGCAGTCTCGCCAAGATTTTCCCATTTTGGAAACTGATTTATGGGATGAAGCCAAACTTCACTCTATGCTTAAAGAAGCTTATACGCGCTTTTATTTGCGTCCTAAATTTATTATGCGTCGCTTAAGCAAGATTCGCACACTAGAAGATATAAAAGATTTAATAAAAGCGGCCGTTATTTACAAGAGCATTTGATTTTGTCGGAAAGTGCGAGTAGCTGAACGTGAGATTTCACGTTTTTTTTTTTTGATGAAATCATTTTTTTATCAGCAGAAAAGGGAACAAAATGCCGGAATTACCTGAAGTTGAAACTATACGTTGCGGTTTGGAAGCCAAATTACCCGGTCGTATTGTTGAAAAAATTGAAATTAAGCTCCTAAAATTGCTTGTTAATGCCGATCCAAAAGAGTTGGAAGAAGCTTTGGTAGGATGTAAATTTACTGCAATACGTCGTCTGGGCAAGATATTGATTCTCGACAGTGAAAATTATTCTTTGCTTGTGCGCTTGGGAATGACTGGTCAGCTTACTTTTCGTGACTTAAATTCGCCTGACACAAATGAATTTACTGTTCATCCTATAACCGGTTTGCAGAGAGCTCAGGGACAGTTTGAGCCTGATAAACATACCCATATTATTTTACATTTAGATGGCCATACTTCATTATGTTACAGAGATATACGCCAATTTGGCAAGTGGTATCTTTACGCTAAAAATGAACTGAAAAATTCTCCTGAACTTAATTCTTTAGGGCCGGATCCTTTTGGAAATGATTATACTATTGATAATTTGGCTAAAGGGTTAAAGAAAACATCTAGAGCTATAAAAACAGCTCTTTTAGATCAATCAATAGTGGCTGGTTTAGGCAATATTTATGCAGATGAAGTTCTTTTTGCAAGTCATATTTTACCGACAAGATCGGCAAAAAGTTTAACTGATTCTGAAATAGAAGCGATCTTTAATGTGATTAAACCTATTTTACAAAAATCAATTGATAATCGTGGCACTACATTCTCAGATTATCGTGATGCTGATGGTCATAAAGGTAACAATGCCGCTCAGCTTAAAGTATATGGACGCGGCGGCCAGCCTTGTTTTACTTGTGGTCAAGAACTTCACAAAGAAACTATTGGTGGCCGCAGCAGCGTTTATTGCATTAATTGTCAATATTAGATTAGCTATTGCTACAGAAAAAGCCGTCTAGTTTGTTTCTTTCCGTATAGCAAAAGAATATGTGAGTTTGACGGCTTTTTCTTTTTTTTGAAGCTATTCCAAAACGTCATCTAAATCTCGGGTAAAAAGCTCAACGGTAGTACCGACTACATATAAACTATCCGCGCAAACTTTATCGAGCGTATCTTCGGCTGTATGCCAATAACTTGGATAAAGTCCGTTTTCGTTACTATTGAAACCTATAATATCAACGGCTGGAATTTTTGCCAGTAAAAACGGAAGATGATCATCGGAAATAGCTCCTACATCGCTGCGTTTAAATTGTTTAGTAAATTTTAACTCTCGGCCTTTGTTAAAGAGCATTTCTAAAAGCTGTGGATGGGAAATTGTATCATAGGTCAGATGTAGTTTTTTATCTCCGACCATATCTATAATAACTGCAGCTACAATATCCTTAACTTCTAACTCTATCGGTGAGGTGGCTTTCCCCAAATTTTCAACGAAATATCGGCTACCATAAGTTCCGTCTGTGTCGCTCCATTCGCCAAACGCTTCTTCGCCGTCAAAGAAGCAGAGCATAAGTTTATGTTGCTTGAGCGGTTGTTTCTGGAAAACTCTAGCCAATTCCAAAAGCACAGCTGTTCCCGAAGCTCCGTCATTAGCGCCAACAAAATCTATATCTTTGAAATATTTGGTATCATAATGGGCTCCTAAAACTATAGTAGTCGTTTCTTTGGTTTCATTGGCTACAGTTTGCTTGCTGTTGCTACTTGGGGCCGTTTTTGATTCTAATGTGTCAGTAGCTGTGACAGAAGAGTTTTGCTTAGTATTTGGATCAAAGCAGGCGATAATATTAACAAATTCTTTTGCTCCTTCAACGGTTTGGACAGTAAATTTTTGCTCATATACTTGACCGCCTAAATCGTCTAGCTCTTTCTTTAACCATTGGCGAGTTTTTACAGAACCGACACTGCCAACGTAACGGGGGCCAATCTCTACTTGATATACCAAATCCTGCCAAGCTTTGACAGCATTGAAAATGCTAATTGTTTTGGGCAAAGAAGGGGATAAAGAGCCGTTATCAGTTGCATTGGTGGTAGATTGAGCTGCCTTTGGTTTGATTGTTGATAAAGTATCGTTAGAGGCAGTATTGTTATTTTTTTGACAACCGCATCCCAATAAACTGAAAGCTAGAGTAAGAAGTGCCAGACTGTTGATATTTTTTTTTGTTTGAATCGAAAAAATCATAAAATAAACCTACTACCTGTTAATATCTTGAAAGGAAAGACCAAAGATAGTGAGAAGTGCCAGGCTCACTCAGGTTTAGTCTAGCAATCCAAACTTTTTTCCTTCTTAATTCCAGCCTATTTTTCCCTCTAATTGGTATTGAAAGAGAACTTTAAAAATGCTAAGCTTACCGGGCAGGGTTTCTTTTTAATGTAAGAAATTTGTATGCCTTTGTAAAATATACTGGAGATCTAAATCGGAGTGGATAAGTCCCTAAAATGCGTCGAGTGCGGCGCTGAGTTTGTGTTTACTGATGGTGAACAAGAGTTTTATGCGTCCCAAGGATTTACGAGTGAGCCTCGCCGCTGCCCCAGCTGCAGGGCCGCACGTAAAGCCGGTCAGGGCGGAAACAGAGCCCCTCGCAGCAATGGTGGTGTAGAAAATAGCGCTGCAACAGCCAATGCGCGTCCCCCTCGCCAGATGTATAGCGCTGTGTGCGCAGAATGTGGTAAGGAAACGCAAGTTCCTTTCCAACCTACTAACGGTCGTCCTGTCTATTGCTCCGACTGTTATCGTGCTAACAACGGCGGTGGTGTTTCGCGTCCCGGCGGTTCCCGCAGCTACGGCAGTAGTAATAATAGTCGTCCTAGCGCTCCTCGTTCCAATAATGGTTATACCCCGTCAGCTTCTTCTTTTGACGCAGACTTCGATATGTCCAGCTTCGTCGATATGTATCCGCCGCCAAGCTCCGGTGGTCGTCGCAACAATAAACGCGAACGTCGTAACAAAGATCGCGACTATGATTCTTGGCGCTAAGCTTATAGAGTAGTTCGGGGCTTCATATCGCTAGTTTGATGTTTAGGTTCGAACTTGTACAGAAAGGTGCCTCAGCTTGATTGCTGGGGCGCCTTTTTTGATATAGTTTATCGTTGAATATACAATTCTTTATATGTTAAGCTGATTATTTCTTTTTATTCTTTGCGTACTTTTTTCTAAAAATTCACCTTCACCTTTCTGCATTAGTTCCAGCTCTTGCCTATGCTTTTTGCAGTATTTAGCTAATGGACGTAATATGTTGTAGTCAAGGGGGCTGTTCCAGTGCGCCATTAGGTCATCGTAATTATCAATAATGATTTTTCTGATGACATTGAAATGAGGGAACAGTTTTCCGTGTAGAACTGTAACTAAAATTTTTTTAGGGATATACGGATTAGTAGGGGATATTATAACTGGTATGCTTAAGTTTCCAACAATTACTCTTAAGTTGGGAGGATTCGGCCCTGTATGACGATCTTTGCCAAAAGAATTCATGTCAATAATATAGGGTAGTCCTGGATATGGCAGTCCTGATAATTCTTCATCAAATCTTTCCATGGCATAGAAAAAATCTTCACACGCATCCCAATACCAGCAATCGCTACAATAATAAAGTAAGCATCCCTTGCCGTCAAAATGTCCTGGGGTTTTGAATTTATGTGAACGGTAATATTTTTGATCCCTTAAGCTGATTATTCCTATTCCATATGGGTGCTCATATACCAATGAAGGAGGGTAGCGCTGTCCTTTCTTAAGCTTAATGAGCTTAAGCTTATTGCCATGCTTAGTGAAAGTTAGGCGCTCTTTCTTGTACCGCTTTTTTCATCAACGTTTGTTTCGCTAATAGTAATCACCTCCGGGTGTAAAATTTGCCAACCGAGTTAGCTGTAAAATTTAGCTAGGTTGCCATAGTTTAAGATGTTAACCATTTTTGTCTTATGTACAGTAGCTAAAATGCTTGGCAATAAAACGTCTTAAATATAGCTTTAAATTCTAGCAAGAGTCAATTTTAGGAAGCATATTTTTAGGTTAGAATTTAGACTTAAGTTGGCTTGTTAAACAATTTGTAATAAATTAAAAAGCGCCTGCTGCTGTACCTGATGGCAGCCAGTCTGACGCTTTTGTAGCTAAAAATCTACGGGATCATAATGTATGCAAAAAGGCACCTCAGCAGCATAGCAGCTGCCCGGCGCCTTTTGTGCTCTTCTATTTATTGAGTGTACAATTTATTGTTTATTATCTTTTGTTATCTTTAAGTTTGTTTTTCTAGTATGGAGACTAATTGCTTAGCTGAATATCTTCCGATCCACCAACCGTATACCAAGTCATAATTTTTAATCAAAAATTTTTTAACTTTGCCAAAATGACTTGGCTCTTTTACGTTTGGTAGCTTTATGTATACTCTTTTACCGATCTTTTCATCATCGGTCATAATGATTGGTATCCAATCATGAAGATCTACTGAATAAAATTTAACTCTCATGGCGTGGTGCCCAGTGTAACGAGTTTTTCCGGCATCATCAAACCATAATTCATATGGAAGTGTTGGATTGCTGGCTTTCAAAGCCACTTCTGATAAAATATCCAGACGGCTCTGCTCATTTATGCAATCGTCTTGCGTTACTAGAACACCCCAACCAATAGGGTATTCGTACGTACTCTTGTTTAATTCTCTAATGCGATTAAATTCGTCCATCCATTCGCGAAGATTAAACTTGTCTTCGTCTTCTGTGTAACAGTCTTCCGAATAATAGTCTGACATTGTCAGTCCTCCTTCCATTGGATAAATTCTAGCTTGTGCTTTTTGCAATACTCTTCTATAGCTATTCCGTCGTCTCCGAACCAAAAGCTACTTTCTCCTCCTTGGTTCCAAATGTTCATTATTTTTTTGTAGTTGTCAACGAGAAGCTTTTTTACGGCGGAAAAGCATTTAATAGGTTTCTTGTGTAATACTCTATCCCAAATATGCTTGGGAATATATGGGTTTGTTGGGGAGAGTATTACTGGTATAAGCAGCCTTAAGTAACCTACATCCACTCGTACATGAGGTGGGTTTAGAATTACTTTACGGTCTTTACCGGAACTACAGAAGTAAATAATATAAGGTAATCCAGATTCTTCTCGTTGAAGGCTTGTCACTGCATAGAAAAAATCTTCACAAGATTCCCATGAGTTACAAAAATCGCAACGATTTGTACATCCCTCTTGACCAAAAGTAACCTTAGCAGCAAAATCTGTGATATGGTATTTACGCGGATCGGCTAACCGAACTATTCCCATTCCATATGAGTGCTCATAGACCAATGAAGTAGGGTAGCGCTGTCCTTTCTTGAGCTTAATGAGCTTAAGCTTATTGCCATGCTTAGTAAAAGCCATACGTTCTTTTTTGTATGGCTTTACTATAACATCAAAATAGTCACACACAGTTAATTACCTCCGGGTGTAAAATTTGCCAACCGAGTTAGCTGTAAACTTGGCTCGGTTGCCATAGTTTAAGGTGTTAACCATTTTTGTCTTATGTGCTGCAGCTAAAATACTTAGCAATAAAACGTCTTAATTGTAGCTTTAAGTTTTAGTAAGAGTCAATTTTAGTAAGCATATTTTTAGGTTAGAATTTAAACTTAAGTTGGCTTGTTAAACAATTTGTAATAAATTAAAAAGCGCCGACTACTGTGCTTGATGCAGCTAGTCTGACGCTTTTGCTTGTAGGTAATAAGGTGCTATTAAAACTACAGCATATGTGAAGTTGGATTGTAAATTGTAGGGTAATGTAGGCTTAATTCATTGTGAACCTTGTGTAGATCCAATTCCGCTAAGTTGCCGTTTACTGCCAAAATATGCATAACTATGCCGCCTAAGGAAGAACGCAAGGTTGTATCGTAAGCTTCCAACCTGTGATAAAACTTCATGCGTCGTTCTCTTATGATGCGTTCTTCTTCATTGGCAGCTAATTCTGGTGCTTCTACTTCCATAAAAAGAGGCTGGGGAGCGTAGTGCTCTTTCAAATAAGCCAACATTTTTTGTCCATAGCCGGAACCGCGTTTTTCTGGTATAGTTTCCAGCATATTTAATAAGTAAAGTCCATTGGGAGTAACGCTAAAGAAAGCATAACAGCAAAGTTCTTCTTTTGCATCATAAAGTCCCCAGCCCAGATAGCGTTTCTCTTTGCATAGCCTGGCAACCTTATTCCAAGGCTCTAGCTCTTCCGAAGGGAATGTTTGGCGTGAGTATTTATCGTAAATATGCTTTAATTCAGTAAAAGAAACTTCCCTTATATTCGTGGCCTCGACCATTTTGATTTGTCCTTTCACAGTATTTATTTTTCCTTCGCTACCTTACGATAAAATTAGGCGGCAGGTATTTCACAACTTAAGCTTGATTTATACTAACATCCTGTCTAGCCTAACAGAGGTGCTGGTAATGTTCAATATTTGTGTATTTTGTGCTTCCGCTATGCCAAAAAGCGAGCAAATCAGTCGCGATTGCGCAGCCTTTGCCGATTGTTTGGTAAGAGGCGGCCACAAGTTAGTCTATGGTGGAGCAAGTGTTGGTTTGATGTGGGTGGTAGCTGGCCGTGTGTCCGCTTGTGGAGGCAAAATTATCGGTATTATGCCTAAGTTTTTAACCAATAGGGAAATTAGTGCTGCTAAACTAGATGAGAGCTACATTGTTTCCGATATGGCCGAGCGCAAAGCTATGATGATTGAAAAATCAGATGCTTTCGTAATTTTGCCAGGCGGAGTCGGAACTTTGGACGAATTTTTTGAAGTAGCTTGCTTAAGTTCTTTAGGCAAAGTGCGCAAGCCTATTGTCGTATTGAATAGCGATGGCTTTTTCGACGATTTAATTAAATTTATGGAACGTACTCACCAAGAAGGAGTATTAGCTTTACCTTACAGTCGTTACTTTACAGTTGTAAATAAACCTGAAGAGGTTATTCCCGCTATTGAAAATTTTCAACTTCCACCCGTGCCGGAATGGGTACTTTCTGACGAAATTTAGAAAAATTTTCTTCTTGAAAAAAAGGTTATTCTGAGGAAATTTCTAAGCTCAATGTCTAATTTTTCTTAGTTAGGCTCGGGTTGGTGGTTTATTTTTGTGGTTTTCTGCCAACGGGAGCAGTTATTCTTTAGGAGCTAAAATTTATGCTTAAAAAGAACACAAAAAATATTTTTTGCTTTACCGCAGCCGTAGTAACGGCAGGTTTATTGGTGGCCGGGTGCAGTGACAATGACGACAACGGTTCCTCTCAAAGCGTTAAGCGCGGAAGTGTCGTTTTCGAGTATTCTTTGCAAGCTGCTTCACGTACCGAAATTCCTAATACGATTACTTCTGTTAAATATAGCTTCCGCAATGCTGAAAACTCCACAGTCTTTTTTACCAAGAGTTATGAAGTACCTCATCAGAGCCAAAAAGTAGATCAAGCCTCTTTGACTGTCAATGGAGTGCCTATTACAGCTAAAACTGTAGTCGCCGCTTATTATGACAAGGACAATAATATTGTAAATATCGGTCTTAATGATCTTTCTTGGAACTCTTACTATAATGCCGACGTTAAGAATCCCGAGATTGTTGAATTTAAAAACGCAGATATAGTCGGTTGCTCGGTAAATAAGAGCGTTATTGCCAAAGGCCAAGAACTCAAATTGGAAACAATGCTCACTTTGGCTGCCACTAACAAAGCTTATTATGTTACCGATTTTGTAACTTTTAAAAATGATGGTCAAGAAGTTAATTTGAAGGCCGTAAAATCTGCCGACGACGAGAGTTTTGAATATAGTACTACTTCCGGTCACTATGAAACTAATAATTATGGTAAATACAACTTTACTGCTACTTTGCCGGTAAAGGATTTTAGTATAGATTTTAATTTCGATCCTATTTTTATTTCCGATAATACGATCGAAGGTATTTCTTTGCAGCCCGTTTATAGTACTCTTTCCGAGTCGGGAAAAATATCTAGCTGCGAAGTTATTGTTCCCGATGTAAATTTGGGAGCCGACAAAGTAGATAAATCTTCTGATGATACAACTATGGCTGTTGGACAAGAGCAATTTAAAGTTTTGGGTATTTATACTGATGATACTAGCAAAGGCCCTCAGCCAGATCCTCAGGATCTGACCGATAAAGCTACCATTACTTGCGATTATAAAGATGCTTCTGTTAAGGGTAATATAGTAACTTTCAATAGTTTAGCTGACAGTCAAACTACCAGAGTTGGGGCCAGTGTCAAGCTCGAAGGCGAGGCTGAAGCCAAAACCGGCAGTATCGATGTTAAGCTTGTCAAAGCCTATGCCAATGTAATTTTAGGTGTAAAAGGTGGTAAAACTAAAAAATATGAAGATATTGACGAATTTAAATTCAATGCTGGAAAAGTACTGGACAATATTCGAATTATAGGTAATTACTTACGTGCGAGTGGCGACCTGAGTTCTAATGTTTGCGACTATATTTTACTTGATGAAAATGTAATTCCCACGTATCCTGCGTCTTATGTTAAACCTAACGAACCTGATTGTCCGAATTTATCGCTTAATTCCGATAACAGAAGTTATGTATTAAAGATTGGTACTAAAGTCGGTAATTATACTTTAAGTGTAGGTAAAATCGATAAATTACCAACTTATAATGCTGAAACTAAAATTATTGTAGAATAAACGTAATTTTTGTTCCATAAAGAAGAACCGTACAGCTTCTTGTATTTTGATGAATAACTGTACGGTTCTTTTTATTTGCCATGGATATATAGGGTAAAAGGGATAGCCATTCAATTTAAGGAAAGGCAGCTTTATGTGTGTATTTGTAACGGGGGGAACCGGTTTTATAGGCAGCCATTTAGTGCGCCAATTATTACAATCGGGAAGAAAAGTACGTGCTTTAGTACGTCCTTCTTCCAATTTAGCCAATTTAGACGGCTTAGATGTCGAATATGTGCAGGGCGATTTGCGTGATTTTGAGTCCTTGCGCTCGGCAGTAAGTGGTTGTAGTTTAGTTTTTCATTGTGCAGCTGATTATAGGCTTTGGGCGGAAAATACTGACGAACTGTACGAAAGTAACGTTAAAGGTACGGAAAATATTTTGCGAGCTTGTCGAGATGGCGGAGTAGATCGTATAGTTGTTACTTCTTCGGTTGCTGCCGTAGGCTTACCCAAAAACGGTGGTCCAGGCAATGAAGATGTGCCGGTTGCTTTGGAAGATATGATTGGTCATTATAAACGCTCTAAATTTTTAGCTGAGCATGTGGCCTTGAAGGCTGCCGAAGAAGGACAAGATATCGTTATTGTCAATCCTTCGACACCTATTGGAGATCGCGATATAAAGCCTACCGATACCGGTAAAATTATCACTCGTTTCTTAAATGGTAAAATGCCAGCTTATGTAAATACCGGTCTCAACTTAGTAGATGTGGAAGATGTATGTCGTGGTCATATTTTAGCTGCCGAAAAGGGCAAATCGGGTCAACGCTATATTTTAGGCGGCTGGGATATGACTTTACAGCAAATTCTTTTAGAATTGGCTGATATTACTGGCTTAAAGGCTCCACAGGTTGAATTACCCCTGTGGTTTGCTTATCTTGTTGGTTCTATAGATACTTTTATATGCACAAAAATTCATAAGGAGCCCAGTGTACCTTTGGAAGGTGTAAAGATGGCTCATAAACTTATGTACTTCAGTTGGCGCAAAGCTTACAAAGAGCTGGGGTACGAGCCACGGCCTATTCGTTTGGCTTTAGAGAGAGCTGTGCAGTGGTTTATTGACAATGGCTATGTTAAGCGTAAGCTTAATATTAAAAGAGGCTAGAAAGGGCTTTTAGGTGATAGTTATGGGAAAACAAAAGCAATCAGTCGCTGTTTTTATGGCTACTCCCGAAGAGGTAAAGCCTCTCTTGAATATTTACTCTATTGATTGGGATAGCGGTATACAATTAGATGGCTTGGCAACTTCATCGCCGGTAGTTTGGCATATACGTTCTCAAAATGCTTTAGTTTGTTTATGTGGTATGGGACGTGAACGCGCTTTAGAATCGGCTCAACTGGTTATTAGACGCTTTAAGCCTTCTATGCTGGTTTCAGCTGGCTTTTGCGGAGCCCTTTCGGCTGGCTTAAAAGCCGGTCAAGTAGTAGGTGCGGAAGCTTTGCTCAATACAGTTTACTCTCAACCCTCAGGTTTAGGCTTGGAAATTTTATACAGACTCAACGCTGAGAAAGCTATACCCGGCTCTAATATTGAACTTGTTAAGGCTTTGACCAGTGCTAAAGTGATTGTTACAGTAAAAGAAAAGACCGCTTTACTCAGCCGCTTTGGAGCTGCTGTGGTAGATATGGAAGCTAGTTCTATAGCTGCCGCTGCTCAAAAATTTAATCTTCCTTGGAATGCCATTAAAGTGGTTAGTGATGAAGCTTCTTTTGCTATGCCCTTAAATTTTAATGATTTTTCCGATGAAGAAAGCGGCCAGGTCAATAAAAACAAGGTTATTTTTGAAGTTTTTAAGCGTCCGGTTTTAATTTCACGCTTATGCCATTTGGCTAAAAATAGCAGTAGAGCTGCTAAAAATTTAGCCGTCTTTTTGGATATTTTCCTTAGACGTTTAAATGCAGTTCAATTTGAACAACAAAGTGGGAAGTAAATGTTTACCGTAGCTAATTTCTTTATATCGGTTTTTGCTTTGGGTACTTTAGCTTCATGTGCCTATTTGGCTTTAGTTATTTGGGTAACTCGTCAATTTAGTAATGAACGCCGACAAGCCAGAGAGAGGATTACTTCTGGAGGAGCAGCCGATTTTACTCCCGATGTTACGCAAATAAAACCTTTGCGTACTGTTCCTGATGCCGTTGAACGGAAATGCCTAAATAGTTTCATCAATCAGAATTATAATAAAAATCAAGTTATCTTAGCTTTAGACGGTCATCATGATATTACCAAATGGCCTGAAGAAGAGAAGCTGCTTCTGTCCTTGGGAGAAAATACGGAAATATCCTTAGGAAGTATCGATTCTTTGAATAAGAAGATTTCTGTATGTATTGAAGCTGAAAGAAAAGCCAAAGGCGATATTATTATTCTGTCTGACGCCGATATGATTGCGCCATCTAATTTGTTGAGTGATATTGCTGACTTGGCTTCTCATGAAGATGTTGGCCTGGTAACTTGCCTTTACACAGTTAAACACATGTATGGTTATGGTTCTTTGCTGGAAGGAATTTCAGTTAATGACTTTTGCGCTTCGGTATTGGTTGCCCGCTTAGTTGAAGGTATCAATTTCGCTTTAGGCGCAGTAATGGCCATAAAAAAAGAAACTTTACAAAAGATAGGTGGCCTGGTAGCTATCAAAGATTATTTGGCTGATGACTATCAATTAGGTTTCAGAACGGCTCAAAGCGGTCAGCGTGTTGTTTTATCTAGAGAAGTCGTAGAAGATGTGATTGGTGATATGTCTTTCGAAGAATATTTTACTCACCAATTGCGTTGGATGCGCACTTATCGTGTTTCTCGCCCTGGAGGTTTTCTTTCTTTTTTTATCACTCAAGGATTCTTTTGGAGCGGTATGCTTATGTTGACCGTTTTGCTCTCAGACAGTTCGTTCTTGGGATGCGCCGAAGTTTTAGTAGGTCTGTGGGTATTTTTGCGCTTCTTTAGTTCGGCATATACCTGGGGCATTTTTACAGAAAATAAAAGCGAATTTTTCCGAGCTAAGTATTTGCTGTTTTCTATAGTCAAAGATTTTATTTACATTATACTTTGGTTGGCTGCTTTTGGTGGTGACAGAGTAGAGTGGGGTGGCAAAAAATATAAAGTCAACTCAGATGGTACTTTACAATCTATCGATTAATTTTTATAAGTTGTATATACTTAACTATTTGTCTTCATCAATCTGAGCTTGGTGCTTTACTTCATAGAACCATACATTTTCATAGCCCCAGCTGAAAAGTAAAGTATCGGCTCCTACTAAACTTAAGTCGGGGTGACGTTGTTCTTGGCCCGCCGAAATCCAACGCACTCCATTGGGAAGCTCCTCTACGCGATCCAGAAGCAAATCATGAGTCATCTCTGACCAAGTAGTACAGGCAGTAAAAATTACGCTTACACCGGTAAGATCGCATTCCAGAAAATCATCGTTGAGGAATTGAACCTGATCTTCTAAATGTAAATTGCTGGCAATACGGTTACATAAAATATTATAGCTAGGTAAAAGCTCTATACCGACAGCTTGACAATGACAAGCTAAAGCTGCCAAAAAGACCATCTTGCCGCGGCCAGATCCTAAGTCTATGAAGAGATCATTCTCACTAACTTTAGCTTTTTGCAAAATTTTTAAGCCGGTCTGGTAGGGAGTATCGCCAAAACGAAAATCGTCGGCCGGACGATCTATCAAGCGACGCTGTAACCAGATATCAAAACCTGGAAGGCGGAATAAATAGTAAAGCCACATTAGTAGCTCTACTTGCCAAAGCTTTTTTACTTTAAAAAGAATCGGCCATTCGCGGAAACATAAAGTTAAAACATCCCAAAACTCTTTCACTTTTTAACCCTCTGTTTGCCGAAAATGACCGAAGCCTACCTACATTTTTTATTAATTACAGTCTAAGCACAAATAATACGGCCGCTAACCGGAAAATTGCCAGGCAGCCAATTTAAGAATATCTATAGGAGAATTGAAAGCCTGTTCCACAGCTGTCTGTTCAAAGCCGGAGTGCATACGGCAGTTGGCACAACGGGCGTCTTCATGCTTTTCCCAATAGTCCCAATCTACACTATTCCAGAAAGTTTTGAAATCTGGATAAAACTCCTGACTGTCTACCAAGTAGCAAGGAGCTTTCCAACCGTGGGGAGTGTAATTAACTGTAGAATAAGGAGCACAAGTAAGTTTGCGTTCGCCGGCACAGAACTCTAAGAAAGCTGGAGTGGAAGTGATCTTATACTTGTGAGCAAACTCTTTAATGCGCTTAAACTTTTCGGAAGTATCTTTAGCTGTCAGGAAGACATTTTCGTGGACATTTTCAAACTGATATCCCGGAGTTACCAAAATACCGTCAATGCCAATCTCGGTCAAAAGCTTGCAAAGTTCCTCAAGCTCTTCCACATCAGTTTCTTTATAAACGGTGCAATTAACGATAGTCAGATAACCGCGCTGCTTACTCTCACGGATCATAGCTATAGAACGCAGCCAAGTACCCGGACGATTAGTTACATAATCATGAGTTTTTTCCATGCCATCTAAGTGAACATTTACGAACATGTGACGATCCGGAGGCACAATACCGAAAAACTTCGTATCTAATAACTGCGCGTTGGTACAAAGAATAATATATTTGCCGCAAGCTATAAGTTGGCTCAAAAGTTCGGGGAGTTCAGGGTAGAGCATAGGCTCACCACCACAGACAGAAACAATAGGAACATTGGCTTCTTTTACAGCTTGTAAACACTGGGCAACGCTTAAGCGATCGGCTAATTTACCCATGTGACGCTCAGGAGTACAGCCTCGACAAGCTAAATTGCAAGTATAAAGGGGCTCCAGCATACACACGGTAGGATAACGCCGACCATGACGTTTCATTTTGGCTTGATAAATAGCCTGAGTAAAAGTAAAATCAAATGGAAACCGCATAATGTGGCGCTTTTTCTGCTATTTTTCTCTCAATCCTCTGTATAAGTTAACAAATTTTTAGATAATAATTATCATTTGTATTTACTTTAAATATCAATGATTATAAACAATAAGATTATAACTTGTACCATTTGTGTAATATACCGAAATGTTACTCTAAAAAGTATATAAATTTGTATAAAATATGCACAATTATATATTCTAAATATGCATAAGTGATAAAAATATTATTTTTGTAGTTTTTTTTTGTAAAAAAATTTTAAAATTCGTGTATTCAGTCGTTGATTTTTAGCTTTTTCTATGTGAACATACAGAGACTGCATGAGGGGATTTTCTATATTGAGTTTTTGCAATCAGTACAGCTTAAGGCAGCTTTGTGTTAGGCGGTGCTCTTCAGCAGCTAGCTTGGAGCAAGTTGTTGGAGAATAAAATCGTTATACTTTTTCTGTGCGCCTCAATGTAGATTGAACCTGATGGGGCAAAGTAGGCGTCAGGAACTTTGTTTATTAGATTTGGCGTGAGGGTTGGCTTTTAAAGAGTTACTCTAGTCAGCGAGTCGAAGTTTAAGAGTTGTGATTATAATTGGCGCTGACCCGTCTTTTCGCGAGTTTGTAGCCCATTCGGTGCCTTTTAATCTTTGGGCACGGTTTGAGATGAGTTCCGGAAAGGTAAAATGCTTTGGAGGGATATTATGGATAAGAGTACAGTCCATGATGAAAAGAGAAATAAGGTAGGCAAAAGTGAAATCGTGGCAGATTTCGCTGCTGAAGCCAAATTAAATAAAAAAGAAGCTGCTGAACTTCTTCAGACGCTTTTGAAAGTTATCGTAAATCGCCTTAAAAACGGTGAAAATGTGCGTTTGATACCTTTTGGCGCTTTCGAAATTCGCGATCGTAAGGCTCGTACCGGCCGTCGTCCCGGGGCTGCTGGTGAAGAGAGTGAAAAGATTCTCATCCCCGCCAGAAGAGTTCCTGTCTTCCGTCCTGGTAAAGAACTCAAAGAGGCTGTTAAGTAAAGTTTTGCAAGGCTTGGCTTTAATTTAACGCGGTTGAAGTTTAAGTAGGAAGCTACCACTTCAAATACCGGTAGATGTAAGTATAGAGTCTTTTTACTGTCCTAGACTCCTCTGGTTTTAGTCATGGGGAGCCTGTCAATGAGATAAGAACACGTATAAGAGTAGCAGGTGGTGTATCTTAGGTACACATATCTGCTGCTTTTTTATTTCAGAAACAGGTGAAACTTGCAAATTAACTTAGGTTAAGGTAAAGTTTAATGCTGCTTCCACTTGTAATATAGGGTAGCTTAAGGAAAAATATAAAATAGAGCAAAAGAAATTTATATGGATCAGAGTCACGTTAGAAATTTTTGTATAATTGCCCATATCGACCACGGTAAGTCTACTTTGGCTGATCGTATTTTAGAGCGTACTAATGCCATAGATAAACGCGATATGATGGATCAAGTATTAGATTCCATGGACTTAGAGCGTGAACGCGGCATTACTATTAAGTCACACCCGGTAACTTTGTATTATACTGCCAAAAATGGCGAGCTTTATCAGCTCAATTTGCTTGATACTCCAGGACACGTCGATTTTACCTACGAGGTTTCCCGTTCTTTGGCAGCTTGTGAAGGCGCTTTATTAGTTGTAGATGCTTCTCAAGGAGTAGAAGCCCAGACTCTGGCTAATTATCAAATGGCTTTAGATCAAGGACTTGAAGTTGTACCGGTCATCAATAAGATCGATTTGCCTTCAGCTGATCCCGATCGTGTAATCCATGAAATTGAAGAAGTTTTAGCTTTGCCAGCTTCAGACGCATGCTTAGTTTCAGCGAAACAAAATATCGGCATTGATGAGCTTATGGAAGCTATCGTAGGACATATACCGCCTCCTAAAGGCGATCTGAATAAACCTTTAAGAGCTTTGATTTTTGACTCTCGCTATGATAAATATCGCGGTGTTGTACCTTTCTTTAGAGTAGTTGATGGTCAGGTGCGCAAAGGTGATATAGTGCGCATGATGAGTACAAGCAAAGAGTATCAAGTTGATGAAGTTGGTATTTTTACGCCCGGTCCTCGTCCTGCTGAGGTGCTTAAAGCTGGCGATGTAGGTTATTTAGTGGCTCAGATCCGCAATATTGAAGAAACCAGAGTAGGCGATACTTTAACTCTTGCCAAAGACGGCGCTGCTGAAGCTCTGCCTGGTTATCGTCCGGCTGTTCCTATGGTTTATAGCGGTCTTTATCCTATTGATCCTTTGGATTATAACAATTTACGAGACGCTCTTTCCAAGCTTAAACTTAACGATGCTGCTCTGGTATGGGAACCTGAAACATCAGTTGCTTTAGGTTTTGGTTATCGCTGCGGTTTCTTGGGCTTGTTACATATGGAAATTGTGCAAGAGCGCTTAGAACGCGAGTTTAATCTGGATCTTATCGCTACAGCTCCCAGCGTTATCTACACTATTCGCAACAAAGACGGCTCTATTAAACTGATTCAAAACCCATCCGATTTTCCGGCTGGCGAGCAGCAAATGGTTATTGATGAGCCTATTGTCTTAGCTACAATTATTGTGCCTGAAGATTATGTTGGCCCGATTATGGAACTCTGCCAAGGACGTCGCGGTATCTTTATGGATATGGAATATCCCTCTCCAGGAAGGGCTATGATTCACTACGAATTGCCTTTGTCAGAAATTATTACTGACTTCTTCGATCAGCTTAAATCCAGAACTAGGGGCTACGCTTCCTTTGACTACGAGTTATGTGGTTCGCGCCAGTCTGATTTGGTGCGTTTAGATATTTTAGTTAATGGTCAAAAAGTGGATGCTCTCTCTATCATTGTGCACCGCGAACGAGCTTATGCTGCCGGCCGCGATTTAGCCGAACGTCTCAAAGAGGTTATTCCTCGCCAAATGTTTGAAGTTCCAATTCAAGCTTGTTTAGGCGGTAAGATCTTAGCTCGCGAAACTGTCAAAGCTATGCGCAAAAACGTTTTGGCTAAGTGCTACGGTGGTGACATTTCGCGTAAGCGTAAATTGCTGGAAAAACAAAAAGAAGGTAAGAAGCGCATGAAACGCATAGGTAATGTAGATATTCCGCAAGAAGCCTTCTTAGCTGTACTGAAGAAAGATGACGAGTAGGTTCGGACGCTTCTTGGCGTAATGGCGTAACTTTCGTGATTAGATGACGCTGTCGTCAGCTTGGTAGGTATGTTATATTATCAACAAGTCAAGCTGGTGGCAGCGTTTGTTATTTTTAGTTGTAAAGCATATTAGGAAAGATAGAGAAAAAGATGAGTTTAGAAAAAATAGAAGCGGCTTTAAAAAACTATCTCGATGAAGAAGAACTGAAATACAATCTGGAAGACAGTGACGAAGGCGGTAACATTTTTTATTTTAACTTAGAAACGCCAATTAAATTCGCTCCAACTCTGTTTTACAATTTGATAGCTGATAGTGATTCGTTTTATATCTACGCCAGTTATCCCGATCCAGCCGATAAATGTTTAGCTGCTATGGCCGAATTTATTACCAGAGCCAACTTTGGTTTAAAGCTTGGCAATTTTGAACTTGATTACACAACTGGAGAAGTACGCTATAAGTCTTTCGTACCTTTAGAAGAGGATCAAGTGCCCTCTTATGATATGATTGATAATAGCTTCAACATGCCTTTAGCTATGTTCTACAAGTACGCTGGCGGTATAGCAGCTGTTATGAGTGGCGAGCTTACTCCAGAAGAAGCTGTAGCTGTTTGCGAATTGGATGATGAAGGCTTTGAAATTAGCGAAGAATAGCTCAGTGTGTGTGATGCTTCAGATTATGACGTTCCTCAATTGCGGCCTCGTGTTGCTATTGTTGGTATAAGAAAAGACATTAAAGGTGTTTTTTTCTATCGCAGAGCGAGAAAAAACAGCTCCGATAAGGAATGCTTGGATAGTGATACATAATGGCTGAAAATAAGAATACAAAATTGCAGATCCGAAACAGTACGGTGGATTTTCTTATATTTACAAAGGATGCCCACGAGGATGGTATTGAAGTTCGTGTTCAGAATCACGATGTGTGGCTGACACAAAAAGTAATTGGACAGCTTTTCGATATAGATAGAAGTGTTGTCACAAGACATTTGAAAAACATCTATGAAAGCGGCGAATTGTCCGAGGAATCAACTTGTGCAAATTTTGCACAAGTTGCGGATAACGGAAAAACATATCAATATAAGTTTTATTCGCTATCTGCCATAATTGCCGTTGGTTACCGTGTCAACTCTGGCAGGGCAACACAATTCAGGCAGTGGGCAACAAAAGTGCTGGATACCTTTGCGAAGCAAGGGTATGTTTTAGATAAGAGCAGATTAATTAACGGTCAAATTTTCGATGAAGATTATTTTAATCACTTAATTTCTGAGATACAAGAGATTCGAGCCAGTGAGCGTCGTTTCTATCAAAAGATTACAGACATCTATGCTACTGCCATCGATTATTCCTTTGATAGCCAAATTACGAAAGATTTCTTTGCTACAGTGCAAAATAAGATGCATTATGCCGTCCATGGAAATACCGCAGCGGAGGTCATTGTAGCAAGAGCAGACCACGCAAAAGAACATATGGGATTAACCTCATGGCGCAATGCTCCTAATGGAAAAATCGTAAAAGCAGATGTGTCGATTGCAAAGAATTACTTATCCAAAGGTGAAATGCAGGAGCTTAACGAGATCGTTACAATGTATTTGGACTACGCTACAAGACAGGCACGGCGGCATATTCCCATGACGATGGCAGATTGGGCTTCCAAACTGGATTCGTTCCTGCAATTCAACGATGCAGAAGTCTTACAAAACAAGGGTGAAGTCACAGCCGCAATCGCAAAAGCTTTTGCGGAAAGTGAATTTGAGCAGTATCGTGTCATTCAAGATCGTTTGTATCAAAGTGATTTTGACCGTCTTGTCGCCAGCACGAAAGAAAAACACGACTAACATATCATA
This sequence comes from uncultured bacterium, assembly GCA_934621605.1. Taxonomy (GTDB): domain Bacteria; phylum Vulcanimicrobiota; class Xenobia; order Xenobiales; family Xenobiaceae; genus Bruticola. The sequence continues at coordinate 46,687 of CAKTUZ010000012.1, read as the reverse complement.
TTCCCTTTATTATAGGATTATATATTTAGTTTTTGGAAATTAACAGTGGATATCGGCGATTTAATTAACAAAACATCAGTTAAACCTTTCTTCTATCAAGATAAATGTGATAGATATGATTATTTAGTTGCTGTTGGCTGTGGTGCTGTAGCGGGCCTAATAGATGTATTTTTAGTGGGAGCGCCCGGTGATAGCAAACTCCAAACTTGGACCGATAGCCAAGTTGACAAAGCGGTTATGGGCTTTGCCAAAATGTGCGGTTGGAAAGATAATGGCAAAGAAGCTAGCGCTATAGGATTTTTAGAGAAAAAATTTCCGGTAAATTACGACCAAAGACATACGGCTGATGTGGGTGGAGCCTTAAATATGTCTTCCAAAAATCACCACATGAAATCGCTGGCCCATTCGCCAGATATTGTGGGATTATTCTTCTCTATACTTAACCAGTTTACTTCAACTTCCACTTTTTTGAGTGATGGCAAGCTTATAACTATAAAAACTGATACTTTTGAGCTTAGAGGCAGCAATTTTGTCTCTAAATTATTTTGCGGCTTTGTCAATTGGCTTGGACATATTATGTCTGATATAGCCGGCAGTTCTGGTTCCGTTGGGCAGGGTGGACGCGGTAGCGGTGTAGTTATTCCTTTTTATGAATTATTTCAACTTTGCGATTTTGGTTCTTTTCAAGTAGGTCAAGATAGGAACACTTTAGCTACTTTAGCTACAAAAGTTTTCCAAGCCGGATACGATGCCAGATGGGGACTGACTATGGCCGTTCCCGTAGTTCTGTGCGATTTATCTATAAAGCTTATTTGGGCACTTAAGCATTACTTTTATCATAAAAGACCATTAAAAGAATGTATTCCTAGTATACAACATGATGACTTGCGTATCATGTTGCTTATTGGCCAGGGAACTTTATGTTTAATGGATGGAGCTGACGCTTACATACGCTCTGGTGGCAATTGCTTAGCTTTCTTTTTGCGTTTGAATTTAATTGCTTGGTACAAATTTTCATTATTGGTCCTTAAGGAAATTTGTATCCGTTCAGGAATTAGTCTTCCGTTACAAAAACAGTTGGACGCTTATATTAGAATAAATGAGGCGTTAGATGAATATCTTTCCGAACTTGAAAAGATAGATTATGAACGGTTTAAGCAAGAAACAAGCGCTTATAAACAATTGCTTGAACGTATAAATTGTGCCAGCAGTGAAGCCGATTTAACTAGCATATTAAAAAATGAGTATCACAATTTGGGCATTCCTTTGCCTTATCAGGGAAGCTTTAATAGCTTTATGCAAGATAAATCTTCTCGCTTGGAGTTTTGCTAAGATGTTCAAGTGTGATCGCTGTGGCCTATGTTGTCGAAATTTAAGCCGCTCACCGTTATATGCAAAATTGCATACCGGAGACGGAATATGCAAATATCTAGACGGCAATTTGTGTTCTATTTATGAACAAAGGCCGCTGCTATGTCGAGTTGATGAATGCTACGAGGCATTTTTCAAAGAGATTTTAAGTTATGATGAATATTTGAAAATAAACTATCAGAGCTGTCGAGAGTTAAAACGAGTTAAAAAGGCTTGCACATAACTCCACATAAATAGATAAGTACCATTTTTAGTGAATTTAATATTTGTTAATATTATGGTAAAACTAAAGTAACCGAATTTAAAGGAGTAAATTCTATGCCCTTGCCATTTCTTGTTGCAGCTGTTCCCTGGCTTCTTGGAGGTGCTGCGGCTACTGCCGGAGTTGTCGGAGCTGGAGCTGCCATACATGGCGCTTCTAAAATGAAGGAAGCCAATGATACTATGCAAAGCGCTAAAGCTCGTCACGAAAATAATGAGCGGCGTTTTAAGAATGAAAGCACAGCTACCAATGAGCGTATGGATAAACTGGGCAAATTGGAATTGCACATTCTTCAAAGCTTTGAAAAATTTTCCGATCTTTTTGAACAGATCAAAAACAGACCTCATTTTGCTACTTACGAGCGAAATAATTTAGATTTGCCCAAATATAATCGGGAAGATTTAAAGAAAGTTTCAGTGGGAGCTGGAGTTATTTTAGGTGGCTTAGGTGGAGCAGCAGTAGGTACTGCGGGAGCTGTTGCCGCTTCTGGTGCCACTACGGCAGCGGTTACAGCCGTAGGTGTTGCTTCTACTGGTACGGCCATTTCCGGATTGAGCGGTGCGGCGGCCACTAATGCCATTTTAGCATTTTTAGGCGGTGGTTCTTTGACAGCTGGAGGAGGCGGAATGGCCTTAGGCACTGCCGTTTTGGGAGGTGCTACTTTAGGCGTAGGATTACTGGTTGGCGGCATAATTTTTGCTTTTAGCGGCGACCAAATGTGTGATAAAGCTGACGAAGCCTACTCACAAATGCTTAGAGCTGAAGAAAAAATCAATAAAATTTGCGATTATTTAATTGATTTGCGCCAAACTAGCGATGAGTATCTCCGTACCTTAGTAGAGGTGAAGAACATATATAAAAAACATTTAAGTACTCTTGAGCACTTAGTTAATACTGGCCGTACAGATTGGAATAATTACACTGAGCACGAACGCCTAGCTATTGAAAATACCGTGCTTTTGGTTGGTCTATTATACAATATGTGTAAAGTAGAACTTGTAATTAAAAGTGAGCGTGAAGATGGTATCAATACGATCAATAAAGTGGCCATTTCTAAATCCATACACAAGGCTAACACTTTAATGGCAGATCGTAATTTGCGATAGTTTAAACTGGAATTGAAAAAGCTACTGGCACTAAGTAATACCGCAAAAGGTTAAAGTGGATCCTCTAATGATCAATTTGAGGATCTTTTAGTTTTTCCTACTATTTAATTTAAATATTACAAATTTAACATAATACAATCTAATAAATGCGTTTTTACGGCAAAATAGGGCATATAGTTTCTATATCAATTTTTGCTTATATTGATAATTATTATTAAATAATTAGTAGTGACTTTATGGCTCAATATTAGACAAACTGCGATTTTTAGGGAAAACAGCGTATCCTCAAATTGATCATTAGATAATAAAAAGTTTGTTGTGAGGATGGAGAGTATGAAATGTCTCAAGCTATGAGTGGTGTCTGTCTTGTAATTTTTCTGTTTTACATGATCTTAGGCTTCGTTGTTTATCATAAATGCTTCAATGTTATATATATAAACTTAATGAAGGCACTTAAAGAAGAAATTATTGGCTGTGCAATTTTTGCCTTCATTGCTACTTGGATTACTGTATATTTCTGGCCTATAGCAGCGATAGCTATAGTTACCGCTGGGTTTTCTCTGGCCAGCAAAGTTAAAAATCCTAGTGCTAAAAATATTATAATCGTAGTTTCTGTTATTTTTGCCATAGCAGTATCTGTTGTTAGTCATAAGCTTAAGCAAGAAGCTGACGGAGGCAAACATAAGGATACTCCTACAACGACTATTCAATATCAAGAGCCAAGCACATCCTCTGATGACAGCACTCCGGCAGCAGAAAGCCAGAGCAATGAAGATAATAGTTCTGACAATAACTCTGCCGTAGAGAATAAAACTAACGAAGAAAATTCTGCCGCTGAAACAAGTAAAGACAATAGTAGCTCTACTACTGTAAATCAGGACAGTAATAGCCAAGCTTCCGATATTGGTGACAATATGACATTGACATACAGTGGAGATGGATTTTTTAACCAGGCAGTTTGGGAAGAAAATGATGAATTATCTGCTATAGCTTGCTCTTATGAAGAAAATAATGAGGTAAAAAAAGCTAAATCAATTGCTGAAACGGCTGTACATTTGGATGCTGAATCGCAATTGTATTTGGGACGTTGCTATTTTGAGGGAAATGGTGTCAAAAAAAATAAAAAATTGGGACGTGTTTATCTTCAAATGGCTAGTGAGGCTGGACTAACTACTGACGTTATGCGCTTTTATATTCAAAAAGCAAACCAAGGTGACTGTGATGCGAAAATTGGGTTGGGGTGGTATTTTTACTATGGAGATGGTGTTAAAAAGGATTATGATAAATCTATAGCGCTGTTTAAACAAGCATATGAACAATCTAAAACGAGTGATTATTTAGATGGTAATGTATGTTATATACTTGGTGAGCATTACCATGATAGTCGTTCTGAATTTAATGCAGTTGGTGCATGGGAAATGGCTTCAGAACTTGGTTGTTATGAAGATCCAATGTTCAAGAAAGAAGAATTATTTTTCAAGATAGCACAAGGTTACGAAAATACGTATGACGGTGGAAAGTTCATAAATTCCAGATATTCCCTTGAACAGGCTGTCTCATATTTTATCAAGGCTGCTAATCTTGGCAATATTGAGGCAATGTCTAGGTTGGGATGTTTACTTTATAATAAATTTGAAGATAAAAAGTCGGCTTTGGAAGCTTTTAGCTTGATGTCTCAAACAGGATCTGCTGAAGGTAAAGTAATGCAGAGACAAATTTACGACTATGAAAAATGTGTTAGTAATTTAAAAGAATTAGCTGCTGCTTGTGAACTGTATCGCAATAGTAATGGAAATTACCCTTACAATTTATCAGCTCTCACACCCACTTATATAAGCAATAATATGTTAACTTGTCCGACTAACGATAGTCAGTATTCTATATCTTATGACAATAATAGCTACAAAATAAAATGTAACGGAAATCACGAAAAATTGAGAAGGGGTCGTCCATTTTGCACTATTACTAATTAGTTGTCACTTATTTTGACAAGCATGTTACTAACTAGTTTGAATCAGGGCAGCAAATAAAAATAAAGGAGTTAACTAGTGTTTCAAAGTCATATACTTAAAACAGTTTTAAAGGTTATTGCTATATCAGCTGTAACAACTTTTTGTGTTATATTCAGTGCAACTATAGGCAATGATGAAGCAAAAGCTTGTATGGGATGTGTACTCCAGAACTATACAAGTGTGAGTAAAATTAGTAAAGCAGCTGAAAATGGCGAAGTTTTTGCCATGGTTATGCTTGGTGATATTTATTCTAAGGGGCATTTTAAAGGTTGGTATGTGCCACAAGATAAAGGCAAGGCTCTAAAGTGGTATCGTAAGGCCGCGAAAGAGCATATTGGAACGAAGGGGCAAACCGTTGCTGATGCGCAATTTAAGTTAGCTGAAATGTACTGGAAAGGCGATGGTGTTAAGCAAGATACGGCAGAAGCTCTCGAGTGGTATCGCAGAGCTGCTGAGGAAGGGGTGTTTCTTGGTAGAGGTAACTTAGAGGGACGTTATCCTCCTGAATTGCATCATGCAGATGCTCAATTTATGTTATGCAAATGCTATTGGTATGGTCATGTTGTAGAACAAGACCTAGAAGAATCTAGAAAATGGTTTAATGAAATAATTAGAAATTATAGTGAATATGGTGACCAATTTCCAGAATACAAATTTGTATTAGGTAAATGCTTTTACTATGGTATTTTTGTAGACCAGAATAAAACAGAAGCTAGAAGACTATGGCGTGAAGTTGCTGAAGCTCGGGATGATGATTTTTGCGATGATACAGCTGAAGCACAGTTTCTTTTAGGTGAGCTTTATTACAAAGGTGATGGTGTTAAGAAAAACATCAATGAAGCCAAAAAATGGTATGGATTAGCTGCCAAAAAATGGCATGTTGGTGCAAAAACCAGATTAAAAGAATTGTCAAAATAGAATACTTTTTTCTGCTCTTTGTTTGTACCTAAATATCTTCCCGCACATAGACAGACTTATTTATGAAAGTTCCATATTTTGCAAGGAGATTGATATGATAAATTTGACTTGTCCCAACTGCGCAGCTAACTTAGATTTGCCAGAAGATAGAGATGTAGCTTTTTGTTCTTATTGTGGCAAAAAGATCCTAATTGGTGAGCGTACAAAAGTAAGCGGTCAAGTTACTGTTACTAAACCAACTGAAAAAGGTAACTTTTTTGAGTTGGCAAAAAAATATGCCAGTGCTGGTGACAAAGAGATGTATGAGCACTGTTTGCGACAAGCTTTAACAGAAGACGAGAGCTTACTTCCTAAAATTAATGAATTGAAGTCAAATGTAAGTAAAACTTACAAAAAGCTTTCCGATGATATTCACAAGCGCTTGGAAGACGGACAATATTCGCTTATAGATAGCGATATAAGTCAAGCTTTGTCATCTGAGCCTTGTATTCGTATAAAATTAAAAGCTTTGGCAACTGAAACTATAAAGGAACTACGTCATAGGTTAAAGGTTAGAAAAGAACAGCTTAGGTATGGCGTTGTAGCCTATTGGAATGATAATAAAAACAGAGACTATAATTGGGAAAAATTTCTCACCCCTATACCCTTTCTAGGCGCATTATTATTGTTACTTATTCTGGGTTTACTTATATCGGCAGTATTAGGAACTGATGAGCAAGTTTCATTTACTGTGTCTGCAATTAGTGTAATATTTTTGTTAGTGTATGGCTTTAATAAACGAAAAGAGTTTATTAAGTCTTCTGAAGCTGAAGTTAAAGTTATACTTCGTACTATATACAAACTAAAACTTTATGGCGACGACACATCAGAAGAAGATGTAGAGGGAAGTTTTTTATTTGGAACTATACGTGAAATTTACGGTATGGCATCATGTTGTGTGGCTGTAATATCGGTAATCATATTCATTATTCTAATTATTGTTAGTATGGCTTCTTAAAGAGAGTGAGGCGATAAAAATGGAAGTTTTTAGGTTTAATAATGCTGCTAAATTTACTTTTATTTCAGTACTACTCTTAATTTTAAATTTTACTAACTTAGCGTGGAGCAACTCGCCAGCACGAGCAGATTATTTATTTGAACGTGGTCGTCAATGTTTTAGCGATGGAGATTTTAATAGAGCTGTACAATATTTCCGCGAATCTGCTGAGATAGGTAACGCAAATGCTCAATTTTGTTTAGCAGTGAGTTACGTAAAAGGTTGGGGCGTAGAGCGTAACGTCGCAGAGTCTTTGAAATGGATGAAACGAGCAGCGGAGTCAGGGAACGCAGATGCTCAATTTTATTTGGCAGTGAGTTATGCACAAGGTGACGGTGTAGAGCGTAACGACGCAGAAGCTTTGAAATGGTTGAAACGAGCAGCGGAGTCAGGGAACGCAGATGCTCAATTTTATTGGGCAATGCGTTACGAAAATGGTGATGGTGTGGAGCGTAACGACGCAGAAGCTTTTAGATGGGCGAAACGAGCAGCGGAGTCAGGTAACGCAGATGCTCAATTTTATTTGGCATTGCGTTACGTAACTGGTGACGGTGTAGAGCGTAACGTCGCAGAGTCTTTTAAATGGTTGAAACGAGCAGCGGAGTCAGGGAACGCAGATGCTCAATTTTATTTGGCAGTGAGTTACGCAAATGGTGACGGTGTAGAGCGTAACGTCACAGAAGCTTTTAAATGGGCGAAACGAGCAGCAGAGTCAGGGAACGAAAAGGCTAAAGAGATACTGAAAAACTGGTAATTACTGAACTAAGGCATAGACTGAAAATTTACACTTTGGTCTTATTTCTCAAACACAGGTAAGGAGGTTGAATAACTATGAGTAAGTTGCGTACTAGGGCTATGAATAAGCAGCAGACAGCCGACCAACATAAGCTTAGCGAAAGCCAGAAGATAGATAAGCTACCTGATTCTAATGAAGTTTTTGATGATGAATTATCTACTGAGGATGAAGCAAATTCAAACCCAGCAGATGAAATAAGTGTTTGGCTGGCCATCCTTTCGTACTATATACCTCCAGTAGGATTAGTATATTGGCTCTGTTATCGTAAAGAGTTGCCCAAAAGGGCTAAAGCTTGCGGTACCGCTGCTCTAACTTCTTTTAGACTACTTATTGTTTCAATTTTCTGCTCTTTGTTGTACCTAATATTATATACAATATCTTCCCGCGTGTAGACAGGCTTGTTTCTTTATAGACAGGCTTGTTTCTTGGAAGTTTCATATTTTTTTGTAGGAGTATTGATATGATAAATTTGACTTGTCCCAATTGCGCAGCTGATTTAGATTTGCCAGAAGATAGAGATGTAGCTTTTTGTTCTTATTGTGGCAAAAAGATTTTAATTGGTGAGCGCACAAAAGTAAGCGGCCAAGTTACTGTTGATGATACCGCTGCAGCTCGACGTAGGGCAGAAAATTATGTAGCTTTAGCAGAAAGATATGGAAAGAGTGGCGATAAGGAAAAGTTTAACCTTTATGTTGATAAAGCATTAGAAGAGGATATTGGCGTTGAAGATAAAGTTGACGCGTTAAAAGCTAAATATGGGGATTGGAACGATGACATAAAAGAAGTTCTCCAAGAGTTTAAAGAAGAGTTAAAGAAAATTCTTCAAAAGTATAAAAAACTGGTAGAGGAATACGAAGAAGAAATTTCCCCTGATGATGAAGCAGAAGAAGAACTCTTTCAAATGTGCAAAGAAGAATGGCTAAAAAAAGTCCTTCAAGAGTTTAATCTTAAAGAAAAAGAGTTGAAAGAAGCCCTTCAAGAGTTCAACCTTAAAGAAAAAGAGTTAAAAGAAGTTCTTCAAGAGTTTAAAGAAGAAGGGTTAAAAGAAGTTCTTCAAGAGTTTAATCTTAAAGAAAAAGAGTTAAAAAAATTATTGATTAATTCAGCAAAAGAGAGCATAAAGAGCAGACAAAAAGAAGACAAGGAAGATAAAGAAGACGAATGGACAAGCTGCTGCGGTTGTATAATTGCTGCAATTGTGATTTTTTGTGTGGCTGGCAGCTGCTGTGGTTAGTTTTCATATTAGTAAAAACCTATTGTCCTAATTTTAAGCGAACACAATGCATTAAATTGGTATTCGCCGTTGATAGCTAAATAAAAACATTTAATTGTATGGATGGAGAGTAAGCATATGTTCAACGTTGGTAAAACTAGATTTATTGATAATATTACTTTACCTTTGACCGCCTTAATGTTTGTTGGCGCTTTGTCATTTTGCTCTGTTGAGATAGCTCTAGCTGATAACTACGACGATGAAGCTTCTCGCTTACGTGAAAGCATCATACAATATGGAGATACTGGTTCTGCTAGAGGTATGCTCTATCACGCATTTACTATGTGTTATAACGGAAAAGATGTTGATGGCAACCAAATTGAACCTAATAAAACTGAAGCTCTAAAGTATCTTATTATGCAAGCTGATAAAGGAGATGCAAATGCTCAATATTCAGTTGGGAAGTTTTGTTGGTATGGTGAGGCGGTAAAGCAAAATAAGAAGGAAGCTATAAAATGGTTCCGTGAGGCTGCTGAAAAGGGAGATACCATCGCTGATTTCCATAATGCTTTTACTTTTACGGAATACTGCAGCAGAGAGCCCCATCAATCTACTGCTGCTCAGTTTATGTTATTAAAATGCTATTGGAATGGGGACGGTGTGCAGCAAAACAGAAGAGAAGCAACCAAATATTTTGCAAAGCTTCGTCAAAGTGCAAGAAAAACTGATTGTCGAGTTTCCGAGCATGGTGATGCACGAGTTGCGTTGGGCGATTGCTATTATTACGGTATTGGTGCAGATCAAGATAAAGCTATGGCTATACAATGGTATCGCAAGGCTCTTGAATGGAATAAGCTTCATTACGATAGTTATAGCTCTTCTAGTGGGAGAGCAGAATTTAGTTTGGGTGAAATTTGTTACAATGGCGATGGGATAGTCCAAGATAAAAACAAAGCCAGAAAGTGGTTCCGTAAAGCTGCTGCTCAAAGCGATCATGATGATAATGGTAATAATGCTCAGGCTCAGCTTAGTTTGGGTAAAATCTATTATAACGGCGACGGAGTTAAGCGAGATACAACAGAAGCTATAAAATGGTTCCGTATGGTTGCCAAACATACAGAGGGGGTGCTGTTTTTGGGAAGTGAAGAAATTAATGCTGGAGCCGAAGCTGAGTTTACTTTAGGTAAAATTTATTATAACGGTGATGGAGTTAAACAAGATAAAGCAGAAGCTACGGAATGGTTCAATAAAGCCAGCGAACATGGTAACGATGAAGCGAAACGTTTCTTAAATGATAATGCCCTAAATTAAATATTATTATTTTTTGTTGTCTATATTTGTTCGTAAATAAGGAATAATCATGAAAACACAAGATGAAGTAAGTATTGAATTATGTATTCTTTCATTTATTGTACCTGACGTAGGCTTTATTCACTGGAGTTGCTATCAAGACGAAACGCCAAAAAGATCCAAAGCCTGTGTTGTTGCCGCTTCACTTTCTTATGGTATTAAAATTTTTGCCGCTTTTGCTATTCTCATTGCTTTGATTGTTTTTCAGGCACGTTTATCTGAAAACAAAGAACCTATTACGGATATCAGCAGCCGCTATGAAGATGGTTATATATCTATGAATGATAGTAATGAAATAACTGATAGTGACAGCACAACTCAAGAATATTATTCCAATAACAATGTAAGTAATAATGTGACATATAGTTCTAATAGTTTAGAAAATGACTTAACTTCAGAAGAAGAAGATTATAAAGCTCTGAGCAGATGTCAGTTCTATCTCAGAGAGCTAGGCGCTTTGTGTGAATTGTATGCTGCTGATAATGATGGCCAGTATCCGCCAAATTTAGAGAAATTAATCGGTTCAGGTGGTACTCGTTCCTACATTAAGAAATTGCCAACCTGTCCCAATACTGATAACGTAAACTATTTTTACCAAGTTACTGACAATGGCAATAACTTTGAATTAATATGTAGTGGCTCTCATAAAAAAATGAATAGAGAGCAAGGTTATCCTAAGTTTACCTGTTCCGAGAAATTAATTTATGGAAGTAATAGTAGTGATTTTGAGCAGGCACAAGACAATCTTGTAACGTGTAAAAATAATTTAAAAATTATAGGCACTGCCTGTGAAATGTATGCCGTAGACAATGCTGGACGTTATCCTCAGAACTTAGAAGTTTTATTAGATCGTCTTCCTGATGGCCAGCCTCCTTATCTTGAGAAAATGCCGACTTGTCCGACTTCTCCAGATTGTTATTATGATTATGACTATAATACTTGCCCTGATACATACACGCTTCAGTGTAAAGGCAATCACAGAGATGATTATGTTGAAGAAGGCTATCCTAAATTCTCAGCTACAGAGGGCCTTATTGAAGGGCCGTATGGAGAGCCGTAACATTTAAGTTTTCGTATAATAGTGTGAATTAAAAACGAAAATGAAAGAGCCATTGGCTCTTACTTCTATAGAAATATAAAGAAGGTCTCTAGTGTTTTCTAACTGCTTTGCACATAAAAATATTGGCAAGTTTGCTTTTCTTCTGACACTACTTATTTTAGGCTTAACTAGTGTAGCTTGTGGCGTACAAACATCACGAGCAGATTATTATTTATACCAATGGGCATCTTATTATGATAAAGGTGATTTTTATGAGGCTGCAAAATGCTTTCATAGGGCTGCTGAGCTAGGTAACGCAGATGCTCAATTTGCGCTTGGCGTTCGTTTTTATCAGGGTGAACTTGCCATTCGTCATGGGCTTTATAAGCAATCTACAAGAGAAGCTAAATTTCAGTTAGCTATACTTGCATTAAGGGAAGAAGAAAGCAATGATGCAGAAGCTGTAAAATGGCTGGCAAAAGCGGCCAAGCAAGGCCATAACGATGCTAAGCAAATGCTACATATAGTGGAGCATAATATTAGTAGGGATAGAGAGTAGAAACTGTTCATTTCACGATAATAGTTTAGTACTAGTTTGTTCACTAACCCACTTGCTCAAGAACTTGACTTGCTCTGGCGTATGGAACCAGTGTTCGCCATGCTCCATAATAGTCAGCTGGCAATTAAATTTGCGGACAAACTTGTCTATAATATCGCGAGATACTAAGTTGTCATTGCTAGCGCAACTAAGCTTTTGCACAGTCAGCTTAAACACGCAAACAGCAGCCAGCATAGGATAGGGAAGATCCCAAACACTTTGACCCTTATCAACCAAGAATTGAACGATCAAAATTGTCAAAACTATCAATTACTGCACATAGCTCAGCCATATGCCTAAATTTTTCTACCATATCAGAAATAGTAATAGCGACAATTTTACCTATATTGGCATTGTGAGCAGCCTGAATACCGGAAATGGCATCTTCAAAAACAAGACAATCTTTAGCATCTAATTGCAAAGCTTGGGCGGCTTTTAGATAAAAATCTGGCGCCGGCTTACCTTTAATAGTGCCGTCATTATAAATAATTTTATCGAGCGAAAACCAACGCTCCAAATTAAATTTTTTAATGTAGTAATCTATGTTAATTTTAGGGGCAGCAGTAGCTATAGCTAAGGGAAGGCCGCGTTCTTTTAGCTCATTTAAAAGGCGTTCGGCGCCGCTATTTAAGTGAGTATTTTGTGGATCTTTTTCGCAAATATCAATATATATAGTTTCTTTAGCTTTTACGTAGGCATCAACTTCAGTTTTATTTAAATTGCGGTTGGCTAAGTATTCCAAAGTAAAATTGGCATTGCGTCCATGAATAAGTTCTTTAAATTCTTGATCGCTAATGTCGCGCCTGAAATTTTGCCAAGCGAATTCACGCCAAGCTTTTTCTTGTTGCGGCGTATCATAAAAAAGCGTGCCGTTAAAATCAAAAATAACACCTTTGACCATAGAAATATTTCCGCTTTCTTTTTTTATTTATAAATATTGTAGGTACATTATTTTGTAAATCAAATTTTTAATGTGGCGGCCATTCGCTTTGCAAGCAAAATTTCTTTTTGACGTGTTAAAAAATACAAAGAAAGAGCAGAGGAAATGTTGTTTGGCAACTAAATCTTGCTCTTTCTGTATGTTCCACGCACTAAGAAAGTGTATGAATCAGTAATTATTTTGTCGTACAGCTTTTTTCTTTAACTAAATACAGTCACTCGCTGCTTAATATTTTCCTTTTCTTTGGCTTGAGGCTCTTCAACAATACCTCCAAAGGGCATTTGAGCTAAAAGTACATAGTTTTCTGGTAAATCGAATAGCTGATATACGGCAGTATCGATGATTGGATTGTAATGTTGCAAGGAAGCGCCTAAGCCAAGTTCGCGCAAAGCGCTCCAAAGGCAAATTTGCAGCATACCGTTAGCTTGATTGGCCCAAATAGGGAAGTTGTCAGCATAAAGGGGAAACTTGGCTTGAAGTCCTTCAACAACGTTTTTATCGTAGAAATACAGAATTGTCCCAGCGCCGGCTTTGAAGCTGTCAATTTTAGCTCTAGAGACTTTGCCATCAAAAGCGTCATAAATGATGTCCCACAGTTGATCGTGCTTAGCTTCTAAAGCTACAACTACACGAGCACTTTTCATATTAAAAGCGTCAGGAACTAATTCGACAACGCGTTCAATAGTTTGTATGAGCTGCGCCTTGGTAACTGGCAAGCTTTTGTTAATAGCATAATAACTGCGACGTTGCGCCAAAGATTCTATGATCATAAAACATACCTCCGAAAAGCTGAAATGGAGATATGAGCTACAAGCTCACAGAGTTTATATCACGACGATAAGTAAAAACTAAACATAGAGTGAGTATCGTTTGTTTTTTTTTGTGTTGTTCAATTTTTCATCTAGAGTAGATTGGTTGGATATATAGCTGAATTTTTTTAAATGCAAATTTGTAAAAGATAAGACTAATAGATACAAAAAAACACATAAAAAGCCCCCCTGCTTTTTTGATCTAATTTATGATCGCCAAACTATTCTTTGGCGATCATACGTATATATAGTATTATGATCATATATGGTTAAATGTCTAACTATAACATCATATACGATCATAATATCGTGTGATGTTTTTTTATATCATGTTCATACTTTTGAGGTTCGAATGCATTTTAAAAGATTAACTTCGCACAACGATTCTATGTATAAAGCTGCCGTCAACTACGCATCATCTAAAGGTAATGGGCTTGTAACTGCCCAGTCGTGGTAACGGGTTACCCCTCCGACTTTTATTCCTTAAGTATCGCTATCTAAGGTGGCGTTACATCGTAGGGTGGTTGACAACACCCTTTACAGCAGAGATTTACTCTACTGTAACTGTATCAGGTACTTGACTATCTCTAAGATAGTTTACCCCCATGTGATACAGATTCATCGCTCCAACACGATCATCATTTGATTTGTAGCCACAGCTTTTACAGCTAAACAGATGTGTCTTTTTGTTGCGATTGGCTTTTTCAATGTGCCCACACACCGGACAACGCTGGCTTGTATAACGAGGGTCAACCTTAATTACTATAGATTGATTTTGTTTAGCTTTGTAGATAAGCTTCTGTTCAAGGTCATAGAATGACCACGATACAGATACATAGCGATCTTTTGTTTTAACGCGCTCTGTGGCATTTCGAACGCCTGACAAGTCTTCAAGGACAAATAACGTATGCTTGGGATTGGCTTTCACGAGTGCCTTTGATACACAGTGGTTAACATCTTGCATCCAACGGTTTTCTCGTGAACCAATAGCTTTAAGTCTACGTCTTGCCGACGGAGTTTGACGCATTTGTAATTCTTTACGAAGTTTTGAATAGTTGGCACGTTTTTGTTTTATAATTCTGCCATTCACAAAATCAGATCTGTGCTGACTGTTGTAAGTAGCAACAACAAAGTTAATACCTCTATCAATGCCAACAATGTTGCAGATCTCAGAGAGTCTAACTTCTTCAATATCGTAAGTAACAGCGATATGTAAAAAATACTTACCGCGTTTATTTACAAGTTTGGCAGTACCAAATTTATAAATAGTATGGTCAAAATATTTAGACATACCTTTAGCAAAATAAGACAGTTTAACACGACCCTTTAGCGTGTTTACTGAAAAACAGCTCCTGGTAAGAGAATAGTCTCTATTCCATACAAGATCGTATTGTGGCCTCTTGAAACATGGTCTAATCCACTTTTTCTGATTTTCCAAAATGGTCTTATATCTGGCAACTACAGTTTTTAAAACAGATTGAGCCATTTGTGATTTAAGACTAAACTTTTCTCGAAGTATTGAATATAGAGCTTTGTTAAGAGAAAACTGTTTTAAGTCGTGAGTGCGGAATACATAGTCAGAAACATAGTTGCAGGCAGCAGAATAGGCAGACATGGTTTCGTCAAGCAAAATTTTACTATCCATATCTACAGATATTTGGATTTTAGCTGTGGCAACCATCTGCTTCATATATGTACTCCTTTCACTTATATATTACTAAGTATATTTTAATAATATATATTAATTAAAATCAATACTTTGTAGGAAAAATACATGGATAATAAATATAATCGTCATAACAGACGAAAATATAACCTAAAAATTCATATAGTTCTTGTCACTAAATATCGTAAACAGCTTCTTACAGGTTCTATAGTTGACGACGTAAAACAAAAATTTTATGACATCTGTGCTTTTAGAGGCTATGATATTTATAGCAATGGAGGCTGATAAAGACCATATACACTGTTTAATAAGTCATAATGCAGTAGACAGAGTTTGCGATATTGTAAAAGTAATTCAGCAAGAAATTACATATACTTATGGCAAAAATATTCGAACTTATTGTCCAAACAATATTGAAAAAAGAAAACCTTTTGGTCAGACGGTTTTCGTGTGCAGTATAGGCGAGGTATCATAAGTTACTATACAAAAATACATAGAAAACCAAGGTTAATGTCCAAAAATTTACAAGACTCCTCCCACAGCCTAAAGGCAGTGGGTTTCCGCCTACTACAATTGGAAGGATTTATATTTATGAATACAAATTTGATCTTATTTGTGATTCTGATCAATGGTTAGGAATTATTTGTTTTTGGGAGTTTAATCAATTTATTTATATAGAGCATTTTGCCATAAAATGCGCAACTTATAAATAAACAATATGGTAAAAGAACTTTGCAATTATTAAGAAAAGAATATGCTGATAAAAAGCTAATTTTGGAAATAGATCCCTTAGTTGATGACATTGCAAAACGTAGAAAATCGTTCTATGAACGTTGCGGCTTTGTGGCCAACACTTTTAAACATATACATCTACCCTACCGCCCTGGATTTGCTGGCCATGAGCTAATTGTGATGTCTTCTCCTAGCTTATTATCTCAGCTTGAATACGACCAGTTCAACAGATACTTATGCCAAGTTGTTATGCGTGAACCTTAGTTTTTGTAATAAAATGGCTTTTTAGCGTTATTTAGGCTTTTTTTTAGCTTAAAAATAAAGCTTGCTGCCGAACTATTTATAATAGCTAAATTTGGCGTAACTAGCTATAAATATAGGGCAGCAAGCCTTTATTGCAAACTGGCTCTATCTTGGCAAACGCTTAACTTTCACCAAAATATACATACTTTTATCAACAATTAACAGTTTTTATTAGTATTTGGCGATCTTATTTAGAGAACCAATCTTTCATTGTTTGTAAAACTTTAACTAAGTCGTTTTCTTCTATTACATAAGGAACCATGGCGTATAGATAATTTAAGAATGGCCGACTAAAAACACCACGGTCATAGGCAAATTGCTGATATTCTTTAATAGTAGCTGGATCGTATACTTCGATGCATATACATCCACCAAGAATACGAATTTCCTTAATACGTGAATCAGAAAAACCGTCCATTTCACGGCGAGTTATTTCTTCAATTCTGCGTATTTTAGACATATAGTCATATTTTTCGAATAGCTCGATAGACTTTAATATTACGCTACAAGCCAGGGCATTGCCCATAAATGTAGGGCCATGCATTAGTGCATGAGTAGGATTATCATCGTAAAAACCTTCATATACCTTGTGATTGGCTACTGTGACAGCGTGGCCCATATATCCGCCAGTTAGAGCTTTGCCAAGGACTATAATATCAGGTAAGACTAAATCAGCCACAAAGCGATTTCCGGTACGTCCAAAACCTGTAGCTACTTCATCAAAGATAAGAAGTACATCATATTGATCGCAAAGCTCACGGGCACGCTGTAAAAAGGAAACGTCATACATTCTCATGCCGCCTGCACCTTGCAACAAAGGCTCAACGATAAAGCAATTTAAGCGATCATGATATTGAGCAAAGGCTTGTTCGAGAGCTTTTATATCGGTAGGAATATGCTTAACATAGTTGCTTTTTCCATAGGCGTTCAAAACAAAATGATAATCTTCATCATCGCCAACTTCCATAGTTTTGAACGTATCTCCGTGGTATGCATGCTCTAGGGCCAATACCATAGTACGCTGGCTTTCTCCGCGATTCATATAGTATTGCAAGGCCATTTTAAGGGCAACTTCTACAGCAACACTGCCAGAATCAGAAAAGAAGCAATAATCTAAGTCTCCAGGCAGCCAGCTCTGAAGCTTTTGAGAAAGCTTCTCTACCGGATCATGAGTTAAACCACCTAGCATCACATGGGAGAATTTGTTGAGTTGCGTTTCAATGGCTTGATTGAGTTCCGGATGTTTATAGCCGTGGATGACGCTCCACCAAGAAGATACAGAGTCGATCAATTTCTGATCTTCGGTATACAAATAAACTCCCTCCGCATTGACAATTTTGTAAGGAGGCTTCATTGTTTTCATTTGCTGGTACGGATACCAAATCATGTTATACGTGTCCCTCTGCTCTATTCGTAAAGTCCTTCCAAAATTTCAAATGGAAGATCTAACTTTGTATCGCCATTCTTTATACAAGCAATTACATTTAAGCCAGTGTCATAGTTTCACACATCAAACGGTTATCTTCATGTAACTGGTTGCCCGGCTCGTAATGATTGAAGATAATACCTTTTATAGGTATTTGGCGAGCTTTCATATATTCAATCGTCAATACAACCGCATTGATAGTACCAAGTCCCGCATCAGCTATTACTAAGCAACTTAAATTGCAAGCTTTAATAAAATCCTCAAGTTGAATTTTTTGCTCATCAAAACGAAGCGGACAAACAATTCCCCCTGAACCTTCTATGGTAACATAATCATACTTTTGGCAAACATGGTTAAAATTTTTCAGCACACATTCCATGCTAATAGGATTGCCCTCAAGTTTTGCTGCCAAGTGCGGAGAAACAGCTGTTTCATAAATATACTGACACATTTCTTCAAGAGGCTGCTCAATTCCAGACATATTTTTTACCTGTAAGGCGTCACCTGGAATTAAAGTGTCATCCGCTCTGCGTTCATTGCCACTCATGGCAGCCTTATAATAGGCCGCAGATATCCCCTTTTCTCTGAGCTTTTTGACAATTAAACCTGTCACATATGTTTTACCTACATCTGTTCCAGTTCCGGTAACAAATAGATTTTTACTCATTGCAAATTTCTGCCTCATACCCAAGCTCTTTTAATAAGGCCATATCTGTTTTTGTGGTAATTCCAGCAGTTGTTAACATATCTCCAGAAATGGCAGCGTTTGCTCCTGAAGTCAAGCAACTCTTTCCTTTATCTGGCAGCAAGCCTCGTCCACCGGCCAGACGGATAGAAGCTTTGGGAAGAATAAAACGATAGACAGCGACGATTCTGCACATATCTTCATTAGTTAATCTCTTATTATTAGCAAATGGCGTACCGGGAATGGCATTTAGCATATTTACGGGCACGCTAAGTACACCCAGTTCCCGCAAACTAAAAGCCATATAAATCCTATCCTCGACCGTTTCGCCAAGTCCCATAATGCCGCCGCTACAAACGGAGAGACCGGCCTTCTGGGCAGCCTTAATTGCTTGTACTTTATCTTCAAATTTGTGCGTAGTACAAACGTTGGGGAAATTTCTGCGAGAAGTTTCCAAATTGTTATGCACCCTTGTTACGCCAGCTTCTTTTAACTTGCGAAATTGCTGTTCATTTAATAGTCCTAAGGAAACGCAAACAGAGATTCCAACTTTTTCTTTAATTTCTCGAACGGCTTCGCAAACAGCATCTATTTCTGCATCAGATAAGCGCTTTCCTGAAGTTACAATTGAGTAACGAAGGACTCCTTGCTCATGATCAACTTTAGCTTGATCGACAATTTCTTTCTCAGAAAGAAGCGGATAAGTGACAGCATTGGTATGATTGTGAGCTGATTGGGCACAATACTTGCAATTTTCAGAACATTTTCCGCTTTTAGCATTGATAATTGTACAAATATCAAATTTATTAGCACAAAAATGCTGACGAATTTGATTAGCCTTTTCACATAGTTCTAAAAGAGGCTGTCCGTACAAGAAAAGTGCTTCTTCTTTAGTAATTTGGTCGCCATCAAGAACTTTTCTTGTTAGTTGATTTAAGTCCATTTTTATTGCTTCCTTTTCCGCTATCAAACTACAAATATGCGAACTGCCCTTTTGAGCTTGGTGGCAAAATACCTACAATAAAATATTCACTTCATGATCGCCAAATATACAATAAAGCCTTTGTTCCTTAACTAAACAGAGGCCATTCATATGTGCGTGCACTAAGCTATAAAATAACTTAGCAATATTAGGCGTTGGCTTTATAGTTTTTAGGCAAAAACAACTTCTTCGTATCTACGCCTTCTAGCTCAAGCAATTTGAGCTTTTTATCTATTCCGCCGGCATAACCGGTTAAGTTACCATTAGCACCAATAACTCTATGACAGGGAATAATAATTGAAATTTCATTATGGCCGACAGCGCCACCTATTGCTTGAGCAGACATATGCTCAACTCCCCTTTTTTCAGCCATTTTTTTAGCTAAATCTCCATATGTAATTACTTTGCCATAAGGAATTTGCAAAAGTAACTTCCAAACTTCCTGGCGAAATGGCGTGCCGATAAGATGAAGCGGCACCTCAACTTTTGGTTCATGTCCACTAAAATACGCGTTTAACCAACGCTTGACAGCCTCTAAAATAGGCGTTTCTTTGACAACAGACTCACAGTTGGCCAACAAATTGGCATAAAAGCGATCGCTATTGAGCCATAAACCGACTAAACCTATATCGTCAGCCGCCAGCAATAAGCTGCCAATTGCAGAATCATAAGTGCTCGTATACATTATATTTTCCATTTTTTGTTTTTCTTTTTTGAACCCACTTTTATGCACAACCTATATATCCTAGCTCTAGCTAAGATTTTACTATCCATTTACCTTTTTGCGGAGAGCCAACTCGTTCTAAATGCCCGAGATCGCGTAACTTTCTGATATAATACTTGACTGCATTAACGCTGATCCCGAGTTTTGCAGCAACTTCCGCTTGCGAAGCGCTCGGATTTTGCTGAAGTAAATTTACAATTTTTTGTTCACTATCAATAGATCGAGCTTGGGTAACTTGGGTAGTAGCTTGGGTAACTTGGGTAGTAACTTGGGTAGCTTGGGTAGTAGCTCCATCTAAAGGCACTATAATTCTAAAAATATCACCTTCAAAAAATTCTGGATCTTGGCCTGAATAATATTTGCTATATCTGAATAAATTTCTAACGCCTGAACCAAGTTGATCGGCATAACCTATATTTCTGAAAAAAGCGGCAATTATAGGATTTTTGGGATTTGGCTCTAAATTATCCAAAGTTATAATAGCGTTTTGCACAGCTCTACTAGCATTCTCAACGTACATTTTATCAGACTCTATAATAAACTTAGCTTGATAAGAGCTAGTAAATTCCCTATGAATAAGCGTATTGGCCACAATTTCGCGTGTAATTATGTTACGCAAACTTTTTCTTTGGTCTCCATCAAGGAAAAATTTATCAGATAAATGTTTACGACCAAATTCCATAAGTTGCTCATAGCTTTCGATTAGATTAGTTTTTATAATTTCTCTATCATCATAGCGATCAATATTTACCCTTTTCAAGAGGGCATCTGTAACGTAAGTCGGCACAATGTCAGCGATGACATCATCTTTACCTAATAGCATAACTGCTGCCAGATTTAAACCTTTTTCTCCAGTAGCGCGATCCATACTGTATAGCCTTGAGCTTTTAAAAAGTTCTTCATCAGACATGCTCATCCAAGGATGTTGTTTATTGCTACTACTATTTGCTGCCATAAGGCGTAATTTAGGAAGTAAATCTAAGCGCAAATCAGCCATTTCAACGTAGGGGTATACCTTACGTTCAGTAAATATGTTTTGCTTACGAATGTACATCTGCGCAATTTGAGATGTAGCACTTACTTTTACATCAGAATCATCAATGCGATCATAAATTATACCCTTAAATTTATGCACTTCAGCGCTAGGCGGAACGTGTATATGGATAACAGTTCTGTCATTATAATCAAGAATTTCAGGAGCTAAGTATACTGTTGGAGTGAAACTGTTTTGGTTGCTAATACGCTTGATAAAATTTTTTATAAGATCAGGTGCTGCTTTTTCAGGAACTCCGCAAACTGTACCGTCATCTAAAATGCCCAAAAAAATATCTCCACCAAACCTGTTTAGAAATGAACAAACCGTTTCATAGACATCATCTTCTATGCCGTTTCCGCAACGTTTAAATTCAACGGCAACTGTTTCGCCAATTTCTAATATTTGCTCAAACCGGTCAGCATTCATTTTAATAATAAATTCCCCTCTCCATAAAAAAACAACACTATTTATGGTACAAAAGTCAAATCTTCTACAAAATTATACATAAAAATAGCCAGGAAATAAATAAGCCTCTGTTATCGACTATTCAGAGGCCATTTACGTGCCGCATAATTTACGCAGCACTGATTGTTATAAGATTTTAAGAGGATGAGGTTATATATGCAGTTTTGTTACCCAGAATATAGCAAAAGCAAAATTATTAGTCAAGAGTATTAGAGACTAATTTATTATTTTTAATACATAAAACCTTAAAAAATAGGAAGTTATAAAATATATTTATATATTTATAGTATTATTTTGGTATGTATTATATACCATTTTTATAAGTTGATAATGAAATGGCGCTTTTGCTCCTCAAATTCTTTTTTGCAAGCGAACAGTCTGTGTTTTTCTTTGGGTTGCTTTTCTCTGCGTATCTTTTGATTGAGATTATCTATTTGTGCTTGGAGAAATTTCAGTTGAGTTTGAATTTCTATATTTTCTTTTAAAGAGCGTGAAGTATCAAAATAACTTAAAGTCGGCCCAGCTACTTGGCGTATAATATTAGTGTATACTCCTTCTATAGAAGAAGCTGCCTTAAATTCAAATGGAGATTCTGTTTCAGCTAGCCAGCCTGTCCCAAAGTAAGGGTCAACTTTAGATACATTGCCTTCTTCGTCAAATTCTTTATAAGCTATAATAGCCTGACGCCTATTTTGATAGCGCAAGATAAACAAAATGTAATAAGGTACAATTCTGTCCAGTTGCTGAAGAATATCTCTATGTAAATCAGGTTCAATTAAGTCAATGGTAAATACTTGTATTTCCCTAGCCTGCTGTTCTCTTTCTAAGTGTAAAGTATTAGCTGCCAATTTGTTGAGCCAAAGTATATCTTTTATTTGTCGCTTAAAAGTTCTTTTCAAGCTTCTTTGCGCCATAGACAAACTGTTATTAAATCGCTCGTACATTCCTTTAAATACATTAGCTTTTGTGGCAGCTAATTTTGTTTCCGGCGGAAAGTTCCACATATTGCCAATCTCCTCTGCCATTTTTTACAGCTCCCTAACAGCAAAGAAACAAACCAATTCGAAGTCTTCCAAGCCGGAAATATCGCCTTCTAAAGCTGAAGTACCGCCGGGCCTAAATAAGCTGTCTACATCTTCATCTTGTTTTGTATCGATAATAGATTTTATAGCTTTATTAAGCAATTTAGACATAGCTTTCATATTTTTGCCGTTATCTGTTTCGGTATTAAACTTATCGCACAGTATCTTTATAGGCTCAGCTTTACCGCGACAAAGTAAACGCACATCGTCCAGCAACTTCTTGGGGTTGAGATAATTGCAAAGGATACGGCCATCTTTATCTACATAGATCATATAAAAAGGATGGATGCGGTTTTTGCCATTGATGTTCATATTGGGATTGATGTTTTTCAGAATAAATATGGCGCCTTCGGGCAAATCTTGGCTAGCTGGCACTACAGCATAAAGTCCCAAGGGCTTTTTGTCTAAGTGTCCGTGTTTTTTTATATAATCGAGCAAGTCGAGACGAAATTCATTTAAGCCTAAGTTCATAATGGAAATTCCGCCTTCAGAGTCTTCGTCAATATCGATAACTTCATTTTGTAAACGTTGTAACTGGCGCTTGCGATACTCTAAGTCGCCTTTTTCTTCGCTAATGGGATTATCATCACCCGTACTAACCATGACGGTAAGTTTCATGCGATCTCTGACGCGATCTTCTAAACTGATATAATCGTCTAAGTTTACGTCGGGCCAAAAATTGACTAGCTGGATACACTTATTGTGGCTGCCAATACGATCTATACGTCCAAAGCGCTGAATAATGCGCACAGGGTTCCAGTGAATATCATAATTGACTAAATAGTCGCAATCTTGTAAGTTTTGACCTTCAGAAATACAATCGGTAGCAATTAAAATATCAATATCATCTCGGCTGCCAGGAAAGATCTTGTCTCGATCTTTAGAAATAGGCGAAAAATAGGTCAAAATATCGTTTAAGCGAAGAGCTTTACTACATTCAACTTTTAAATTTGTTTTTTCCTTATCGCCAGTAACAAGTGCAGAATTTAAGTCATATTTAGCTTTTACATATTGACTGACATAATCGTAAAGATAACTAGCTGTATCAGAAAAAGCTGAAAAAATAATGATCTTTTTATTGCCGACGTTGATAGGATGCTCAATTTTAGAAGAGATTAAATGCAATAATTCTTGCAATTTGGCATCATGTTCTGGAGTAATATTTTGTACCGCTTTAGCTACATCTTTTAGAATAGCTACGTCTTTTCGCAAACTAGCACGCCAAGTTACATAATCCATATCAGCAATAGCAATTTTTACCCTTTTACTTTCGGTGAAAAACTCTGTTTCTTCATCGCTAATATCCAAATCTTCGCTGTTTGAGAGCTCAAAAGTGTCAATTTCCTTACTAGCAGTTTGGTGAATTAAACTTTCATTTTCATAATCATCAATCTTTTTAATTGTATTATCAATTAAAAAGATCATTTTTTCTAAAGTAATTTTGAAAGAATGGATAGAACTTTCCAAACGCTTCAGAAGGTTAGTAGCCATTAAACGAATGACGCCATTATCGCGCCCTTCAAAGAATTTTAGCTTTTTATCATCAGATAATTTACTGCTTTGCTTGCGAGCCAGCTTCCTAATATACTCGTCTTTTTTAGTTTTCAAAATATACTTAAAAGGTGTGTAAACTTCTAAACTGAGAGTCATAAGCTGCCCATAAATTTTGCTATAAGTAGCTGCTGAATTTAAGTTACTTATGTTGGTAAGAGGCGGACGCAAAGAAATGGGCCTATTTTTATGGGAGAAAACGCCTATTTCTGTTGTATTGTAATATTTAACGATATGCTTTCGCGAACGTGCGATAGTTAAACTGTCTAAAAGTTCGAAAAAATCAAAGTCAAGCTTCTTTAATAAAGTATCGGTAGTGCGCTTTTCAATAGATAATCTACTCCACTCTTTAAAAGCACTGCGAGCTTGGGTAAAAATATTGTTGATGCTTTTAGAGGTATTGAGCTTTTCATCTAATTTAGAAGAGTCGCCGCCATCATAAACTAAAGCCAGCTGGTTTTCTAAATCGCTAAAGTTGTTATTAACTGGAGTTGCCGAAAGCATAAGCACTTTAGTTTTAACGCCACTGCGCAGCACTTTATTTATAAGTTTTTGGTAGCGATTTTCGCCCTGGCGAGTGCCTATACCGTTGCGGAAATTGTGTGATTCGTCAATAACTATTAAGTCGTAATTGCTCCAATTGAAACGAGATAAATCAATGCCATTTGACACACCAGACGTCCTGGATAAATCAGTATGGAACAATACATCATAATTGAGACGATCGCCGGAAATAGGATTGTTAACGTAGTTATCTTTATAAGTATTCCAGTTAGCAGCTAATTTTTTAGGACAGAGATGAGCTAATCGATAACGTTAAAGACGATCGCAGCGCCGAGGACTTGCTTTTCCAAGTTATGCTCGAACTTAGCTTGGAGCTTTCTTCGCCTATAGAAACTGTCGATATTGCCGGCCACAAAGTTTTTAAAGTTAACGGTAATTATTTAATCGCTTGCTTTGAGCCTAATATTACTGAAGAGGTAGTTACCGCTATTGCCAAAGAAACGCCTATTTATGCTGTTTTGCGCGATAGTTCTCTTTTCAATGACAGCTTAGCTACCAACTTTGAGCAAATTTTCAAAGCTTACAGTCCCGATACGACAACGAAAGTGCTTTAAAAGATGAAGTTCCATTTTAAGATTCAGCCATACCAAACCGAGGCTGTCGAAGCTGTAGTACGCATTTTTCAAGGCCAGCCTAAAGGCGAAAATGATAGATACCGCCGCGATCTAGGTACTATTCTAGATAATATCCATCAGCAACAATTTGAGCTGCCTACCAATACGCTAGAAGATGATGTGAACCGCATCGACTTTCGCGAGTCAGTTAATGAAAACGGCTATAAAAATACGGCTGTGCGCTTAACTAACGAACAATTGCTCCATAATATCCAAGTTTTGCAAGCGGAAAACAACTTGACTATTTCCAATAATTTGGTAACCGCTTACGGTTTAGGACGTTGCTCTCTCGATATAGAAATGGAAACTGGTACTGGCAAAACTTATGTCTATATCAAGACTATGTTTGAGCTTAATAAGCGCTACGGCTGGAGCAAATTTATCGTAGTAGTACCTAGTATTGCTATTCGCGAAGGCGTCAAGAAGTCGTTTGAAATTACTGCCGATCACTTCCACGAATACTACGGCCAAAAGGCTTGCTTCTTTGTTTATGATAGCGACAATCTAACCGCCTTGGACTCTTTTTCCAGTAGTTCGGCTATTAACGTGTTATGATTATCAATACTCAAGCTTTTAATACTTCTATGAGTGAAGAAAAAGGCTTAGCTGAACGTGGCGGTAATAAAATAGAAGTTAAAGGCTTCGAAGTTAAAAACTTGCGCGGTACCGATAAGTATTTATATTTGCAAAGTATCGTCCTTTCCGCTAAGCATGCTCCCAAAGTTAAGCTAGAACTTGAAGTAGCTCACAAAAGCGGCATTAAGCGTGAAATCCACACTCTAGAAGTCGGCGATAATCTCTACTATGAATCCAACAATATGGAACAATACAAAGAATTGGCCATTATTGATATTGATCCTTATATTGGTATAGTAACTTTTACCAATGGTGAAAAGTTGCGCAAAGGCGAAGTAGTTGGCGACGCTTCCGAAAAGACTTTACGTCGAGTACAAATTAGAGAAACTATTCTTTCCCATATTGAAAAAGAGAAAAAGCTTTTTGCTAAAGGTATCAAAACGCTTTCACTTTTCTTTATCGACGAGGTGGCTAAGTATCGCCAGTATGACGAAAACGGCCAAGAGCTTTTAGGAGAATATGGCCAAATATTTGAAGAAGAATACACTAAAATTATTGATGAATTGTGCAATTTTTTAGGCAAAAAATATGAAAAGTATTTGCATTATTTAAGACAAAGTGAAGTTCATAAAGTACATCGAGGTTATTTCAGTATAGATAAAAAAGGCCGCAGTATAAACAGTTCTGTAAAGCGCGGTACTGATATTTCTGACGATATCTCCGCTTATGATCTGATCTTAAAAAATAAAGAGCGTTTGCTTTCTTTTGACGAACCTACACGCTTTATTTTCTCACATTCAGCTTTGCGTGAAGGTTGGGATAATCCCAACATTTTCCAAATTTGTACTTTAAAAACGCAGCGACAGCACTGTGCAAAAACGCCAAGAAGTTGGCCGCGGTTTGCGTCTTTGTGTCAATAAGCAAGGAACTCGCATGGATGCCGACATCTTAAAAGATAATGTACATAACGTTAATGTACTGACAGTTATTGCCAGTGAAAGCTACGCCGAATTTGTGGGAGAATTGCAAAAGCAAACTAGAGAAGTTCTTTATAATAGGCCGACAAAAGCATCTATTGGTTACTTTGAGGGTATTATTTTCCCCTATTTTTACTGCTTAAAGACAGACTTTAACTTGCCATTAAATAAGCTAATTGCCTAATTATCAACATTAAAGCCATTGCTTGATACAGCCGTACTATATTTTATATTTACCACTCAAACTCTTGCTTTAAGGATATACGTTAATCACAAAAAAGTAACGGCTAAAGCATAAAAAAAACAAGAGAGCCTCCGCAGAAGCTCTCTTGACCTAAATAGCCAAACTAATCCAATACTAAATTTTAACAGATAAGTTTTTAACCTTAAAGTTTAATAACTGAAAATTGAGTTTTCAACGTGCAATACATTGTGGGTTTATCTTTGTCAGCTATCTCTATACTTTATCGGTTAGACCCTAAGGCCAGTTTGCTTTTCATTGTTTCATAAAGCGGACTAGTCTGCCATTCAGGATTTAATTCAAAGCTCAACTTCGACTGAAGTTTTCGCGTTGAATTCATCAATCTTATCTTGCAACATATTAGCCCTATCTTGCAATAGTTCAAGCTCACGATATAACTCTGCTTTACTGATAGCCGCTTCCATTTCGTATTCAGAAGCTCCGCTGTAGCCAGATTCACGCTGTTTGCCTTCTACAACGTTTATACTTTTAAGCTGAGTTATCATTGATTTTGTTTCAGCTAGTTCAGCTAATTCGGCAGCGATATCGGCATTTGCTTTAGTAACGGCTGCCTTAATTGCGGTCATTTTCTTGACAATACTTTTATATTCAACAAATTTTTCCCGAATATCACAAGTGCGAGTTGCTCCAGCTAAAACTGAGTTTTCGTTTCTTATAAGCTTAAATATTTCCCCTAATTTACCAGCTAAACGCGCCCGCTCTTTCAAAGCTCTGGAAACTGTCATCTTCATTTGTTTTTATCTCCTTGGTATATTTTATATCTGTTGGAATTTAAGCATTTCCTCAAAGCATACTTACTTCTGGAAATTGACAAACCCATTCTACAGCTTCTTTTGCCTTAGCAAGTACTATTTCTTTATCTCTATATTTATCATAAAAATCTGGATCTGTCGTCAAATAGAATGTATAACGAGACAACGAACAATTATATTTAGATGGCGGAAATTCTTCCCAAACTGGTTTATCATCTTTATCCATGCGTTGAAACCTCCAACAATTTACAGTCACCTTTACAGTCACCTTTACAGTCACCTTTACAGTCACCTTTACAGTCACCTTTACTATGATCAGTCACCTTACAATCATTGCAAAAATAGTATTTTTTTACAATTTTACATTCCAATGTCCATTGCGATCTGAACCGATCCGCTCAATAATGCCCCTTTCCTTAAGTCCTTTTATACGCAGTGCAACTGTCTTTCTACTTATATTAAGTTTGTCCGACAACTGAGACATGGTATAGCCAGGATCTTCAGAAATAAGTTTAAGCAAAGCATATTCATTATCGTTAACCTTTACAGTCATCCTATTTGGGCGAATAGTTTGAACTACAGGAGCAGTAAACTGAATCATAATATCGCCTGGATTGATAGTATACTCTGGCTGTGGAACGCCGTCTTTTTTGCAAGATGAACAAATCTTTTCTATGCCGCGTCCCCAACTTTCAATAAAACCGGCTAAATAGAAAACATGAGCGATATTAGGGTTGTATGGAACAGAAGCATGCTTGCGCATTAAATTTTCTAATGTCCACTTTTCAGGTAGGCAACCACAATTAGCAATGTATAGTTTATCTTCATAAACACTAATCTGAATGGGAACGCCAGATTGATATTGTTTATGACACAAAGCATTCAAGAGAGCTTCTCGCAAGGCAGCTTCAGGGACAAAGTAACGCTCGAGCCTCTGCATATCATCATAGGTTATCCTTGCTTTCATATATTTAAGATGCACTAGTTCTACAATTTTATCAATCTGCTCCAGAATAGAACCGTGAATTTCATCTTGGTACACAAGATCTGCATCCGTTTCAAAATATCCAAGCTTAACGTACGCTCCGAGCTGCCATTTTTCTGGGTCTTTACTAAAAAGTAACATCGCTGCATTAGTCAAGTAATTGCCATTCATCAGATGCAACTTTTCCATCAGAGTTTCTTTGGATTCATCCAACAAGCTCTCGTCAATACGTCCTTTTCTTATTGCTAATTGTTTGAAACGTGCCACAATTCCATCATCAATATCATTTATTGAAAAAGCTGGCAGTGGAAGATTATCCCATGTAACGCCACGTTTACGCATCAAAAACGCTTCTAACGCAGGCCCTGTTAATACTTGTCTTGTGCTACCACTGCGATAATAATACACGCCTTTGCAGGAGATACCAATTGGGTAAGACGGAACATCAACTTCAATATATTCCTTATCCTCCACGCTTAATAAATTGACACCAACGATTATACCCATAGTGTCACGAATTTTGTTGGGAATATCCTCCAGAAGCTTACGAGCATTAGGTAGACCGACTACATTTCCGTTGTCGTCACAGCCAATACAAATTTTACCACCTTGCGCATTTGCGTAACCGCAAATCCATTCTAGATACTCGTCTTTCCATTTACTTTTCCATTCTATATTTTGACTTTCAAACATTTTTCTCTCCTGGCATATTGTTGGTTGCAGACTGTTTTTTATATCCACCGGCAACAAGGTGTTCAAGGCCATATTTCTCGATAGAGCTTTCCAAAATTCCATGCTTTTGAAGTTCATCTTGTGTTATAGATTTTCTCTTAAGCAAGCTTACTATCAATTCTTTTACCATGTCGTCTGTGATAAGACAGCCAAAGTTTTTTTTGAAAGTCATAGGCAAATTAAACTTCCCGTCTGGATCATAATCTTCTGAATTACTACACACGTTTTACGCTCCTAGCTTTTGTCTTTTAGTTATATTTTAACTGATATTTTTTGCATAATTCTCTGTATTTTTCTCATCATATTCTTTCCCAGTTAGTTCTTTATAACGTTGTTTAAACTCGTTTATGCGATTAGTAAAAAAGTTATTCCAGAATGCAAGATCACTCAAAGTATCCTCATCGACAATTAACTTGCTAAAGAAAATTATCTTATCTTCGATAGTTTCAATATCATCTACATGCTTTGCTGAGAACATTGATTCCATCATATCTTGCACACATCCACTAGAAGCATAATAATCTTCTTCACGTCTGCTCACAACATACTAAACTCCTCTTCTAAATAGTACTCTTCACGTACACATTAAACTTTTTGCCAAATATCTCAAAAACGTCTCCATATAAATTTAATTAACTAATCTTTGCATAGTTTGGCAAAGGCATCTTTCTAACATCACCAAAATGCTCAGTAAAAAACTCCTTATGACGCACCCTTGATGTGAAAAACTCAATTACTTTGAGCCTATCTCTTTTCCATTTACCTCTCATATAAAATGGACAATCTAAAGAATGGTGATAGTACTGCTTAGTTGTATATAACAATATTTTTTTAGTATACCAAGCATAAAATTCACCTATAGTAAATTCACCCTTTTCAACTTTCTCTATACCATGTTGCCACAACCAATAATTGAAATTTATAGTATCATCAATGGCACAGCAAGAAATTTTATTGCAATCATATGAATACCAATCAATCTTAGTACGCATACAAACATACAAATCATAAAGAAAGCGATTGAGCTGATTCATTTTTTCTCTATAGAAATCAGCTCCTAATTTTAGGTGAAATATTATAAATTTATGGACAGCATTTTTACTATCGCCGCAGAACTTTTGCAGTAGTTCTACTGAATTAAGCCAATTGGAAAACTTTTTTTTAATAGTTCGGCATAGCATATATAAGTGCGATGAAAGCCTACATAGTCTTCATAACTAACTGGACCTCTAGCAGTAAGGCAAATATAATGACCACCAAGAAACCGTTCACCGAGTTGTATATAAACATTTTCATTATCTCGATCAACTTCATTTCTATAATAGCTTAGATGGTTATACCCTAATATACCATAAAAATAAAAGCAGCCTTCGTCTAGCCTGTACGCTATAAAGCGAAAGCTGCCTTTCTATAAACAGTAAGGAATGGAAAAAGCCAAAAGCCTTAAACCGTTCTGACCTTGTCTATGACAGTAATAGCTAAAAATTTACTTTTGCCACCTTTGTTGCTCACCGTATAAAAATTCAACCATGTCAACATAAAGCTCTTTGCACTTAATATTTTCGCCATCTTCAATGTATCGCAAACACTTGGAAAGATAAGCTTCATTTAAATGGCGATAAATAGCGCGGCGGTTAGGTTGTTTATTGATTAACTCAACAAGAGCCGGAGCTGTAGCATAATAGTGCTTAATCAATTGCTCACCGTCAGGCTGCTTTCTAAGCCACATATCACGGAAGGAACGGAACATTGTCAATTCATAACAATTGTCACCCTTGCCATACTCTTGGCAAGTAGCGGTAGTAATGTAACAACCGCCGCCACCACCACTGAGTATGTTATCGATTTTATTCTCTACACAACTTGCCGCTGTACTTAGCGCAGATCCTATGCAATTTACCGCTGTGCTGGCTACATCTTTAACTATATCACAAGCTGTATTATATAGTTCCTTGACACCTTGCATTACTGCACCGCCAATGGTAGAGCCGGCTATATAGCCTGCGGCGTTGCCTACAAATCCGCCTATGGCAGTACCAGCCGGGCCTACTAGTGAACCTAATGCTGAACCTACTATAGCCCCTCCCTTAGCGGCTACGGCTATTCCGGCTACACAAGCGCCTGTTGTCTGGGCCATAACTTCTAAGCCTTCATGAACGGTCAACCTTCCGTCGGCTACTTGCTTGGCGACCTTGACATTCTCGATAGCCACAAAAGCTACATTGGCACAAACATTTCCGCTGCCGCCTTTAAGCTGCTGTATCTGTGGTATCAAGCCTTTCTCTCCAGCTACCCTTATAGCGCCAGCTACCGCTACTTTTACTCCTTCATCTACGCCAGCATCGACCGCTTTTTTTACAACCTCGTCGCCTTCAATCTCTTCTCCATTGATAACCTTTTGGGCAAGATCTCTACCAACAGCCACAGCAGCATTTTGCACACCAGCGTAACAAGCTTGTCTACCTATACTTAAAGCAGTATTTTTCAGCGTATATTCATTTTCTTTTATCTTAGGCTTAGCCTCAGAACTTCCAGAATTGCTTTGCCTACCCGATTCTTGCTGCCGCTTTTCAGTAGCTTCGGCTTTAGCTTCATGCGAAATCCAGCCTTTCTCTTCAGCTACCTTGGTAGCGCCATCTACCGCTACTTTTACTGCTTCACCTACGCCAGCATCTACCGCTTTTTTTACAACCTCGTCGCCGTCAATCTCTTCTCCATTAAGAACCTTTTGGGCAATATCTCTACCGGCAGTAGCGGCAGCAGTTTGTACCCCAGCATGACAAGCTTGCTTGCCTATATTTAAAGCGCTATTCGACTCTTGGCGCTTCTCAGCAGCTTCGGTTTTGGCTCCAGTAGCAGAAGCCGACGCAGAATTACTGCTGCCATTTTCTGCAGCAATTACTTTATATGTTGCTTCATTGGCGCTTTTAATAGCTTCTTCTAAGCTTTGCAAATATTCAGCTCTCTTGGAAATTGGCATATCCGCAGTAGCTTGCATTACTTTAGAAGCAAACCAACTCTCTTTACTTCTGCCTATAGCAATAGCTTTTTGCTGAGAAGCTTTCATCTCTTCAGCAGTTTGCAACGCAGAAATAATTTCGTTGCTTATAGCTTCAACTTCATTAGCGCTCTTTTCCGGTAATTGCTTATGCAATTCTTGCGCCAACCATTGGGCTAAAGGCACCTCTTGAGAGGCAGCGTAGCTTTTTAAGAAGGCTTTTTCTATTTGGAAAACTTGCTTAGCTTTTTCTTCCGGCCAAATCTTCTCTACGCAGTAAGAATCAAATACTTCCGCTTCTTGTTTGTCTTCCATTTTTTTATCTACCTACCTTATCGCTACCCAAAGCCTAAAACGCAAAGCTAAATTCCACGCTACTTTATTTCTTAGAAGCTGGCTTAAGATCCATATCTTTAACCGCTTCTTTTATTTGCTTAATACGCGTAGAAAGAGTACTAGAAATAGACTTGATACTTTTCTGAGCTTTCTTAAGATCATCAGTAGTCATTTGCTTTCTTCCCTCTACAAAGCAACTTTCTACGGCGTCTTTAACGATAGCTTCCAAATCGGCTCCGCTATAGCCATCGGTATCTTTGACAACAGAGATAATGTCCAAGTCCCTATTCCATTTGCCGCGCTTCTTAAGGTGAATTTCTATAATTTTCTTGCGCTCTTCGTTATTGGGGAAATCTACATAGAAAAGCTCGTCGAAGCGGCCTTTGCGCAAAAATTCCGGAGGAATCCGAGAAATATCGTTAGCAGTAGCCACAATAAAGACAGTATTTTCCTTTTCTTGCATCCAAGTTAAGAACTGACCAAATAAGCGCGTAGTGACGTCGCTGCCGCCACCAGTAGAGCCAATCCCGGAGAAGGCCTTTTCCAATTCGTCGATCCAAAGTACGCAAGGGCTAATAGCTTCAGCTAACTTCAAAGCTCGCCTCATATTCTCTTCCGATTCGCCGATATACTTACCCAATAAGCGTCCCACATCGAGCCTAACCAGCGGCACTTTAAATAGCTTAGCTGTAGCTTTAGCGGCCAAACTCTTACCGCAACCGGGCATACCTACAATCATCATGCCTTTGGGAATATCTACTCCGAACTTAATAGCCTTGTCCAACTGGTTGAAAATACGCTCTTTCTTGCCCAGCCAATCTTTTAAGTTTTCCAGTCCGCCAATATCATTGATATCTTCACGAACCAAAATCATCTCTAATAAACCGGCCTTTTTAACCAATTGCTCTTTCTCGCGGAAAATCAGTTGCTTATCGTCAAAGTCCAAGCAACCGCCTTCTTGATAGGCTAAATTGAGAATTTGTTTAATTTGAAATTCATTTAAGCCTTTAAAGGAAATAGTAATTTCGTTTAAGACGTCCTCGGCAATATCAATATCTAAGTCTTGAGCAAATTCCAAGATAATATTGCGAATTTCCGAATCGTCCGGCAAAGGTATTTCAAAAACGGTAATAAGATCTTCCAATTCTTCGGGAATATGAAGCTTACTAGAGACAATGAAAATAGAAGCGCTATACTCATCGTTATACAAGTTGCGCTCGGCAATATATTTCAATAAAGAAATAACTGCCGAATCGTCCAGTTGATTGTGGACATCCTTAAGGACAATGAGCGTATTCTGCTCGTAGCCCTCGTCTTTGACATCATTCAAGAATTGAGTTAAGCCACATTCTTGCATAGCCGACATAGCCGATTTAGTCTTAAAATCGACAGAGCCTAAGCCATTATTGTATTCAAAAATTTTCCTATCGCCAGCAATACTAGCAATAATGTCATCAATAACTTTGAAGTCAAAGTGGTTGATATAGATAATGGGATATAAGGCTTCGACATATGAAGCAAGGAGATTGACAGTATCATTGTTCATTATTTTTATTGGCTCCTATTTAAATGTTATGCGCTCATGTAAATTACGAAATTACGATACGATCTATCTGATTTTGCAACGATCAAACCATCGCACAGCCTAGGATATGACCAAATGAATTCACCATTATCAGCGCTTTCACACATTACGCTAGAATACAAAAGTATAATCTTGTTTCCGGTTTCAATAATCTTCTCTTTATCATTTTCTAGGCTAAAGAACATTATTTTTAAACCATCTATATTAGGTATAGCCCATTTACGATCGAACTTTGCAAATATGTAATACCAATCTTTATCACTGTCTTGAAATATGGTACGTAACAGGACTGGGTATTTTTTGTCAACACTTATGTTATCACAGTAAAAACTATCCTTTAAATACGCGTTTGCATTTTCACCAATTAACAGTTCTCTAAAGGTATCACTCCACAGCATAGCCACAATAGCCATAGGAGCTATTTCTACTAAACGAAAATACAATTCACTAAAACTTAATTTAACAAGTTGCAAGTAGTCTTGTTCAAGCTTTTGCACATCTTCCTTTAAGGCACCAACATTAATGCTAATATCGGTATTGACATGAAGATATGGGTGCCTGCCTGCCACTCATCAGAGCCCACACAATAAGGATAACCATCTTTAGGATAACTATCCCCAAGTTCATACTCATCGTACACTTTATTGAGCCTTTCAACTATATTGCCGCCGCTGTTATCTATCATATGTTGAATTAGGGCTTCGTAGTCGGCAAGGTACTCTTCAACGGCTTGCTTTTTGAATAAAGCGTTTTCTTGTACGGTTGCAGTCAATTCTTGCTTTTTCTCTAAATAGCTAAATACGCTCAGCGCCTTTTCTACGTCGGTAGAGTCTACATTTTCTATGCCAAAAATATGAGCCAGTTGCAAGGCAATGTCTTTTTTGTCCAGCGTTTTATCTATAGCTTCAACTTCTGCCAGCTGTTCACTGTAGTTCAACACTTTAAGCCAACGCGACAAGGTGCCATCTTCAAAGTATTTCAACACATACTCAATAACAAAATGCTCTTGCAACCCCTCAAGGCTTCGCACGTTGCAATTATCCAACATTAAATCAAACTTCAAAACTTTAGCCATATCTTTCACCTATTTCCTAAATTAAAAAAAACGACTACATGAAAGGCCAACCTTGAGAACTCCTACCACTCATACTCGAAATTGTCCCAAAAAATCCTGTCCCAAACATGCCTCCACCTCTATTGCTCTCTTCATGTCGTTGCTGACAATCTCTGACAAAATCTCTGGCTTTAGAGGGCATTTCCCTTACTTCTGAACATAGAGACTTTTTAAACAGTTCTTTTAATATCTTACTTTCCGACATAACAAGAATAACATCATAAAAGTCACAAAAGTCACAAAAGTCACTAACATCACCAGAATAGCAGTATTCTTGAACACGAAAACACAATTCACTAAAACTTAACTTAACAAGCGGCAAGTAGTCTTGTTCGAGTTTCCGCACATCTTCCCGCACATCTTCCCTAAATGCATTAACATCAAATATTGTATGAGTTTCATTATCTTCTTTGGAGACTTTATTGTGGACTTTAATTTTATTTATCATATCTTGAATCAAAGCTTCATAGCCAGCAAGGTACTCCTCAACGGCTTGCTTTTTGAATAAAGCGTTTCCTTGTACCGTTACTTGAAATTTTTGCTTTTTGTCTAAATAGCTAAATACGCTTAACGCCTTTTCAATATCGGCAGCATCTACGTCTTCTATGCCAAAAATATTAGCCAGTTGCAAGACAATGTCTTTTTTATCCAGCGCTTTATCTATAGCTTCAACCGCTGCCAGCTGTTCCTTATAGCCCCACACCTTGAGCCAACGCGACAAGGTGCCATCTTCAAAGTATTTCAGCACATCTTCAATAACAAAATGTTCTTGCAATCCCTCAAGGCTTCTCACATTGCAATCATCTAACATTAAGCCGAACTTCAAAACTTTAGCCATTATACAATTAACCTAGCCCTCAATTAAAACAAAGGATGATACTGGCAATGGCTATAGAGCAGCTCAGGTAAGGGTTAATAAGCTAAAAATACTGTGCTAATTGATTTTTTCTTGTCCAAAACGGAAGGAAACTCAACATTATAAAACGTACTATATGACGCGCATATGCTATTTAATAAGGCTAAAGCCTACTAAATGGTGTGTTTATGGGATAAGTAAATTTTATCTTATAAAAATCGACAAAAGCGTTTATTGTTTTAATTGAGGATCCCCTATCCCCATTTTGTTCGTCTTTTGCTGCCGACTTAAATTTGCTATTTCAACAAATTAACGCCGAAGTATCAAACTTTAAGCTGCCGCTTGGACTGAACGCTTTTTAGTTTCGTTCTCTATCCTCAATTCCTCTCTTTAAGGGCTGCCTTTTCTTTATATTTTGCGCTATTATAGCCGCTATGAATAAACAAGATATATACAACTATTTGCAGCAAAAACACCTCTGGCACGAAATTGCCGAGCATAAAGCTGTCTTTAGCATGGACGAACTGGATGAAGCTGGCATTCCTTTCCCTGAAAGCGACGCCAAAAACTTATTTGTGCGCGACGATAAGAAGCAAAACTATTATCTAATAGTCATTAAAGGTAATAAACACGTCAATTTGACCGAATTTAGCAAAAACAGCTGCACTCGTAGGCTTAGTTTTGCTTCCGCAGCCGACTTAAAAAGCTTGCTCGACCTTACGCCTGGCTCAGTTACGCCTTTAGGTATACTCAATGACACGCAATGTAAAGTAACCGTCTTTCTCGACCGCGATTTTCTAGCCGAACCTGGCTTAATTGGCGTCCACCCCAATGACAATACCGCTACCGTACTAATGAAAACCGCCGATCTAATCGCCATTATCAAAGAACACGGCAACACTTTGCATATCGCTCCTATTGTACAAAAGCAAACCGCCGCTGCATTATAGCTTTACAGCTGTCACAAACTTACTTGGCCGTTATCTATTTTTATAGTTAGCGGCTTTTTTACATTTTGGCTGTTTCTTTTGCAAGATATTTATAATAATATATCCAAGCTAAAACTTATTAAAAATTGGACATAATAAAAAATGCAAATCAACGGCTTTTCCTATACTTCCTTAGCTACTGTGCCTGGCAATGCAGTCGGCACAAGTTCAGTTGGCGCTAACTTAGGTAGCGCTAAAGCTGGCGCAAATAGTGTCGACGAGCAAAGTGTGGCGCAAGACAGTTGCCAGCTCAGCGCTAGAGCTACCGCCGACAGCGCCAGCGGTATAGGAAACGCCGAGCCAAGCCAAGATATACGCCGCTTGCGTATTTTACACTTAAACGACTTGCACGGCGCGGCTCTTCCTGAAGAAGGACGCGGCGGTTTAGCTCAAGTAGCTGCCGTAGTTAAGCGCGAAAAGGCCGAAGTGCCCGAAGGCTCATTGCTACTTAATGCCGGCGACATTGCCGAAGGCACTATGGTTTCTTATTTAAGTAAAGGTAGTATCGTCAGCGAAAGCTTGGCCCAAATGGGTTGCGACGCTATTGAGCCTGGCAATCACGATTTTGCCTGGGGCCAGCCAGTTATGCGCTCTATGTTGGGCCAAGTAAACGCCCCTATCGTTTGCGCCAATTTAGAGCAAGCTGCAGGTCACGAATTTGCTCAGCCTTACGTTATTCGCGAAGTAAATGGCGTCAAAGTTGGCATTCTTGGTTTAAGCACCGATGTATCCAATTTTACTACCGACGACAAAATCGAAGGCTTGCAATATAAAGATCCTATCGAAACGGCCCAGCAATATATTCCCCAAATGAAAAAGGACGGCGCCGAACTGCTTGTCGCTCTTTCCCATATTGGCGTAGAGCAAGATCGCCTTTTGGCTAAAGCTTGCCCCGAACTTGATGTTATTGTAGGCGGCCATACTCACACTGAATTGCCCGAAGGCGAATACGTCGGCTCAACTTTAATTGTACAAAGCGGCTACAAAGGCCAATTCGTGGGCGAAGTCGATCTCGATTTCGATATGACTACCCGCCAAATAAGTAATGCCAAAGCTGAGCTTATTAAAGTAAACAGCGCTACTATCGAGCCCGATCCTGATGTAGCGCAAATCGTAGAAAAATACGTCAATTCTAGCAACGAATTGGCCCACCAACCTATGGGCCAAGCCTTAGAGACGCTGACCTACTCTCACAGCGAATGCGCTAAGCTGGATCAAATTCACGCCGACTCTTTACGCCAAGCTATGGGCGCTACCATTGGCTTGGTAAATGGCCGCAACTTACGTGCCAACGTGGAAGCTGGCACCGTAACCTATGAAGACTTATTCAATGCTTTGCCTCACACTGAAGATGACGCCGTGCTTATGACATTGCCCGGATCTTTGCTTAAAGAAGCTTTGGAAAAACGCGTAGCCAGTCGCATTGTGCCAGCTTCTCCGTCCGGCTTTTCTTATACTTACGACTTATCTAAACCTGAAGGCGAGCGTATAACTTCTATCACTATGGATGATGGCTCCAAGTTCGATCCTAATAAGATGTACGACTTGGCTACTTCCGTTTCTCTTTCCGATAAAAAGATGTTTGATGGTTGCCAGAAAAAGCCCATGGGTTCAGCTCAGGAAATATTTATGGACTATTTTAAAGCCAATTCCCCCTGGCGCAACGATCCGGACGCCCGTGTAACTAAACTATAAACCACAATATTTGGCGATCATGCTCTTTTACATCCATGTACACATAAAAAAACGTATATAAAAAAGCAAACATACAAATAAAACGGCCAAGCGATAGTTCGTGAGGCCGTTTTGTATATACATTACATAATACTTATTTTTCTTCTAAGAATAAGCTCTGGGAAGAAACCCATTCTGTGGCAAGCTCGTCCGCTTTTTCGAGCCAACGTTTTATTCTTTTTTCAGGTGGTACGCTTTCCCCCCAGTACTCAACAAATAGAGAATCGTCCATATAGAGAGCAGCTTCTTTCATTTTATTTTCGATCAGTTTTAAAGCTCGCTCAATATATATGCCACCGTGTTTGTCTTTTTGGGGATTTGCAACACTACCGGCAGAAAACAAATCTCGTGCTTGGTGGCACAATACGCCATGGTATGTAAGCAAGTAAAGAACCATATCATCATACTTATTGCGCGAACGTCCTGATTTAACAATGCTAGGACAGAGAAGTGCAGCTTCTGCCCTCAGACGCGTCTTTTCTTCTATAGTTAAATTAGTGTAAAGGCGCACTTGAATTGGCGTTGTGTGTCCATTAGAATCTTCCTTGTCTTCAATCCACCAAAGACGACCGTCTGGATGAATCTTTCTTGCATAAGCTCGGATATATTTCATTTTTTCTTGCATATCCAGCTTTCTAAAGTCATTATATCTAATGCCAATCTTCTCAAATAATGGTACTTTAGCGTTTGCCTTATCGAACGAAAGTTCTATTTCAAAACGAGGAACATGTGATGTTCTAACGTGAATCACGCTTTGCTCATATTCTCCCCAACGAACTTCAGGAACACCACCCATTTTTCCAAATACAATGTAAATATACTTAACCCCATCAATGCGCTGTGTTTCTAAAACGCTATTAGCAATACTGCGCCATGTATCATTAAGAGTGAACTTAACTTCAACTCCATATTCTCCCATTGCAATATCCGGAAACGCTTGCGGACGAGGATTAAATTCTATGTTAAGCGCTTGTTTATTGCTTTTAGCAACTTTTGCCAAAATTTCTCTGACACGATTTTCGAATTGTGCAGAAGCTTTAAAACCTACACTCCTAGCTTCTTTTGTTAACTCCGTACAACATTCAGTTAAATTTTTTTCAAATTCACTTTTTGTCATATTCCCCTCCAGCAAGAACCTTCTTTACAGAATTTGCTATATGCCACGCTAACACAGGAGGAACAGCATTGCCTATCTGCCTTTCCGTTTCTCGTAATCCGCAAGGGAACTTAAAAGAATCAGGAAAAGACTGAATACGGGCTGCTTCTCGCATCGATATACGTCTGGGAAGTGAATAATGAAATTGAATATTGCCATGACACTCTGCTCGCATGGTATACCCTGGACGATCTGCAATTAAGCGTCTATTTCCTTGCTCTCCACTTACCTTAGCTTTGCTCCAAATATGAGAAAAAGCTTTATCTTGAGGCCAATTTTCAAGATCATGTAAAGCTTCATAGGCTGTAATTGGAGCAAAAATACTTGGAATAGGCGGAGTAAAATCAGGCAAGCCCTTTTGAGTTCCTACAAAAATTACACGCTTTCTCGTTTGCGGTACTCCATAATCTTCCGCGTGATACAGCTGATAGCTGAGATTGTATCCTAAGGAATTAAAATCTTCCAAAATTTTATTCAACGAGTATTCATTTTGCTTTAATAAAAGACCGCCTACATTTTCTGCTATAAAAACTTTAGGCCTAAGCCTTTTAACTGCTTCTACAATATAGATATATAGGCTGCTTCTTTCACCATCCACACCAAGCATTTTTCCGTTAATAGAAATATCCTGACACGGGAAACCGCCAACAACAATATCTGCTCTTGCCGGAAGATTATTGATTTTTTCTTCTATATCTCCCTCAACAATATAATCCCCAAAATTCTCGCGGTAAGTTTTACAAGCAGCTGGACTAATTTCATTGGCCCAAATAATATTTAATCCAGTTTTCGCGTAATGTTTTCCAAGGAAATCAAATCCACCTATAAGACCTAGATCCATTCCACCACAGCCAGAAAACAAAGAAACAACAGTAACAATACCGTCTTTCTGCTTATCTTTTTGTTTAAACGGATACTCCTCTGCATTGTCTACAACCCAATTACGGCCAATTTTTTGAGCTGTTTTAAGTACGCCTCTTTCTGCAAGACGGCGTACAGTGTCTCCACTTCTATTGTGTAATTTTGCATAATCTGCAAGCGCTATAAACATAATAAAGCCCCAACTTCTTTCTTTCACTTACTAAGTTATTATACACACGATATCGTGTATTTCAAAGCCAATTCCCCCTGGCGCAACGATCCGGACGCCCGTGTAACTAAACTCTAATATCCTTGCCATATTGCGTGTCA
This sequence comes from uncultured bacterium, assembly GCA_934621605.1. Taxonomy (GTDB): domain Bacteria; phylum Vulcanimicrobiota; class Xenobia; order Xenobiales; family Xenobiaceae; genus Bruticola. Next base: position 5,164 of record CAKTUZ010000012.1, on the reverse strand, counting down.
AGACTATATATCGTTTTTTAAACACAATAGGTCGTCTTGCGCCAGGCGGTATACCTGTGTTAACCTTCTCGAGCAGTTCTGTGGCCCGTTTGCTTCGGCGCAAAGTGTGGTGGCACTTCTGCACTAAAATTTATACCAGCTCTGTGCAGCGGAAGACGGTGCAAATCCGTCGCAGTCCGGCTGCTGTAACCGAAAGCTATATCCTGTATAGTCACTGCTTTAGGGTGGGAAGGCTGTTCAGATAGATGATATTCGGAAGTCAGAAGACGGCGCAGAGCTGTCTGCTCTTTTTGGCCGGTGAACAAAGAGAAGCGCCAGCAAAGCAAAATGCTTTTGGCTTTGCTTGCCATTGTGGCGGTTAGCTTTATGCTATCGCAAATTGCTACTTTTTTTCCCTTGTTTCACCGCTATATTCAGAGCAGTTTTCCGCTGCAAACTGGGTGGGGCAAACTATACCAGAGGGAAAAAGCCATGAATATCATCAAGCGCAGCGGCGAAGAACAGCCTTTCGACGTTTCCAAAATTACGGCTGCCATTATTAAAGCAAATAATACTGTCGAAGACAAAGATAAGCTCAGCCAGCAACAGATTGACGATATTGGCTCCCATATTACCGACGCTTGCGAAAAGTTGGCTCGTTCTCTCACCGTCGAGGAAATACAAGACTTAGTAGAAACGCAAATTATGCGTGTCGGCGCTTTTGAAGTTGCCAAAAACTACATTACTTACCGCTACAAGCGCAGTTTATTGCGTCAAGCTAACACTACCGATAATCGCATTATCAGCCTTATCGAATGCAGCAGCGAAGAAGCCAAAGAAGAAAACGCCAACAAGAACCCTACCATCAATAGTGTCCAGCGCGACTATATGGCCGGCGAAGTTTCCAAAGATATTTCCTGCCGCTTGCTTTTGCCCCAAGACGTAGTAGAAGCTCACCGCAAAGGTATCATCCACTTCCACGATCTGGACTACTTTGCCCAGCACATGCACAATTGTTGCTTAATCAACTTGGAAGACATGTTGCAAAATGGCACGGTTATTTCCGGCACCATGATCGAAAAGCCGCACAGTTTCTCTACCGCTTGCAATATCGCTACCCAAATTATCGCTCAAGTAGCTAGCAACCAATACGGCGGCCAGAGTATTTCTCTTACTCACTTAGCTCCATTTGTAGAAATTTCTCGCCAGCGTCTCAGGCGTGAACTTCAAGAAGAATTTGACTCTATTGGCGAAACTATCAATGCTGACGACTTAGCTAAGCTCACCGAAACTAGGTTGCGTCGCGAAATTGCCCGCGGAGTGCAAACTATTCAATACCAGATCGTTACCTTGCTTACCACTAATGGCCAAGCTCCTTTTGTAACCATCTTCATGTACTTAAATGAAGCGACCAACGAAAACGAAAAGCACGATTTGTCTATGATCATTGAAGAAGTGCTCAAGCAACGCTACGTCGGCGTCAAGAATTGCCAAGGCGTCTACGTTACGCCGGCTTTTCCTAAGCTTATTTACGTACTTGAAGATGACAATATTAGCGAAGATACTCCCTATTGGTATTTAACTAAGCTGGCCGCTCAGTGTACTGCTAGACGTTTGGTGCCTGACTATATTAGTGAAAAGAAGATGAAAGAACTTAAAGAAGGCTGTTGCTTCCCTGTTATGGGATGCCGTTCGGCTCTTTCTCCTTGGCGTGATAAGAGTGGACAGTATAAATATTACGGTCGCTTCAACCAAGGCGTAGTCACTTTAAACCTTGTCGATATTGCCCTTTCTAGTCAGAAAGACATGGACAAATTCTGGCAAATTTTCGATGAGCGCTTAGAGCTTTGCTATAAGGCTTTAATGTGCCGTCACAATCGTCTTAAAGGCACCCTTTCCGACGCTGCTCCTATTCTTTGGCAAGACGGAGCTTTGGCCAGACTTAAAAAAGGCGAAGTTATCGATTCTTTACTTTACGGCGGTTATTCTACCATTTCTTTGGGCTATACCGGTTTATGCGAATGTATCCGTTACTTAACCGGTAAGAGTCATACTGCGCCCGAAGCTATGCCTTTAGCTTTAAAAATTATGAAATATATGAATAAAGCTTGCAAAAAATGGACTGAAGAGACCAATATTGCCTTCAGTATTTACGGTACGCCTTTGGAGTCGACTACTTATAAATTTGCCCGTTGTTTGCAACAGCGCTTTGGTATTATTGAAGGCGTTACCGACAAGAGTTACATTACCAATAGCTACCACGTCCACGTAACCGAGCCTATTGACGCTTTCAGTAAATTGGCTGTCGAAGCTCAGTTCCAAGCTTTGTCGGTTGGCGGTGCCATTAGTTATGTGGAAGTGCCCGACTTGCAAAATAATATCGAAGCCGTTTTGGAACTTATGCGCTTTATTTACGACAACATTATGTATGCCGAATTAAATACCAAGAGCGATTATTGCCAAAATTGCGGTTTTGATGGCGAAATTGAAGTAGTGGAAAATAAAGATCATAAATATGTCTGGCGCTGTCCCAATTGCGGCAACTTAGATCAGAACACTATGAATGTAGCTAGGCGTACTTGCGGTTATATTGGCTCCCAATATTGGAACCAAGGACGCACTCAAGAGATTCACGATCGCGTGATGCATTTATAGTACTGGAAAAAATGAGGCAGTATAATTATTGTACCTAACAGTAATTATGCTGCCCATTAGTATCGTTGGTATTTTTAGTGAAGGTTGGCTTATATTATGAATTATGCAAAAATTATTCCTTTAGACGTAGCTAACGGTACGGGGATCCGTGTTTCCCTTTTTGTCTCTGGCTGTCCGCATCATTGTTTTAATTGCTTCAACCAAGAGACTTGGGACGAAAGCTATGGCCGACTTTATACCAAAGATACAGAAGACGAAATTATTAAGCTCTTACGCCACCCTCACGTGCGCGGTCTTACTTTATTAGGCGGAGAGCCATTTACAATTGAGCATCAGCGCTTCCTTTGGCCACTTATACAAAGAATTAAGCAAGAGCTGCCGCAAAAAGATATTTGGGGTTATACAGGCTATCTTATAGAAGATTTACTTCCATATGGCCGCGCTTACTGCGAAGTGACAACCGATATTTTACAGCAACTAGATATGCTAGTAGACGGCCCCTTTGTTGAAGCAAAAAAAGATCTACGCCTCAATTTCCGCGGATCGTCTAACCAGCACTTAATCGATAAAAAGCAATTGTTGGAGTATATTGCCAATAAACAGTGAATGAAAATAGTGCTAGCTGACATAATGCAAAGTACAATTTAGCTTGCAATTTAAAACCGATAGCAGGATTTATATGGTTGTTTACTTTTACGGAATAATTATTGTAGGTGGCAGGACGGACGTGCGGCTTTTTGTATGTTCGCATATTCGTCTCTTATACGTTCTTCTTCGCTTAGAGCTTTAGCGGAATGTTCTGCCGAATCACACAAAAGAGCTAATTCGGCTGGAGTCTTTGTTTCGATAGGGAGTTTTCCCATATTGTGTTGTTGGATGATATCCCATGCGGCATTGAACCAGAGCACATACATATCCTCTGGATATTCCGCATCCTTTGTCTTTTCTTTGAAGTCCTCAAAAGCATCATTTCTGATGAGCAGATGATTCCCAGCACCCAGATATTTATAGTTCCATCCATTTGGAATTTTTGCATTTTCTCCCAAAGTACCAAAAACACATTCTTTTAGAACGGGAATGGAACGGAATAGTCTGGTTAAGCTGATATCCCCATAGCAATAATTGCAATGAAAGATACTTCCGCCAGAAGTGACAATCAGAATTTTTCCAGGTTCTCCCATAGCACCGCTTTCAGCAAAGAAGATAAATTGAGCATTCTTGAAAACATCCTTCTTTAGGTCTGCATTGCAAATCTTAGTAACAAGCTGTTCCATTTGGTATCCTCCTGTTTATTCTTTGCCAATCTGTATCATATTTTCCACCCATTTGTGCAGATTATCTTCTTGCTTTTCGGTATCAGCCGTAATGATAAATTCCTGCCCTCTGGCTGAAGAATTTAACAGCGAAAATCCGTTTTTCAGAACAGGTTGGTTATTTCCTTGCCAAGAGATAGAAATGCCTTTTTGAGCAAAGAACGGCGGTAATTGCCATAAGCTACGATTGCTCTGTCCACTCTGAGTAAGGACAAGGGTTTCGGTATATCGGAAAGTGCCATATTCCGCAGGCAAATATAAACGGTTGTTGGCATGACTTGTATTATTACTATGAGGATGCCACGGATAGAAATCCGTGATTTTCTGTTCATCTCTTAAGATATCTCCAACACGCATATACCCATAGATGATATGACGAATGGGTGAGCCTTTAACAAAAGCTAATGTACCGTCTGCCTGTAGCCTAGTTTGCTGAAACATACCATAAAACAGGAAGATATCTCCGATATCTACACCTAATTTGTCTAAATGGGCAGCAGGTATACCCCATTGCCCAAAGGCTGGTTTCCATGCAGTCGGCTTGTTTGTAACTGTATTATATATATCAGGGTCAAGATGACAGGTAGGATTCTTGGAAAAATTAAAACGTGGTTTTAATTGGTGGATAATTTCTTGCAAGCTCTGACCGTTATAATACAATTCACTATATTTCTGTCCACTCGTATTATCTGGAATAGGAAGAGATAACAATGTACCGTCTGGAAGTATTGGACTTGGTATGCCTCCAGCTTTGCTATCCATCCCCTTTCTGCTCAATATAACTTTCATGTGACACCTCCATAAGGACTTGTCACAATTTTAGCATATCGCACACATAAAAACAACTAATAGCATATACAAATAATAGTCAAGTCCAAAATTGTGTGTAAATTATTTTAGGCATAATATTATGAGGCTGCTTAAGCCTCATAATTACCAACTACCACAGATGGATGGCACTGTCAAGGCCGCTATAGCGAGGCGTTAGCCGGTGCCTTGACTGCGCCAAACAGATGTGTTAATCATGCTGCTCTAAGTCTCTGCTGTTCTTCAGCCACAATGATCAGCTTTGCTGGAACATTGGAGCTCATAAGTGTGACTAATAAATCTTTGCTAAAAAGATGATATGTACCCAAAATCCTGGACACATATTTACAAGCGACTAAACTAATCTAATCGCGTGGATGCCTTTCTATATTTTGTAGGAGGCATCCATT
>CAKTUZ010000011.1 GCA_934621605.1 uncultured bacterium | reverse complement strand
TCTTAGTATCTCACTCAACGAAATTGCTTTCGTTTCCAATAATTTCTACTGTTGTCAAAACTTTTGCAATTGCTCGTCGCAACTGCTCGAGTATATTACCGCTAAGCCTCTCCCCTGTCAAGCACTTAGCACAAAAAAAGTGCAAAATTTTTATGCTATATATGCTTGGGCTAAATTTATAGCCTCGTTGTTTAGTTCGTTATATCCCTCCTCGAAAGATCGCTAGCGCGATAAAGTTTTCTCCGGTGGGTATAACGAACATTTTGGCGGCTATAAATTTTATTTAATGTAGGTAGTTTTTAACCAACAGGCGGAGGCAGTGGCTATGGAAGGCGAAGAACATTGGCCGTTAGGCCAGTTCGAGCCTGGAAGAGCCACTGCTGGAGCTAGCCAACATGAACACTAGCCCGCAGCCTAAACTTATAGCGAAATTTTTTCGCCATATCGGTAGCGCAGGCCTCTGGCCATGAAATGGCCAGTCAGCCGGAGCGTAGATATGGTAAAAAATTAAGCTAGCACGAAATAGCTAATGGGCGGGCGGAACACTATTAACGTCTCTAGACTGAAAAACTACGAGCCAAACAAGTAAGCACAACAGTGCAAAACGCAAACACATACTAAATACGCAAGTTAAGTAGAGCGCTTTTTGTAGCCACCAGCAACAAGGTGCTTAAAGTTCCAAGGCCTTAAGTTGACATTTGGCATAATCATCACCTTGAGCGGCAGCTTTCGAATACAGTTTTATAGCTTCAGTACGGCTTTCCTTTACACCATGGCCGTAACGATAACAGTCAGCTAATCTTTTTAACCCATAAATATTGGCTTGTTCAGCAGATAACCTATACCATTTGGCTGCTTCTACATAATCTTGGGGTACACCATTTCCGCATTCGTAGCAAACACCCAACAATCTTTGTGCTTCACTATCTCCTTGATTAGCGGCCAGACGATACCACTTTAAAGCACTTTCTTCTTGATTTTTCTCAGCATGCGATAAATACATTTCCTCCAAATGTAATGAACACAATAATTTATGCTCAATAAATATTCCAACCATCCTTTGTCCAACAGCGTCTCCTTGTTCGGCAGCTTTCATATACCACTTAAAAGCCTTATCCCTATCAAATTCTAGGCCATAAGAACGGCTATAATACAAACCCAGCATTACTTGGGCGTGGGAATCTCCCTGAGCAGCGTCCTTTTTATACTGAGCTGCTGATTTTACATAATCTTCACTATTATCACATTCAAACTTATAATCAATTCCTAATGTTTTCTCTAATTCTTCATCATACTCAACAAGTCTAAAGGCTTTATTGTACCATTTCATTGCTTCTGCAAAGTTTTGCTCTACACCACGACCATACTCATAGCAAATACCAACCATTCTTTGAGAAATATGTCTCGTATCAAAGACACAATCTTCTTTGTAGAACTTTACGGCTTCACTATAATCTTGCTCTACTCCAATGCCGTTATAATAGCAATTAGCCAGTTTGTAATGAGCTCCAGATTCATAATCTTTTGTCGCCATACGGTACCATTTTAAGGCTTCTTTAAGATCTTTATCAACAAGAACCCCTTCATAATAAATATCTCCCACAGCACGCATAGCACAACAATCTCCACTATCGGCTGCTCGTTGAAACCATTTTATAGCTTCTTTGCCGTCTTTAATACCATACCGCCCATTACTGTACCAATCTCCCAAATCAAATTGTACCCAAGAATCACCTTGATCGGCCATTTTAGCGTACCACTTGAAAGCCTCGTGATAGTCACATTCTACCCCCTTTCCTTGCTCATAAAATTCAGCTAGATGAGATTGTGCCCAATAATCTCCTTGCTCCGCAGCTTTCTTATACCATTTTATAGCTTCGGTAATATTTTCTTCTACTACATTTCCACAGTAATAAGCCCCACCTACTTCTGACTGAGCTTTTGCATACCCCTGCTCTGCAGCTTTTAGATACCATTTGAAGGATTCATATTCATCAGTTTTTAACCCTAAGTTACCCTCACCATAACTATTGTAGTAACACTCCCCCAATTGGTACTGAGCTTCAGCATGTCCTTGCTCGGCTGCTTTGCGGTATAAATTAGCTATCTCGTACTGGCTATAGCAACGACCTAAACTACACTGGGCTCCAGCATGACCTTGCTGAACAGCCAAACGGTACCACTTTATGGCTTCAGGATAATTTTGAACTACACCATCCCCATCTTCGTAGTATTTACCCATTTTATACTGAGACTCTGCGTCACCTTGTTCAGCATTTTTACATATAATTGCAAATTGTGTATCGTTATCAATTAAGCGAGAATTATTTAAATTGTTTTGTTCCATCACTTACCTACGCATACAAACAAAGAAATATACTACTTACAAAAATTACGTTGACAGAATATCCGCACCAAAATTTATAAAATAGTAAAAACAGAGCTAAGTTAATGCGGATAATTGAAATTTGGCATATTCGTCACCTTGGGCAGCAGCTTGAGTGTATAACTTTATAGCCTCGGCAGAATCTTTCTCTACGCCATATCCATAACAATAACAATCGCCTAATCTTTTTAGTACACAAGTATTACCCTGAGCTGCAGATTTACGATACCATTTTACAGCCTCATCGTAATTTTGCTTAACCCCATATCCACATTCATAGCATATGCCAAGTAATCGTTGCGCCTCACTATCACCCTGAGCAGCTGCTTTACAATAGCAATTAAAAGCCTCTACACTGTCAACCCACGTGCCTAAACCATACTCATAACAAACGCCCAACAACCTTTGCCCAACAGCATTGCCTTGCTCGGCAGCTTTACGATACCATTCAAAAGCTTCACGTCTACGAGGATATTGATGAATATAATAAAGTCCGATTATTACTTGAGCTTCAGAATCTCCCTGATCAGCTGCTTTTTTATATGAATTTGCCAGCTCCAAGCATGCTTCATCAGTTTCTGCCTCAAGCTTATAATCGATGCCAAGATATTTGCTCAAACTGCGATGTGTATCTCTCGCAGCCATGCGATAATGTTTCATAGCTTCTGCAAAGTCTCTTTTGACACCACGCCCATATTCGTAGCAAATGCCCAACATTTTTTGTTGTTCATATATATCTTTATCATAATCGACAGCTCTTTGGTAGCACTTAGCTGCTTTGGTATAATCTTGTTTTACTCCAATTCCATAATAATAAAGATCGCCCATTTTACGCTGAGCATCATCTGAAGAGTGCCTATCTTCTGCAGCTAAACGATACCATTTTACAGCTTCATCTAGATCTTTATCTACCAAGACACCTTCTTCATATAAATTTCCTAACTCAAACATAGCACTAGTGTCGCCATTGAGGGCCGCTTTGCGATACCACTTAACACCTTCTTCAACACTGTAAATTTTAGAATCTTCTTTTAAATACGAACGACCCAAGAAAAATTGCATATCCCGATCGCCACTTTGGGCAACTTTAATATCCAATTCTAAAGCTTTAGCAGGATCTTTTTTTACTCCATGTCCCAGCTCGTAGCATTGAGACAAACCACGTTGCGCATCTATGCAACCTTGCTCAGCAGCTTTACTGTACCATTTGAAAGCTTCATCGTAATTTTCTTTTAAGTGGATCCCATCGTAATAGTAATCCCCCACCTTACTCTGTGCATCAGCGTATCCTTGTTCTGCTGCCTTAAGATACCATTTAAAAGCCTTAGCCTCATTTTTCTCCCATTCATCTGATTTGGTTGTTTCGAAGCTGAAAGAACTATTTTCCAGACATTGAGCTAATCTATATTGAGCTTCGGGATACCCCTGTTCAGCAGACTTGCGATACAAATCAACAACTTCATATTGGTAGTAGCAACAAGCTAAGTGATACTGAGCATCGGCATGTCCCTTTTCGGCTGCTCGACGATACCATTTTATGGCTTCAGGATAATTTTTAGGCGTCTCATTTTCGTAATAAAGGCCGATTTTATACTGAGCTTCGACATTTCCTTGTTCAGCCACTTGGCGTATAACTTCTAGTTCTTTATCGTCTTTGATTTGACACTTAGAATTAAGGCAATATTGTACCATTTTTATACCCACACATAATAATATATTTATATATTTAAAATATTATAGTAGATAAGGTATATATTTGTAAATATATTTATATTTGACATACAAAAATATGCTTATCAATATTTTTTTGAAAAGTCTACCACACGTTTTTATAGACGTAGCCTTCTATAATACGGCGATAAATAACCATAAAAAAAGCGTCTGTATCTTGGTAACAAAATACAAACGCTTTATAGATGGCTTTAAGCTAAAACTTTAAGCTTTAGCGGGAGCCTCTTCAGCTTTTACAGTATCAACTTTAGCTTCTTCTACTTCGGCTACAGCTTCGGAAGGAGTTTCCAAAGCGGCAGTTTCTTCTTCTACTTCAGTAGAAAGATGGCTCTCTTTAGTGAAAGAAAGAGCCAATATTACTACGCCTAAAATGAAGTAGCCCAAAGCGAACTGGTAAGGTACAGCTTGAGCAATTTCGGGCAAATGCCAAGGTAAGTACATGAAACCGCTGGGGTTGACGGAATGGATAACTCCGAAGAAAGAAAGTACAGCTAAAATGAAAAGGAAAAGCGAGCACTTTCTCAATTTGCGGTCAATCATAAAGGCGAAGAAAGCGCCCCAAAGCATAGCGGTCAAAATAAACCCATTGCCCAAAGCCGGAATGAGTAACTCCTCACTCAAGTAACGGCTGGGTTTATCGGCTAAAGTGGTCAGCAATTTTTCAAATACGCCGTCGTTACTGTAGTTGCCCTTAATAGCCATAACGCGGGCGATATTGGGAATGAAGGCAAAGGCTACAGCCGGGAAGTGAGCTTGCGGACAGCAAGCAAAAGCCTGAGAAACAATTTCCAAACCGACGAAGCAAAGAATAGGAGCCAGAGCGGCAGTAGGAATAGCGTCTACAATAAATTGGATAATGCCCAACATACCGCATAAGCCAACTACTACACCAGTTAAAACGGTATAACCGGAACGGCAGCCCATCTTTTTGAAAGCGGGTTGACCGATATAAGGAGTGGTTTGAGCCACAGCGCCACAAAGGCCGGCGAAAATGGTAGAACAAGCATCAACTAACAGGATTTCTTTAGTATCATAATTGTCACCAGCTAAGCGGGCGCTTTCGGTAACGTTAATACCACCGACAACTGTCAAAATAGCAAAAGGAATAATTACCGGCAAATAATTAACAGCATCGACTAGACCGTAAAGAAAACCTCGGTTAGGGAGAGGCATATTGAAGCCAATAGCGACAGCACTGGGAGTTTGAAATTGCTGACCGGCAAAACCTAAGCGGCCAAAAGCATAGTATAAAATGGTACCTAAAACGACAGAGATTAACACACCAGGAGCATTGAAAGGCAAGCGGATCTTAGCTACCATGTTGTAAAAGACCAAGCCCATAGCTACCAGGCCGACTAAGGGAGCATTCATGATCTCAATAATCGGCACTACACCCAAAAGGGCGATGCCGACGCCGGCCAAAGATCCCATTAAACCAGCAGCAGGAATAACTTTGCTTAACCAGTTGCCGAAGAAAGCGCACGCCACTTTGAATAAGCCGCAGTATAACATAGCAGCCATACCGACATACCAAGTTTGCAAAGCGGCGGCACTGGGCTCTAAGCCAGAGGCCTTATAACCAATAAAAGCCGGCCCTAAAATAGTAAAAGCTATACCTATAGTGGACGGAGTATCCAAACCCAAAGGCATAGCCGTTACATCTTTCTTTTGGCGTTTAGCTTGCTTAAAAGCCAACCAAGTATAAATTAAGTCACCCACCAGTACGCCAAAAGCTGTACCGGGGAAAATTCTGGTGTAGACAATATTCGCAGGCATTTCGAAAATGCTGGTTAGGATATAAGCCAAGAAGGCCAGTACAGTCATGTTATCAAACATGACTCCAAAGAAACCATTTAGGTCTCCAAAAGCGAACCAACGATACTGGAATGGTGCGCTGCCTTTTTTGTCAAGGACTGCTGCGTCGCTCATCTCAATAAGCTGCTCCCATAAAAAAATTAGATTTGGAAGCTATCACCTATTAACTTCATCCCCGCCCGAAAGTGAAGAGCCCCTGAATCTTTGAGCTAGCTAAGTTCAAATTAAGAGAGCAAAAAACCTGCCCGGTTAAGCGCTCTAATTAAGGCGAAAAAAAAACGATCTACAGCTTATTAAAAAGGGGGAAAACAGCTAACTCAACTCACCACAACGTACCGGCAAAACTACGGTAAAGGTACTACCCTCGCCTTGACAACTGTCGACGGATATCCGGCCATTATGCGCCTTCACTATACCCTCGGCAACACTTAAACCTAAACCGGAACCGCCCAAATTGGCATTTTCCGAATCTGAACCGCGGAAAAAGCGTTCAAAAATATGAGGCAAATCAGCTTCGGCAATTCCAACGCCATTATCCTTAATAGTTACAATAAACTCGCGATTCTTAATATCGATATCTATATCGACCTGACCGCCACCTTTTACTCCAGTAAAACGAACCGCATTATCCAAAATATTAACAAAAACCTGACGTATCAATCTAGGATCGGCGATAATCCAAGGTAAATCGTCAGATATATGAATATCAAAAGAAACTCTCTTGTTAGCTGCCACTGGCTCGAAAGTGGCCATACACTCTTGAACTAAATTTTCCAAACGAAAACGGCTCATAATAGGCCGACTGTCTTTGTCTTTTACTACTGAGTCCAAAGACATAACCAAACGCACCAAATTGTTAGCTTCCCCATTAATTATTTGCAAAAATTTGCGGGTAACTTGTGCATCTAAATAAGCGCCCTCCAAAAGCGTTTCTACAAAACCTTTTATAGTAGTCAGAGGAACGGAAATTTCTCGAGTCAAGCTGGTAAAGACGTCATCTAAACTGCGTTCAATCTTCTGCACACCGGAAACATCGCGCAAAGAGGCATAAGCACCTAAATTTCGGCCACGATCGGAACGTACAGCCATCATCTTTACAGAGAACATGCGCTCGTTGGGAAAAAGCATCAAACGCTGAACAGGTTCTGGATTGCTATCTTTTATTTGCGACAACAAAGCTCTGGAAAATTCACATTTAGGCAAGATATCCCAAACATTTTTACCGATAGCCTCATCGGGGCTGATAGAAAATATCTCTCCCATTGCACCGTTGAAGATGCGCACCAACCCGGAACGATCTATTCCTAAAATACCATCTTCCAAGCCCTTAATTAAAGCTTCGGACAACTGTCCTTCAACGCGAGGAGGCATAAGACGCTATATTCTCTCACTCAAAAAATTTTATACGACAGACTAGACTTCTAATCTTCACTTTCGTCATGTTGGAATTTGTAGCCAATACCATGAACAGTTTTGAGCTGTTTGGGATTAGAAGGATCGTCCTCAATTTTTTGACGCAAACGACGCATATGCACATCTACAGTGCGGGTATCCCCCAAATAGTCGTATCCCCAAAGCTGCTCAAGTAAGAAATCGCGGGTATAAACCTTGCCGGGATTGGTAGCCATCAAACGCAATAAATCAAATTCCTTGGGCTTCAGTTCCACTATTTGACCATTTTTACGCACTTCGTGCTTGACTAAATTTATGCTTAACTTATCGAAGGTAATTTCATCCTTTTCCTCGGAGTGATCAGAGGTGCGACGCAAAACGGCTTTAATACGGGCAATAAGTTCGCGGGGAGAAAATGGCTTAGGTACATAGTCGTCAGCGCCCATTTCTAAACCCAGCACTTTATCTATCTCTTCTACCTTGGCCGTTACCATAATGATGGGAGTCTTACTCTCTTTGCGTATAGTGCGAGTGACATCAATACCAGAACGATCGGGAAGCATAACATCCAATAAAATTAGATCCGGATGTTCACGACGCGCTAAAGCGATAGCTTCATTACCATCACTAGCGCAAATAACTTCAAAACCTTGCTGTTCTAAGTTGTATCTCAAGAGTGAGACAATGTTGGCCTCATCATCAACAACCAGGATTAACTCTTTAGCCATATAATTATGCTCCTCCCACAGAGATACTTACAGCAGAATTAGATTTTTTACACAAATAGACATGAACGGCCACCCAAAAATAGTAAGCAGCCCCAAAGGAACTGCAAAACCCACCAGAGTACTGTCCACCTCACTCTACATAAATACCGCAGCTAATACACAAAAAAACCAAAATTTCTGCCAAAGTAGCAATAACTAAGCCAACATGACAGCCGAAGCCATACGACCCGTTACCCGCTTATCACGCCTATAAGAAAAGCACAAGCTCTCCTGGCAGACAGAGCAGATATTGCTGAGGCAAATATTTTCAGCTTTTACGCCAGCCTCTCGCAGGGCGACCAAATTGGCCAACCATAAATCGACATGGCGGCTAACGTCTGCGCCTTTTCGCTCGAATAAGGTAATTTCCTTCCCATATGGACTGTTAGCAAAGGATTCACAAAACTGCTGGGCCACATCTTGGCCAACTTCAAAGCAGCAAGGAGCTATGGACGGCCCTATGCCTACTTGCAATTGCCCGGGATCACTGCCGAATTGTTGAGTCATACTTTCAACCGTCACTTTAACAATGCGCTCTACGGTGCCGCGCCAGCCTGCATGAGCCAATCCTACAGCTTTATGACTAGGATCATATAATATTACCGGCACACAATCAGCCGTAGTAATCATCATCGGTTGGCCTATTCTGTCGGTAATGCAAGCATCACCAAGTGTCAAACTGTTAATCGGCCCATCTACACGAACAACTTCTACACCGTGCACCATGGTCAATACAGCAGCCAAAGGTACACCGGAAGCAGCTGCAAAGCGCCTTCTGTTCTCTTCAACGTCGTCGGGGTTATCTTCGGTAGTAAAACCAATATTTAGGCCTTGATAAGCTCCGCCGCTAACCCCTCCACGCCGCGTAGAAACAGCGTGAGGAATTGCAATATTGGGAAAAGTTATGTAATCGAGTACAAAAGGTTCAAACCAACCTTGCAGTTCGGAGGCGCAGCCAGACTTCTTTTCTTTCTGCATTTTTACAGTGTTTAACTCGGCTTGCCAAGGCTTCACCCCAAGCAACTCTTGATAGACATCATTAAATTGATGTATACAGATAAAGTCGGAGGGCATAACCTCACGATGACGAGAAATTACTTTATACATAGTTTTCCTTTTCCAACAGTCGGAATTTGTTGTTAAGCTAAAGTGACTCTACCGTGCGTCGGGTCAATTCCTCGTCGCGGCGCAGGCGTTCTAAGCTGCCAACCGGAGTTAAATGGCTCCAAGGCATAGTTTCGTCCTGAACAGAACGTTCGCGATACAATTCATATTGATAATCTATCCCCTCTTCCCGGCAAGCTTTAAGCCAACTACTAAAGGAAGGTTCGCGATAAACTCTAGCTATAACTTTAGAGAAACGTCGATCCCCTCTGGCCAATAAAGCCTGAATCATAGCTTGTTTAGGTGATTCTCCGGAAAATTCAACGCCGCCTATACGCTTAACGCCACGCTCGAGATAATGTATTGACTTTGCTGCCTTATTTTTTTCTAATACACTATTCCATTGAAAAGGCGTAAAGGGCTTAGGTATCAACTGTCCGGTGGAAAGAGTAATATGGCCGCCGCCTTTACCCATTTTTATCTGCAATTTTCTAGTATCGGCAGCTAAATCGATCAGCGCTTGCAAATGTTCTTCACGCTCACCGGGCAAACCAACCATAGAATACATGCGCAAATTGACAATACCGGCTGCAAAAGCTCGTTCAGCTGTAGCCAAATACTGGGCATCGGTAAAACGTTTATTAGCCACTCGGCGCAAAGTATCAGAGCCAACTTCCGGAGCCAACGTAATCGTCTTGGAACCGCCGGAAACCAAAGCTTGCAACATAGAATCAGGCAAACTGTCTACACGCAACGAAGAAAAAGCCACCGCCATCTTTCTGTCAATAATATATTGACAGAGTTCGTCTATATGCGGATAAGTGCCAGCAGTGGCGGAAATTAACCCTACTTTATTGGTGTATTGGCCAAGTTCTTCTATAGCTTCCAGAATTTTATCCAAAGGCTTCCAACGTATCTTAGGATAAGAGAACCCTACTGTACAAAATCGACAATTAAAAGCACAGCCACGAGAAATTTCCACTAAACCGGAATAGCCTAATTCAGTATTTTCAGTGAGAATCTGCGAATGTGGACAATCTTTCCCATACTCGGAAGCCGATAAATGTAAACGCTCAATAATATTTTCTGGAGCGCCTTCACGCGGCTGACAGTAGACAAAATGGCCCAGATCGTCGTAATAGTCATGCCATAAAGAAGGTATATAAGCGCCACGCAGTGAGGCTAAACACTCCAAAAGAGCTTCTCGAGAGCGAGCCTCTTGTTGCCATTGGCGATAAGTTTCTATAAATTTAGGTAAAAAATGTTCGGCTTCACCGAGACAAAATATGTCGACAAAATCAGCTACCGGTTCGGGGTTTAAAAGAGAAATAGCTCCACCAGCCAAAATTAAAGGACAATTTTCATGCCGAGCCCTCTCCTCAGCAGTAAAAGGCAGACCAGCCAGCTCAAAAATTTTAGCAATATTTACATAATCAGGCTCAAAAGCAATAGTGAAAGCAACTATTTGAAATTCGCTGACGGGACGCTGACTTTCCAAAGTAAAAAGCCGACGGCCGTTGCGCCTATATAACTCACTATCCTCTTCGGAAGGCAAAAAGAAACGCTCGCAAACTACCCCAGGGATATCGTTGAGTATAGAATAGACAACTTGCATACCCAAGTTGGACATGCCCACTTCGTAAGTATTGGGATACCCTAAAGCTATTCTGACATCCCCACCCGAAGTAGAACGCTTTAAAACAGTTTCCTGAGCTTTATATTGATCAGATCGTTTAATTAAATTCCAAGACACGGTGAGCCTAGTCTACAACGAAGCCATTTTCTGAGCAAGGGCTAAACTTAGTCCCAAGAAGAAAACGGCGTCCCTTAAAATAATAAGCAACGCCGAATACAATCGATTGAGCTAAACTTAACTATCAACCGAATTTTCAAAACTCTAACATACTGCTTCTACCTTTATATAGTGACCGACTATTTTGCTAGTACCGTCGCCATTTCTCTTTAACTCCAACTGAGCGGGAATATTTTCACTCACTTCAGAGACATGGGAAACGACTCCAATCATCTTATCTTGACGACCCAATGCCGTTAAAGTTCGCAATACCACACCCAACGTTTCCGAATCTAAAGTACCGAAGCCCTCATCTAAGAAAAGTGAATTTATATCGCGTCGTTGACTGGCCAAATCAGAAAGTGCCAAAGCCATAGCCAGACTGACCAAAAAGGATTCACCACCGGAAAGATTACGCGAATCTCTGGCCGTAGATTGATATTTATCGATTACAGAAAATTCTAAATTTAATTCATTTTTAGAATTTTTATCGCCCTCTTGGGAGCTGTTGCTTGTTTTTACAGCGTTACTGTCAGTATTAATAGCGTTGTTGCTTTTGACAGCCAATTCATATCTGTCGGTCAAATTGCGCAAGCGCTCATTTGTTCTACCCAAAAGCAAACGAAAAGTTAATCCTTGCACAAATTTATTAAACTTTTTGCCTTTTTTATCGCCTAAAACCTCAGTTAAAACTTGCCACCGGCGCACTTCCTTCTCTTTCTGTCGACGCAGAGGTTCCAATTCTTGTGCACATCGAGCTGCCTTTTCATGTTTTTGTAAAATTTCATTTAATTGACCGATTTGCTCGGAAATTTTATCATTTTCGTTGTTGAAATTTGCTCTACATTGCCGCAATTCTTCTTCGCTAAATAAACAAGTCTCAGCCTTGACCTTAGCTTCTTCGAGCTTAATCCGAGCGGCTTTGGCCGCATCTTCAGCACTTTTAACGGCACTATCAAGCGATGCTTTTTGTTGACGCAATTTAACAAGCTCTTCCTGAGACAGATACTTGACTTGCCAATCACTTTCGTCAGCAAAATGTAACTCCCCAAGCTTATCATAAAAAATTTTGCGACCGGCTAAATAATCATTTTCGACAGTCTTCCGCTCCACTTCGGTTTTTTGCAACAGTTCTTGCAAACTACCCAATTTAGCTTCAATATCGACCAATTGAAGCTGCTTATCCCGAAGCAACTTTTCCCATTTACTTTGACGATCGGCAAATTTTTTCTGAGCTTCGATAAATCCGTTGGCGGATACTTTCTGCCCATCTTGGCGCAATTTTTCGATTGGCTCTCCCTCGACAGCCCCTTTTTGCCACAACTGTTCCAGCTCTTGCCAACTCTTTTCCGATTCTAAAGCTAAGATCTGGCCGTCTTTTTTGAGAAGACTTATTTCTTGCTCCAAATTTGCCAAGCTCTGCTCTTTTTCGACAATTACTTTGGACAAACTTAAACATATATTGTCGGCAATCTCAACTTGACTCTGAACTTGATAAGATTTTTCTTTCAAAGAAGCAATATCTTTCAAACTCTGATTGAGCAAATCGCCTATTTTATCATAATTATCTTGGAATAAATCAGTCGATCTTATCTCTCCTAGCGCTACATTAAACTCGCAAATATTCAATTCGGTTAGATTTAAAACACCTTGGAATTGCTCCCCTACCTCCAAAAGTTGCTTTCCTAAGCTTTGCTGTAAATCTAAATCGTGCAATTCTTGCCGACGTTCCCTATAAAGGGAAAGCTCATGGTCAGCCCTTTTACTGTTCCGTTCAGTTCTCGCAAAACAAATATCCGCTGCTTTAGACAAACTGTTAGCTTCATTAAGCAACTGCTCGACGATAATTCCCTCAAATATAAGATTGCACCTACATTTTTCCGCTTCATTCAAGTTAGAGGAAATATCGCTATCGGTCTCCGACAAATCGTCTTCTTTGACGGATGTTAAAATACGTCCAATTTTAAATACCATAGCTTCATGATCTCGCTCTAAACTTACCAATTCAGCTTGTAACTTGTGCTGCTCATTGATAACCTCTTGCAACTTTTGTTCCGATTCTATGACTTTGCGTTCGGCTTCATCTTTCAAAGCTTCGGCTTTTTTCAATTGTTGCTGTAAAGCTTTTTCAATTTGTCCAGCATAAGGATGTTCTAAAGAACCGCATAAGGGACAACTACGCCCAGCTTGCAATTTTAAGCGATAACCGGATAATTCATCAATTTCTTTAACCGCTTCGTATTTAACCATGGCTGTATTTTTGCTCTCTTGAGCCTCTTCTAATTTAACTTCCAACTTCTTCTGCTCTGTCTGTTTTTTTTGCAACTCGACAGTTTTTGCTTTGTAAATACCGGCACATTTATTTAATTCACAAGCTTCAAATTTTAAATTATTGACTTTTTCTAGTAATTTTTGCCATTGCGAAGCCTGAACGGTCAAAACGTTTTCCAATTTAATAAATTCTTGTTTAGTTTGAAAACGTAAAATAGAATCGATTTCCGATTGTAGTTCTGCTACCTTTTTCTGCAGTTCGCCTCTATTACTGATAGCTTCTGCCAAATCGGCATAACCATATTGCAAAATGGCTCCAACTTGCCGATAATTTTGAGCAATTTGTTGACAAATTCTAAAAACAACTCGCTTTATGCCTTCCTTGGCAATAGCAGCCTCTTTGGTTTTATTTTCAACTTGTGATTTACTGCTTTGAATATCCGCCCTAACATTTTTGGCTTCCTGATCCTTTTGTTTCCAAGTTTCTCTCAAATTCTCCAAGCGCTGAATTTTCTTGTCTTCCTGAACAAAAATATCCTTAGCCGCAGCACAAATACCTACCCACTGTTCACTATTGACTTGACTATCTGCACATTTTTGCCGGGCTTCTCGACAATTTTTATCAGTCAATTCAACCTGTTCTTTCAATTCAAGGCACTGTCTGCCGATTTTTTGCCAAGCACTGCTCCTTAACTGATATTGAATATGCATCTTTTCAGCAGCTTGAGCCCGTTCGCCATCTGCCAATCTTACCGATTCTGCAGCCCAACTGTTGCACTTATTTAAGGCTTCTTTAAGTTTACAATCAGCCTGGCGACAAAATTCTTCAGCCTCGGTACAAGCTTCCCAAAGCTTCAATTGCCTACTTATTTCTTCGAGCTTACCCTTAACTTCTACTCTCTGCCGTTCATAAGCCGCTTGTTCACAGCGTTTTTCCTGAGCTACAGCTTCATCCAATAATCCCTCACAGTTGGAATTATTTTGCAAATCCTCAAGCTCTTGCTCAACTTCTCTCTTCTTATCGGCCGCTAATCCAGGCAGTTGCTTATACAAATCATTACCGGTAATTTTACCCAATAAATCAGCTTTTTCATCAGTACCAGCTACAAAAAATTTACGAAATTCTCCCTGAGCCAAAAGAATAGATTGAGTAAATTGGGGGAAACCCATACCTAAAATTTTGGAATTTTTACTGCTTACCTCTCTTAAGCCGCTGCAAATTCCGCTCTTTTCGCCATCTGGGTCTATTTCATAAAAATGCATCTCTGTCTTAAGGTTTTTATTTTTAGTACAAGACCAAGAACTACAATAAGTATGACCTTCAATAGCGAAGATCATCTCCACACGACCACTTTTTCGATTGGAATTTATCAAGTTGGCAATGGGTTGACCGGGATCACAACGCGGAGTTTGACCATATAAAGCTAAACAAACAGAATCCAAGATCGTACTTTTTCCGGAACCGACATTGCCTATGATAGCGAAAAATCTTTGACCAGCAAAATCGGAATGTTCAAAGTCAATTACCCACTTACCGACTAAACAATTGATATTTTCGATAGTTAATTTCTTGATATTCATAACTTAACCCAATCCTCATCAAGGCTATTTTCTTAGTTCTCAAGACTGCAGCGGTTGTTTTTTACTTCCTCAAAGAGCTCAAGACAAGTCTGCTCCATCCAATTTTTGAGTTCGTCACTTTCATTTCCAGCTTCTTTATCAATAAATTGTTTAAAAATGTCTGCCGCGCCGATTTCTTCTACTTGCTTTTCACCCTGCAAAGAATAAGACTGAGCTGCTAATTTATTCCACTCTTCATCTTTAAAAGTTAAAATTTTTACCTGTGTACCTCTAACCAATTCTTTCAATTCACCAGACAAATCGGAACCGATCTTATATTCGCCGCTATAATCAATAAATACCCAAATTTTATGCTGTTCTTGAATAAGCTCACGCAAAGCTTGCTTCAATTCTCCGGAATCGGCGCTTTGTAAAATACGGATATCACGAAAAGCCGGTACTGCCGCCAACTGAATATTTTTAGCCTTACGCCCTTCAAAATCGATTATCGCCACTGACTTTAAACTTTGACCAGAAGAACCGCCCTTAATTTCCGACTTGCTAAAATGTAAAGGAGAACCACTGTAACGCCAATTTTCCTTATCGAAAACGGTTTGAGCCATATGTAAGTGACCTAGAGCAACATAGTCAGCGCTATCCTCAATATCTAATTTTTTTATTCCCTCCAAGTTGCCAATAATCGATTCATGATCTTTATCGCTGATATGACTGCCACAAATATACATATGCCCCATATAAATAACAGGCACTTCCTTTTCCAGCTCGGCCCGCCTGGCTTCGGCAATTTGCTTAATATCTGTATAATGTCGACTGTAAGCACCTAAAAATTCGTCATTCTCTTCTTCGACACTCAATTTTTTGCTGTCAATACTGAAATCACCGCGACGTAAGTAAGGAACAGCACAGACGATTAGCTGCGGCTGCCCCTCTGCATCTCTTAAAAGCAAGACTTCGTCTTCTATATTGGCAGGTTTGCCAGAAATAATATAAACATTAAGGTCGCGCAAAATATTTTTGGCAGCATTTAAATAAGATACCGAATCGTGATTCCCAGAAGTAATAACTACATGACGACAAGTCGTCTGTTTATTTAAATCGCAAAGGAAATTATAATAGAGAGTCTGCGCAGCTACAGAAGGATGATAAGTATCAAAAATATCACCAGCAATTAAAAGTGCTTCAATACTTTCCTCTTTTATTTTATCGATCAACCAAGCTAAGAATTGCTTAAACTCTTGATCACGATTCTGTTCGTTAAATTCAATGCCCAAATGCCAATCAGATGTATGTAAAATTTTCACTTAACCATTCTCCTTACCGAACAAGAGTGACTAACCTTACGCTTTGTTTTGTTTTTCAAAGCGTTCATTTTTGAAACGACCGCCTTTTATGCCTAAAATACGCAAAGCTTGCTGCAAATTATCTATAGGAATAATTTGTAATTTACTATTACTATGCACATTATTTTGGGTTATTTCTGCATCACCATTTTTAATTTTATTTACACTAAAACCAATATTTTTCTCTTGTGTATCAATAGCTTTTCGCTTAGCTGAACCTGAGGTAGACAGCTGAGAGGCGGGTACAAAGAGTGAATTCTTTCCCAACTGCGTAAAATCAAAGTTTTCATCACTTATAGGTGGCCCCAAAGTAAGTTCACCGATGGGATCTTCCTCTATAGGTTCAACTGTTTTTTCCGGGCTCGGTTTGGAAACAAGCGATTTAGGCAAGCTACCCTTGGTCTGAACTTGAAAATTATCCGATTTAATATTGAGAGAGCGAGCCGGAACTAAGCAACAACGGAAGCCCATTTTGTGCAATTCATTTAAACGGATTTCCAAGCCGCTGACAGCGCGAACTTCACCTCCCAAGCCAACTTCTCCCAAAGCGGCCCAATCAGGAGGAATAACTAAGTTGGCCCGGCTGGAGGCAATGGCTAAAAGCAAAGGCAAATCTAAAGCTGGTTCATTTAAGCGCAAACCACCGGCCACATTTATATAGACATCGCATTTGCCTATACCAAGCTGCGGGTGACGCTTTTGCAATACGGCTAGCAAGAGACCTAAACGATTTAAATCTACGCCTACGGAACGACGTGTTGGCGGAGCGCCCAACTGGGCCGAATAGCTGTCAGTGGCCAGGGCCTGCACCTCAACCAAAACCGGGCGAGTGCCTTCCAAAGAGGGAAAAATCAGCGATCCGGTAATATCTTGCGCTCGCTGAGCCAAAAAAAATGACGAAGCATCGGGAATAGACTGCAGGCCCTCCGACTCCATCGAGAAAAAGCCAGTCTCTTGCGTATTGCCAAAACGATTTTTTATACCGCGCAGCGCTCTAATGTTGTGTAAACCGTAGCTCTCGAAGCTTAAAACCGTATCGACTAAGTGTTCCAAAACACGCGGCCCAGCCAGTTCTCCACCCTTAGTTACATGACCGACCAAAATAATGGCCGAGCCGCTGCTTTTGGCCAAACGCATTAGAGAAGCAGCACATTCACGCACCTGAGTGACACTGCCCGGAGCTGAATCCAAATCACTACGAAACATAGTTTGGATAGAGTCGACAATAACTAAGCGGGGAGTTAGCTTCTCTAAAAGATTTTCTACAGCTTCGAGAGCTGTTTCTGCGTAAATAGTAATATTTTCGCTGCGCACCCCCAAGCGCTCAGCCCGCAGCTTAATTTGTCGCGGCGACTCTTCGCCACTGACATAAAGTACGGGAGCCTGCACTGTACCGATAGCGCTGGCTGCTTGCAAAAGCAAAGTGGATTTACCTATTCCGGGCGGACCACCTAAAAGTACCACCGAGCCGCGCACTAAACCGCCGCCTAACACTTGATCAAATTCGGGAATGCCGGTAGAAAAGCGCGGATCCTCTTCAGCAGAAACTTGACTTAGCAAAACAGGTTTGTTCTGTCCCTCTAAATTAAGCGTCATTCCCATAGATTTGCGCTTTTCAGGCACAACTTTTTCTTCAACTAACGAATTCCAGGCTCCGCATTCGTTACATTGTCCCTGCCAGCGCAAAAATTTAGCACCACATTCCTGACAAATAAAAGCGGTATGAGCTTTAGCCATGCGTCAATACACCCTCTGCTTCTTACCTTTGTTATCCCTCTATTCTTCTGCCAAGGATCAACTACCTACCCGCCTGAGCTGAAGCCATATGCTACAAGGAAAAGATCTTACCTGAATTAAATTTATCCGCAGGGCGATAATTTTATATTGTGAGGTTGAGCGATTAAAAGTGTTTTTCAATAATTTTCTCTGGCATAACTTAGGCAGTGCAGCTTTAGCTCTCGGTTTATGGCTAAATTTAGGAGTAGCGGCTCAAGGTACTCCATATCACAATCCGTTGCAAGCCGATCCAGATGAGCAAACTAAACCTTACCAACAATTCTATATCGATATAAATAATGACGATAAGCCGGAAAGTATAGCTTTAGTAGCCTACAATCACTCTGAAAACGGCTATCTAGCCCAACTAGTTTTCTTTGACGAAGACGGTCAAATTATCTGGGCCGGCCCCAGAGCTCGCTACGCTTCCGGCCAGGCTTTTCGCAGAATCGAGCCGCAAGTCATTATGGAAAATGCTTTGGTATTCGGCAAAGTCGGCGAACTAAACTATGAAATAAAATATGTAATTGATCCTGACCAAGACGGCAAAATTATCGTCGTTTTGGGAGAGACCCCCATTGGCGTACAAATCAGCACCTTCAGAGTTTTACGTTGGACTGGTAAAGAGTTTATTTGTCTCAAGAAAGATTGTCGATTAGTAGAAGATCCGCTTAATCCCGATCACTATATTTGGTCAGATCGTCCTATCCACTCCTATAATACCGGATATAGCGACGGACGTTGGGTGCGAGATTTACGCCTGACCGGAAAAGCCAATATCTTAAATGCCATCATCAGAGAGGTAAAACATCCTTTTAGCGGCCCGGATCGTTCACCGCGCTTTCGCCGAGGAGAAGCTACCATGGAACCGGAAGAAAACGGTACTAAGCTGGTGCGTTGGGATCACCCTTTGCAAAAATGGTACAAAATTGACTAATCGATTCCAGAGATACAGATAATTTGCTGAACTCAACTAAGGATATACGGTAACTGTAATACTGTCGCAAGGAGGCTCGCCTTCTTCAGTTTGTAAAGTTATACGGTGGACGCCTTCGCGCAACTGCCAACTGACCATATGTGGTTCCGAGCTTACTTGTAAAATCTGTTGATCAACTTTCCAAATAAGTTTTTCATTTTGTTTTGAAGCTATGGCTCGCAAATTTAAACTTTGGTACTGACGCTTTAAAAAAGGATCGATACGAAAAACAGCTCCGTCTTCCGGAAAGATAATTTTTCCACCCTGCCGTTCTATATCTTTATTTCCTTGGCTCAAACTATCTTGGAAATCGTTTTTTCTCTGCTCTGCCAAACTTACTTTCCTGTATAAAGCCCATTGAGGAGGAATAGGCATATTATGTTCCCTCATCCAAGCCCTGTATAAAGAAGGATAAACGGGTATAACCTTGGTTAAATATTCGGAAGGATGACAACGAAGAGGATCTACAGGCTGCTTATCACTTTTGCGAAAGCAGTAAAGCTGGTGCACTTGACATAACTCGGCGGGGAAAGTATTAGGCAAAAAATATTCTTCAATTTTATTAAAACAATAAGACCCCGGATTTGCCCCTGATTCAGCACAAATCCATCTTTTTTCCAATTTTGGTTCAGATTGGCTGAGCTCTTTTACATTTAAAACTTTCTTTGAACGACCTTTATACTGATGAACGTACTTCATAACGTCACGAAAAATAGGGGCAGCTCCAGTGATGCCAGAAACATTGCGCATAGGAGAAGCGTCAAAATTGCCAGTCCAAACGCCGACAACATAATTATTATCGTAGCCAATACACCAATTATCGCGATAATCTTTGGAAGTCCCAGTCTTGACTGAACAACGAAAAGGCAAATTTAATGCACTATGGTAGCCAAAAGCCTCAGAACGGGCCCTATTATCGGCCAAAATATCGCTTATTAAACTGCAGACTTCGGAGGGAATTACATTTTGTTTAATATCTTCCCCATAAGAAAAGTGTTTTTCTCCCTGGCTATCCGTATATGATTGACAAAAGCGCACAGGCTGCCAATCTCCACCTTCAGCCAGCACTCTGTAAGCATTGGCCAAATGCAACAGACTAACTTCACCGCTGCCCAAAGTTAATCCTAACCCATAATGCTGAGCACTATGATTCAACTCAGTAAATTCTAAATTATGCAATAATTCCAAAAGCGAATTTATACCCACTTGTTGTAAGGCATAAACGGCCGGTACATTGTAAGAACAAGCTAAAGCCTGGCGCAAGCGCACCGGGCCGCGAAAACGCCGATCATAATTTTCCGGCACAAAAGCGTCTTTAAGCATAGAGTCTAAATAGCCAAGATCGGGCAAAACAGAAGCAGCCGTAAAATCATGCTGTAAAGCTAAAGCATAAGTAAAAGGTTTGAGAGTAGAACCTGGCTGGCGTAAAGTCAGGCATCCGTTATTTTGCCCATCAGGAAGACGAAAATAATCTTTGGAGCCGACCATAGCCAAAATATCACCATTTTTAACATCTAGAACTACTAAACTGCCGTTATTGACATGGTGAGAGGCCAGACGCCCTAAATGATGGTTTAAAACATTCTCTGCGTAATTTTGAATTTCCGAGCTTAACGTAGTATCGATACGAACAGCATCTTTGGCAGGCCAGTCCCCACTTTGAGCGACAACAAAATCACAAAAATGAGGTGCGGCAAAACGTTCGGAAAGAGGCGCCAAGGTTATTTTTTCGGCTAAAGCCGACTTTAAATCGGCGCTGTCGAGTACGCCTCGCTTTTCCATATTTATCAGCAAATCACGCTGCAAACTTAAGGCAGGATCTATATCTTTATAAGGAGCCAACTCTTGAGGAGAGCGCATCAAAACAGCCAAAAAAGCTCCCTGCGCCGGAGACAGAGCCTGCGTCGGACAACCGAAATAAAGCTGAGCAGCCGCCTCCAAACCATAAGCTTGACCACCAAAATAAACCCTGTTGAGATAGGCTTCCAAGATTTGCTCTTTGCTAAAATTACAAGAGAGACGCAGGGAATACAAAAGCTCTATAAGCTTAGTTTTTAAAGTGCGCGGCCTAGGTGGCATTAACAAACGAGTCAGCTGCTCACTGATAGTAGAGCCACCCATAATAACTCTACCAGCTCTGCAGTTATAATAGGCGCTGCGCATAATGGCCAGCGGATCGGCGCCACAATGATAATAAAAACGCCGATCTTCGGCAGTAAGGACAGCTTCCTGCACCCAAGAAGGTACGCTCTTCAAGGGAATCCAGCGCTTGCTGGTTCCCCCTTCCAAGTGTACCTCCCGGAGCAAACAACCGTCACGATCATATATCAGAGCAGAATTTTGCTCTGCTTGCAAAGGATAAACTTCAGGCCAAGGCTTCAACACAAAAATGAGTAGCCCCAACCCCAAGACAACCAATAGCGCCAATACGCTTCTCCACCACCATTTTTTTAACTGGATGGCAGAGAAGCCAAAAACACTCGAACCCTTAAGGGACAACTTGCAACCTCGTTTCCGAAGTACAACCAAAAACTTCCGGCCGATTCTTTTGATAGATTCGGGCACCCGGCATACGATAATGACCGCAAGCCACAGCTCTGGCCAAGAAGCTATAAGTATGCTCGCCAGCTTGCAAACCTTCAGCCCACACTTTTACATGATCTGAGTAATATTCGGCATTAGTAAAAGTTCCATAACTGGGATCGGGATTAACCTTGTTCAGTAGACTGCTGTACAAGTTGCTTTCTGTATCGAAAGATGTATTTACAACTTCCAAACCAGCAGGCAAAGGCACATTAACTATCACCTGATCTCGATTGACCGGAGAAATTACGTTTATGCTTACCTTATAAACTTGACCAACCTTAAGTTCGGTAAAGGGAATTGGTCGATCTAAATCATTCAGTGTACTGCAGCTTTGGAAAATATAGAAGCCATTATCGGTAGCAGGCATAGGCTTGGTAGGAGCATAGCGGAGCAACAAGTCGTAGTAAAGTTTTCCAGACCCAGTTTTGCTCATTTCTATGGGTACTTCCTGACCTATGGCAGAAATAGCATCGGAAGAGAAGAGACAATTAGCCTCAGGATACTTAAGCGTGCCTTTTAAGAGCTGTTTTCCTCCGGAGCGCACTTTAACTTCAACATCACTGCGCATTATTTGCTCTTTATTGGTATAGACCATCAGAGCCTCGGCCACTTTGGAATCTACTAACTCAGAGCCCCAACTTCCAGATACTTTATTATCGAACAGCCAAGCAAACACCTTAGAAGCTAACTCGAAATCGCCGCTGTATAACATAGCCGAAAGTGCAGTCGCATTGCTGAGAGCTCGCTCCGAAACTGCACCCAACTCTATCGGGCCATTTTCTTCAAACCAAGCTTGACGCTCTTCAATTTTGAGTGTATTACCCAACTCTTGACGCAAGGCGCTAACAATATCTTGATTATTTAATTCGGCAGCAGCTCTAAGTATATAAGCACGCCCCAACAATGAGAACTTGTGACGATTGCGGTATAAAACTACCAAAGTAGAATTTTGACCTTCACCAGTTTTGCATAATGCGGCAAAAAGCATAGGCAAACCCGGATCACCGTTTCCATCGTTTATCTTAGGCAATTTGAGCAAATATTCATAGATGGTATTTTTGGCACAAAGTTTGGCGTCAGAGTAAATATATTCTCGGTTAGTGTCGAGCCAATCTATCTTGTGCAACTTGGTCATAATATCTAAAGCCCAAGCAGTATATATATTGCTGCGAACTGTACTTCTCGGCCACAGTGAGAAACCGCCATCAGAAGTATTGAATTTACCAATATCTTTGAAATAATCGCTAACGGCCGCTTTACGTTTAGCCTCAGAATTAAGCTCCTGAGGTAACTTAAGGCCTAACCTGTCGGCAAGCAAAATAATTTCGGTACGAGCCAAAATCGTATCTAAAGTGGTAGCATCGTCATTCCATAAATCTTGCACAGCGCCATTAAGTTGACTAGCAAAATTGTTAGATACAGAAATGTCCAGAACAGCGCTTCCTGCCTTAGCTCCGCCGGGTACTTTTACATACTCGCTAGCTTCTTTGGCACTAAACTCTCCGGAAACGGCGGCCACATTGGTTTTTTCATCGGGGATAACTTCTATAGTGTATTGACAAGCATCAGTTTCCGTTCCCATTCGTCCCTTAAATTTTATAGGGAACTGACCGCAATTCGAAGCCGAAACGTCAAAAAGCATAACCTTTTCTTCTGTAGGCTTCAAAGTTGTTTGGAAAGAATCATTGGCTAAATTCAATCCTTTACTCTCGGCTTTTACCGTAATAGAAGAAGATTTGTCAGTATTGTTGCGAGCCAATACGCCAACTTGGAAGGAATCTCCACAGCGAGCATATTTTATAACCGAAGGCAACAGCACCAACTTTTTGCTAACTTCAAAAGTAGCTTGTCCCTGGCCAAAACGTTCTCCGTTGTCGCAAGCCACGGCCATAATACGATAACGGGTTAAACTATCGGGAGCTTTAAAGCGCACAATAGTGTGACCGGTATCGTCAATGATTACAGACGGCTTCCACATAACAGTCGGTGTAAAATCGTCACGCACGCTCTCATCGTTGCCGCCACCTCCTCCTTGGTTGGCTCCTTTGGTACCATACGAACGTAACCCTATAACATCGGCACAGTTTTCGGAAGTTACCACATTTAAGTCTCGATCGGCGTAGAAAACGTCATAGTAGTTGGGCAACTTATAACCGACTAAATTCAAGACACCTTCATCTACTGCCCATAAGCAAACCTCACCGCCGACCGGCTTACCTTGAGAATCGCTCAATTTAACGGTTACCGAAGCTGTCTGACCAGGCTTGTACTGAGAGAAATCAGAAATAAGATCGACCTTAAGTTTTGATTTGGGATTGTCCACTTTTAATTGTATATAACCAAACCTAAAAGTGGGTTTACTTAAATCTAAGTTACCTTGGCTGAGATTGACTTTGCCCTCACGACCTTTGACCAAAACTATCGAAACATAAACATTGGGCGCATAGAAACTTTTAATAGGAATCTTAACTGTGGGAGCCGTTCCCTTAAGCTTAACATTCCAACTATCCATAATGGAATCTGTCTCTACATTTACCAAAGCTTCAGCTTCTTCGAAGGGGGACTGTACCAAAATTTCGGCAGTCTGACCGGGCAAATAAGATTTAGCATTACATTGCAAATTCAACTCATTGTTATCATGTCTTTCCCAAGCCGCATAACCAGAACCGCTGCACCAAATTGCCGTTTCATTAAGACTGCAACGCCCTTTATTGTCGGTAATAGAAACACGAATAAGGTAAGTTCCGGCATTTTTAGGAGTGACAGAAAAATCTACCGGCCCTGTACCGCTAATTACCGTTTGGGTGCTTTCTAATTCTTCTTTAGAATCACTAACCCAGTTGTAAGCTCCGCCTACCCCAGCTTTGTAAACAGAATCCCAACTTTTGCGAATAAGCTCAATTTTTATAGGAATACCCTTTTGAGCTTCCTCATCTTTATTGACAGCTAACAACTTACCTCGGAAAGACTGACCTTGCTTGGCCAGATAAGAGTCTAATTTTATGCCGACAATATTGGCTGCGGGCCAAACCGGGATTTTCAGAGAGCCAGAAACTTCTTTCAAACTGGAAGAAATTACCGAAGCTTCCACCGATAAGGTTGAGGGGCAATCATAATTTACTCCTTCAGTAGGTATCTCAACAGCGAATTGTCCCTTATCGTCAAGCCGACCGCTGCCGGACATAAGAGTAATGCTCTCACAATCATCATTTGGTTCCCAACGCTCGGAATAGAAAGAGTAATCGGGGTACTTTTTATTGAAATAGGGGGTTTTATCAACAGAAGAAGAGTAACGGAAGCGATCATTATCCATTGGCGCTCCGAAAAGGAAACGTCCTTCTATGCGGCCATTGAATTCTTCTCCCCGCAATAATGACTTTTGAGAAGAAGTAACTTTAGCTTCGATTTGCACAGGCTGATACTCTTCAATACGATAATATACCGAACCGAGCCAACTAGAAATGCCCAGCTTTTCAGCTTCTTTTTTAGGAATACTAAATTCCATAAAGGCGTAACCGAGAGCAACATTAGACGGAATGGTAATACTTCCATCAGCACTTCCCATGAGGCTCACCGAACATGTACCTTTAGCAAAACTTTTGCCGTTTCCGTCTTGAGCGTCATATTGTACAGTTTTTATAGACTTAGGAAGTTGTAAACGAGCTTGTTTATTGGAGCGCAATAAAAATTTAAATTTAAGTTTTTCTCCGGGGCTGTAGACACCCTTATCCGTAAAAAAGCAACCTCTAACATCGTCCTTGTAAACAGTGTTATAACTGAAAATATTAAATTTCCAAGTATCTAAACTGTTGGATCCGGAAGAACATATAAAAGCTTGATCATCTCCCAAAGAAGCCAAAATATATTGTTTGGGAGCTTCACCATCTTTAACCGAAGCATATTTCCTCCAACCAACAGTTTCAATTAAACCTCGGTTGTCGGTACGCCCGGTAAATACTTTTTGAGCCGCTTCGTTATAAATCGCAACGTCTACTTTGGCTATAGGTTTTCCACTATCCAACCCAGTCACCCAAAGCAAATTGTTTATAGCAGAGAATTTGGCTGTCAAACATAAATCGGTAAGCTGGACTAACAAACTTCTGTATTCTTCTTTACCTGCCGTATCCCAGTAAGTTACGCGCAGCAAAACCAAGCCTTTAGATTTGCTTCCTAAAATGGGCTTAAGGTCAATTTTATTTTCTGCGTAGATATTGGGATTATTTTTTAAAGCTATCTCTTGACTGTAAGTAAAGCCGCCTTGAGGAACATAATTATCGATTCCACCAAAGAAGAAATCATCTTGAGCCATTTTTATAAGATCTTGGACAGAAACGACTTTGCCTTCAACTCTAATAGAGTTAATATTGATGCTATTAAAAGGCAGAGAAGCGTCTTTTAATTTGGCTTCTACCACGGCTTGACCGCTACTTAAACTTAAGCGAGACTTAAAATTAGCAGTAGTAAAGTTTATACTTTCGGAACCTGAGATAGGATTATTAAACGTATCCTTTAAATCAGAACTGATTTTTATTTTATAAGCAGTTGCGGCCTTAAAAGGCAAATTAAATCTTAATTCAGATCTGGCCTCGGAATATCCCAAGTACTCCTTGGGCATTTCTACGGTCGGCTCAAAGGAAATAGCTTTGGCCAAATCGTTCATCTTTACCGGATTGGTAAAAGTAAAAATAATATCTTCTTCGGGATGATTTCCATCAGCGCTGGTTACTGACTTCAAACTGAAAATATCGTAAGTTTTAAAAGAGAAACTGTCTTTGGTTGAGGAACCATATTGAGCGGAAATGTCAGCTTTAAAATTGGCCGGAATGGTGACAGTATAACGCTGCCCTTGTTTAAATTGCGACTTGTGTTCCAAAATCACCAATTGCTTAGCTGTCAGATTGTCTAAATCGACACTCAGGCCACTCATAGTGACCTTATCGCCTTCTCTGTCACGCAACTCCTTAATATAAGCTTTAAACTCGTCTTCGGTAGCCATACGAGCCTGACAGGACACATTACCTTGACCGGAAGTCAAACATAAAGACTCTAAAGCTTTTTGATTGTTGATCGCTTGATTAAAAAGCAAAAATATAGGCTTATCCAAGGAGACATTGGCATCTCCCTCAGCAGGAGAAGAATTAATAACAGCAGGACGAGGCGTTACAAAACGCATAGTGTAAGGCTTTGCCAATTTTTGTCCAGTAATGGCCGTTAAACCGGCAGGTACAGTCACTTGATATTCGTGAGAAACTTGCAACGGCTCACGGGGAGTAAAAGTCAGGCAAGCTGTTCCCCGCCAACTCCAAGTGCCTTTCAAAGCTGGTTCGATGCTCAGCCCTTCAACATCTACTTGGGTTGTGCCTAAATTAACCACCGGTTGGTTAAATACGATAGTAAAAGTAGAATATTGCTCTGGCAATACGAGGTCGCCGGAGGGCGTTCCGTGCACAACAGCCAACTTTTGCGGCTTACCCTGGGGCAAAATTAAACTTGGAGCCACATAATCGCTGAGCAGTTTATTATTCATACTGCAGGCGCAGAGCAAGCTGGTTAGACAAACTAATAACGCCAAACCGAGCCAGGAGCTTTTAGTGACAAAGGTAGGTAAATATTTTAAGAAATCCGGGAGGCTTTTTCTCATACGCCGACACCTGCCTACTTTCTATTTTATATTTATTTGAATAGTATTTTTTACAATTGTTTTGCTAATAAAAAGTTAAAAACGAAAAGGAAAAGCTCGAAAAGCAATAAAACGTGCCTCTACAGCACCAGGCTGGCGGCCAACAGGGCAGCACCCTCCGCTCTGGGCAATTCGCCATACTTGCCCTCATCCCCCACCTAAAAAGCGGAAAACTTTGGACAGTAGTGAGAAAAATCAACAATTTTTTACAGCCCTAAGCCTGGCTGAATATTCCCTGGTTTCGGGACGATCAACCTCAGCATAATAATCGACGCGTAAACCGAGCTTGGCGAAAGTTTCTCGCAACTGACCGCTCTTGAGTAAATGACTGCGCGTACGTTCGCCGTAGCGCAAATAATCCAAAGTGTAGGTTTCGTAAACCAAAATACCACCAAGAGCCAAATGGTTGACAATATGAGGGCATAAATCGGCTTGCCAATAGCGCGTTACCACAATAGTATTAAAAATTTCTTCAGGTAAAAAGTCTTTCTCCAAATCACGCACCATAAAATTGGCGCGAATGCCCAACTGCGCGGCCCGCTCTGCAGCAGCTTTTATGGCAGTGGGCGAACGATCCACTCCCCAAACATCAAAGGTAGTTGAAGCCTGAGCCAAATAAAGGGCATGTCTTCCCTCTCCGCAAGCAACATCTAGCACTCTGCCTCCGTTCATGTAGGGCAAAGACTCTTTCACGAAAGGCTCAGGCTCTTTGGGACCGCGCCCTCTCATGCTGTAGCGTTTTTCCCAAAGTAAAAAATTATCCATCTGTTCGCCTAAACTGCCCCAGGTTCTGATATTTTTCAGTTCCGCCAAAACAAACTATGCCCGCCTCTTTCCGCTCTTTAAATTATTCTCTAAAACAGTTATCTATTTTCTAACAACTCAAGAAAAAGCGACTTATGACCGTAAAACTCATCTATTAAAGCTTGAATTTCCGCAGCAAATTCTTGACGAAATTCCATACGGTTACTCAAACCTTGAATAACTTCTTCATACAAAAAAGCGGCATTAAATTTGCGTCTATAAGCTCTGATTAAGGTTTTGACGGCTAAAATATGCGGTGAATGCCACAATTTTTCAGCTTTAGCGCCAGTTAACAAAGTAACTATAAGTTCAGCTAAATCATCCTCGGCCGGACCAAAATAAGCTTGTTCAAAATCTAAAGAATAAACCTTTTCCCCTTCTTCATCATAAACAAAATTCTTTAAGGTACAGTCGCCTCGCAAAAAAGTGCCTCTAGCTCTCTGAGGAGTCATATTTTCGTGGAACATTCTCATCCATTCCCCTATAAGAAAAGCCTGTTTTTCGGTAATGGGATTATGCATAGAGACACCGGGCACGGGAGTAAAAAAGGCTATATCAGAAAAGCGAGCGATAAACTCGGGAACATTTAAGCCGAAAGTCCCAGCTTTTTTAAGGACGGCGATTTCACTGTCCATATCGCCCCAAACATATTTTTTGGCAACAACATCAGTCTGTTCCCCATTTATAACAATCCTGAGACGCGAGACCTGATTTTTTTTGCTTTCATAAAAATAAACGGCGCTGATTTCAGCATCAAGTCCAAATACTTGCTTGACGATTGCTTTCCAAGACAGGGGAATAGACATATTTGTAATGCTCTGCATTGCTTCAGATTATTCTTATCAATCTTTGAGATCAACTATTTTTTTTTAACATTTTAACGATATGCGATTATTTTTGATATTTTTGACCATATAGAGGAAATACAAATGCTTATTCGATATTTAAGGCCTAGTAGTTTGATTCGCCCAATCGGCTCCTGTCTTTGCTATAATAAGCGGAATGAAAGAGTATGAGATGACAAACTTGACTGCCCGGCCCGAACAGAACGAACTTTTGGAAAATAATTCAAACAGACGAAGTTCCTGGACTGCCATTTGGCGCGGTGCCTCGGTTAAAACTTTTCAATTTATAAGGAAGGTTTGCGGATTCGTTCCCATTACCGGTATGGGGCTAGCTTATATGATTTTGCTAGCTTTTACCTTTTATTTCGTAGCTTTAGGTCAAGATGATATTGTCTGGATTTCTGCCTCCGTAGCTCTCATGATTGTGGGGATACTGATGATTTTGGCCGTAAGCATAGGCGCTGTTTATTTGGCCATACACTGGAAAGCCAAATGCGAAATGGGATTGCCAGATATAATCACTTCTACTATGTACCAATCTAATTCAGGTTTGGAAATAACCTTTTTGCCGGTTCCCTTTGTCAATGTTTCTATTGAGTGGCTTTATCCTGAAGAAGTGGAGACCGAATGTAAACAAAGTTTATCGTCCATATCCGAATATATTACCGCCCACCACCGCTGTAACGTAGAAAAAATTAGTCGTCGCTTCAAAGTGGAAGATATTTTGGGCTTGGCCAGTATTACTTGGGTCAGCACTAAAAATGTTAAGTTTAAAGCTTACCCCAGGCCAGGTGTCGTTAAAAGCAGTAGCATAACATTAAGTATGGCCGGCGGAGAGGATATTTCCGATCCTTTCGGTTCCCCTCAGGGAGACCTCATAGAAATGCGTCAATATGTTCCCGGCGACTCTTCACGCTCAATCCTATGGAAGGTGTATGCTCGCAACCGCCGCTTAGTCGTGCGTATGCCTGAAAGAGCACTTACCGCTCAGACACGTACTTGCGCTTACCTAGTCTCAGGTCCCAACGATGAAGCCAGCGCTTCTTTTGCCAGATCTATTCTCGAATCAAAAATTTTGGGCGACAGTTGGCTTTTCGGTGCCGACGGTTGTGTCGGCGTTACTTCAATAATGAGCGAAGCTTTGGATTTTTTGGCTTCTTCCGGCAATACAGAATCAAAAGCGGTCTGTGGCTTGAAAAAATTCTTAGAAGAGGCTTCCAAACTCGGCTATCACAGCTGTTTTGTGTTTGTACCTGCAGCTTACGGCGATTGGGTCAAAAATACTCTTGGAGCGGTCAGAGATACCCATCTTACCATTACTTGGCTTATGGGCATCGACCAAAATTTAAAGGCCGCCGAAGAAGAAAAGGAACAGCCGTGGAGCAAATGGCTCTATATCGATTCCGAAACTGTGCAATTAGAAGCGCCCTCTAAAATTGCCAAAACTTTACAAAATCCTAATACTCCCATGATCTTGTGTGAGACAACTACAGGACGAATTATAAACAACGCGGCTGCTTATCTGCAGGCTCAGGAAAAGGCGGTCTAGTCTAAATATGGACGGCATTAACTCCGAAAAAAAGAAATCTTTCGGCATTGGCACATTTTTAGAACGTTCTTTCAACAGTTTAATGTGGGGCATTATTTTAGCCATAAATGCCTCCACAATCTCTGTATCAAATGGTATTTTCGGTGCCTTTGTCGGCGGAATTGTGGGCTTTTGGCTCTCCTATTGGCTCGCTTCCAAACGTTTGCGCATCCCAGTTTTCACTCTGGGAGCTCTAGTGCTCAATCGTATTTTGGTCTATCTGGCTAATATTCCCGTCAACAGTGCCTTTGTGGCCTCTCTCTTTGCTTCACCGGAGAATGCTGGCCTCTTTTCTCAGGGTTTAATTTTATTCCTCAATTGCCTTTTCTTAGTCATGGTTATCCATGCCATAAGTATACGTAAGCCCTGGTTTGTAGCTGTCGAACTGATTATCGTCGCTAATATTGCTCTCTTACCTTTATCGGCCCATCGCGATGGTTTTATCAGCCGCCCTTATTTCTTCGTCGATCCGCTGTGGTCTCGAGGCTGGAATCCTATTCCGTTTTTCATTGCTGCCGGCGTTATTTTAGCCATAGCTTTGGTTTTCCTTATTGTAGGACGTTTTAATAAGCGAACTTTAGCCGATTTATCCATTTTGATTGTTATTATCTCTTTAGTTGGAGTTTTTCTGCCCCTTAAAGACTTGCATCAACCTCTGCCCGAGCAACTTATGAGCGGCAATGCCAAAGGTGAACAACAAGAAGAAGCCAAAGGCAAAGAAGGCGGCAACAGCGGAAAAAATCAGCAAGATAACGATCAAAACCAAGACCAAGATCAGCAGTCTAACCAAGGCCAACAGAATCAAGACGATAAGGATAAAAACCAAAGTCCCAATCGACAAAATAATGACCAAAACAATAATCAAGGCGGAGGCCAAAGCGACAATCAGGACAAGGATCAAAGTTCTTCTCAAGCTCCAAAAGCAAAACCTGTAGCCGTAGTCATCTTTAATGATGATTACGTACCTCCGGAAGGCTATTACTATTTCCGCCAAAATGCCAAGAGTTTTTTCAACGGTCGCAAACTAGTTAACGATGTTTCCGGACACTATGATCACGATGTTGCTTCCGGATTTCCTCAGTTTAATACGCCCAATCCGCTTACCCCTCCGCAAATCGACTCTGACAAAACCAAAGCTGTCAATACTAAAGTTAGCTTAATTGAAAATCACAGTAAGCCGTTTGGTTTACTCAACCCTTCGGTTATGAAAGCGGCCTCCAATCCCAACAGCAGCCAGTTTGTGGGAGCTTATACTGTAGATTCGCGCTCTTTTACCGGCAAGATAGAAAGTCTACTTCAAGCCAAGCTTAACAATCCACAGTGGTCTAAATCCGATATAGATTATTACACCAAGCTACCGGACGACAAGCGCTACAAGGAATTGGCTTTAAAAATTCAGCAAGATTTGCCCGCTTCTTTCAAGTCTTTACCTATGGCCAAAGTATACATTATGAAGCTGTGGTTGGATAAAAACAGTACTTACGATACCAGAGTAAGGATTACCGACAAAGATGACGCCGTCTCCAAATATCTCTTCGGAGATCGGGTCGGCTACTGTGTCCATAATGCTAACTCCTTAGTTTATTTATGCCGCTCTATCGGCATTCCCGCCCGTGTGGCTGAGGGCTACGCTGTAGATATAAAAAATACCTACGGTGGCTCAGCTTTACTGATTATGAACAACAACGCCCACTCCTGGTGCGAGATATATATTCAAGGACTGGGTTGGTATCCTATAGATGTTTCTCCCGAACGATCCAATGTATCTCCTTCCGATCCTCCCGATCCAGATTTGCAAAAGATGTTCGGTGAAATGGCTCGTGAAGAGTCGACAGACAAAGAAGGCGTAACCCAAAAGCCGGTCGATATGCAAATGCAAATGCGCTCATTAGTAAAGGCTTTAGGCTGGTTGCTGGCTATAGCAGCAGTTTTGGCTTTCATTGCCGTGTGGGTATACAAAATATATATTCACTTAATGGCCCATTTTAGTTTTGGAACTAAACGGGTCGACCGAGTATATAGAGCGGCCTTGGTATCATTAGCAGAAATAGGTATACGCCGTCACTACGGAGAGACACGCGAAGAGTTCGCTTCCCGCTGGGCTGATCAACTACCAGCTCTGCAAAAGCTGACTCAATGGCATGTGCGCTATCATTTGGGTGAAAATGAGCAAACCCATTTTATCTCTCGCATGTCCTTACCTGAAGCTGCCGAATGTGCCTCACACTACTCACAATTCAAATCAGAATTATCCAATTGCGCTCCTTGGTGGCGGCGACTCTTGGGTATAATCAATCCCTTTGCTTGGCTTTTCGTGCGTTAAAAAAAGCACAAACACACTTTATTCAACCAACTAAGGTCTATTTAGACGGAGGAAACTTATCTTGGACAGAACTTCGCAAGCTAACCGAGCTGCTCGCTTAGATAAGGCTTACAATTTACTCCTTACCATGGAGTCACGTTTAAAAAGAGCGGTACGCGGTCGAGATCGCGTTATCGAACTTATTTTGATAGCCCTCTTAGCCGACGGCCATGTGCTTTTGGAAGATTTTCCTGGTTCGGGAAAAACGACTTTAGCTAAGGCTTTGGGAGATTCTATATATAACGATAATCCCGAACCTCCGATTACCATGTTCAGGCGTATCCAGTTTACTCCCGATTTACTCCCTTCCGATATTACAGGTATGACCGTATTCGATCCCGATAACGGTACTTTTACCTTCCGCCCCGGCCCTATCTTCGCTCACGTAGTCTTGGCCGACGAAATTAACCGTACTTCTCCTAAAGTTCAAGCTGCTATGTTAGAAGCTATGGCCGAAAAACAAGTAACTGTAGACAATACCTCACACAATTTGGGCAAGCTTTTCTTTGTAATCGCTACTCAAAACCCCAGAGATCAAGCCGGTACTTATCCTTTGCCCGTAGCTCAGCATGACCGCTTTCTCTTTAAAATCCGTATGAACAATATCGATAGAGAATCGGAATTAGACGTACTGCGCTCTATTCAAGAGCGACGCAATCCTCCGGGCAACGATTTTCCTATGGTACCCAAGACAGCTATTTTGGACGCTCGTCAAGCCATCGATCAATATATATATGTTGACGACCGCATTAACCAATGTTTAGTTGATATGGCCAACGCAGTGCGTCAGTCACCTCATGTCGCCCAAGGTATATCCACCCGAAGCTTAGTTTTGATGCTACCGGCCCTTAAAGCTTGTGCTCTCAAGAGAGCCCGCGACTATGTAACGGCCGAAGATGTTTCTTACCTTGTACCCTATGTATTTGCTCATCGTTTAGAATTGGCTGCCGGTATTGAAGATCCGATTAAAGTCATAAGAGAATGCTGTAAATCCCCTCTGGAAGCCTTATGTCGTTCAACTCTTAAGAAATAATTTTCAGATCTTATGATCTGAAGAAAAGATCATTAAAACTGAAAATTAGTATGAACATAAAAGCTGCTCAAAAGGAAAGAAATTTCATGCGCCAAGTTTTTTCTATTCGCTCCAATGGTTTGTATAAGTTTTTATTTGTCACCATTACAGTAGTACTCGGTCTGTTCATGATTCCTTTGACCAGCAGCCCAGCTCTAAGCGAAGAGAAATCCCCCACTTTCGAAACTTTGAGTAAAGGTGACATTGGCGGCGAAGAGCTTCTGCAAATAGCCAATGACACTCAAAATATGGTTTCTTGGCGCAAGTTCGCCGAAAAAAAACTTAAACAGGATAAAGATTCTCCCGTCGGGCATGCTATTTTGGGAGTAGTCTTTCATCGTGCCGAAGGAGATTTACCTCGATCCCGCCATAATTTTGAACTGGCCAAAAAAACTTTATTGCGCAGATTGCGAAGTTATGGCGGCAGTAACAGTGATAGAACTTTATTTTTAGGTGTCCAAATTCAGTTATGCCAAGTTTTAGGCGAAATGGACGAATACAAAGCCAAAATAAAAGTGTTAGACGAATTGTCCAACATACCCGGTTTCAGCCATTTTGCCGTAGACAAAGCTTGGCCTTTAATGAAATTAAATCGCGAAGAAGAGGCTAGAAAAGTTCTATCCGACGCTTTCAATTCCAACAATGTCCTCGCCAGGGAAATAGCTTGGAATAGTCTGGGAGCTTTAGAATCGGAGCTTGGTAACTATCAGGCTTCTTACAATGCTTTCAAAAACTTGATCAATGAAACCAAAGAACAAGGTAA
This sequence comes from uncultured bacterium, assembly GCA_934621605.1. GTDB lineage: Bacteria > Vulcanimicrobiota > Xenobia > Xenobiales > Xenobiaceae > Bruticola. The sequence continues at coordinate 43,464 of CAKTUZ010000011.1, read as the reverse complement.
AGATCCCGATCCTACAGTATTGCGTAACTGCGGAGAAGCATCTTTAGCTTTGGGCCGTTTTGATGAAGCCGAACGTTTTTTTAACGAGGCCTCTCGCGTTCCTTTCAGCGATCAAGCTTATACCAACCCTTTCAACGATTTGACCAATTTGTATATTGACGAAGCTAAATTTACTGACGCGGCCAGTTGCTTAAAAAAGACTTACGAGCGCGCCAGCGCCATGCGTCCCTTCCTCTATCAGCAATTTATGGCCGATAATTTACAGACAACCGGCACTTTACTTATGGAACTCGGTCTTATTCCAGAAGCTTGCGAGCGTTTAAAGCGCCTGGTCAATCGTCCTGACCGTCAGGGCGGCAGCTCCTTAGATATAGACCAAGCCGAAGCTGGTAACTTGCTCACTTGGTACGTTTCTCTGAAAGCTCTACGCGAATGTAAACGCGAAGAGCTCAGCTGGACGCCATTCTGGAAAAGCTTCAAAATACGTGGCCAAATTATAGCTATAAGTTACGAATTATGGCGTTCTTCCTCGCGCATTCGCGCTCTTATTACAGAGAACAAACGCACAGCCAGCAGTTTTCGCCCTTATAACGCTCAATCAATCAGTGTCGACGAATCTTATAAGCCTTTGTTAATTAAAATTTTGGGCCCTGGATTGTGTACAGTAGCTATCGACGAAATTTTTAGAGAAGCTCCCGATAATTTGCCGGTAGAAGAGCCCTATCTTTTGCTGAATCGCGCGGAGATTGCCTATCAATTCGGTAATTACGATACCTCTTTGAAGAATTACCAAAAGGCTTTAAAAACCTTGCCTCAAGCGGCCCGTTTAGTGCGCTCTATCGCTACCGCCAGAGTGGCTCAATTGGCTTATGCGCAGGGAGATTTTCAAACTGCGGCTAATTGTTATGCCCAACTGATAACCTCCACACCCACTTCTATACGTCATATGGAAATAAGCGTGCCCATTACTTGTCAGGGTGACGGTTCTTCGGCTTCAAAGCAAGTTATCAGTATGTTGGGAAGATCTCCACGCTTTAAAGTTAACAATACCGGCTTGGCCATGCGCATACACTTGCAAGGAGACAGAATGGCTGCCGAACTCTACGGTTTAGACGGAAGTATACTCTCTTCTTCGTCGGTTAAATTGGAAAATGATACAAAAAAAACCGCCGAGAAATTAGCTGCAGAAATTCATAACCAAACTTTTGCTACAAAAGTTTCTTTAAGTTCTCTCGGTTTAGATTCTTTGGACGGCTCTACTACTTCCGGGTCTACAGCCAGAAAACAATTGAGTGATATATTTGAAAAAGAAAAAGGAATGATAGACAGTTAAATTAACAGGCAAAATAAGCTTAACCGCAGAACGCAGGGCCCGGCGTCGGGCTGCAACCTTTTGCTGTTAAATCAACAAAAACAAAAGCAGCTTGATTGAGCTTTAGAAAAGATAGGAATCTAGTCAAAAATGGAATTTATACAAAGTTTGCTCCACTACTTTTCCATAGAAGGAATACAGGATGTTATCGCTTGGGGCGGCTTAACTATTCTGTTTATTATTATTTTCTCCGAAACAGGCTTATTGGTGGGCTTTTTCCTTCCCGGAGACTCCCTGTTGGTGGTATCCGGTTTTGTCTGCGCTACCAAACCTGAATTGCTCAATGTTTGGCACGTACTTTTCTGGTTGTGCTTAGCCGCCGTTTTAGGAGACTCGGTGGGTTATATGATCGGTAAAAAAGCCGGCCATGCCCTTTATCAGCGTGAACAGAGCCGCTGGTTTCGCAAAGATCACCTACTCAAAACCAAAGCTTTCTATGAAAAGTATGGCGGGATGACCATTATTTTGGCTCGCTTTATGCCTTTTGTCCGCACCTTTGCCCCTACCGTAGCCGGCGTAGCCGATATGCATTACCCTCGTTTTATTTCTTACAATTGCATAGGCGGTATTGCCTGGGTAACTAGCATGGTTTGCGTAGGTTACTTCTTCGGACAAATTCCTTTTGTACAGCAACATTTGGAAAAAGCGTTGGTAGGTATTATTATTTTATCAGTTCTTCCCGTAGCTATTCACGCTTGGAAAGAGCATAAAGCTGAACAAGCCAAGGAATCGAGCGCTGCTTAGTGTTACCAAAGTTAAATTGCTTAGAGCGATTGTCCGACGCTTCTAAGCAATTTAACCGCAATTTTTATATAAAAGGCTACTGAATTGTCAACTATCCATCACCTAAAGTTAATGGACTTGTAAACTGCCAAGTCGTGGTAACAGAGTGGTTAATAACACCTTTTACAGCGAAAGTTTATTCATCTGTAGCTGTTATCAGGAACTTGACTATTTCCGAAATAGTTTATTTCCACACAGTACAGATTCATAATTTCAATAGATAATCAAAGCTCCTCACACTGCCTAAAGGCAGTTGGTTTCTGCCTACTACAATCGAAAGAGGTTAATTATGAATTCGACAGCGGAAGATCCCATTATTGAACTTCACAATGTAAGTTTAATATATCCCAACGGAACCAGAGCTTTAAATCGCGTCGATCTTTCCATTAAACGCGGTGAGTTTGTTTTTTTGGTCGGTCAGACCGGCTCGGGTAAATCCAGCCTTATGAAGCTTATTTACCGCGAAAATGATCCTACTACCGGACTCGTCTACGTTAATGGTGAAGAAATCAGCGATATGAAACGCTCACAAATTCCTTATCTGCGTCGTCGTGTCGGTGTAATTTTCCAGGACTTCCGTCTCTTGGGTCATAAAACTGTTTTTGAGAATGTAGCCTATGCCATGCAAGTAACCGGAGCCAGCCGCTACGTTATTCCCCGCAAAGTTACTAAGGCGCTCACTTTGGTAAACTTGCGCGAAAAAGCCGATCGCTTACCCAGCCAACTTTCCGGCGGTGAGCAACAACGCGTAGCTATAGCCAGAGCTTTGATTAACGATCCCGTTATTCTTTTAGCTGACGAGCCTACAGGTAATCTCGATCCCGATTCCTCTTGGGATATTATGCAAATTCTCTCCAAAGTAAATGCTCGCGGTACTACCGTTATCGTAGCCACTCACAATCAACAAATGGTCGACGTTATGCAAAAGCGCGTTGTAGTTATGCAACATGGTGAAGTAGCCCAAGATTTATCTAGAGGTATGTATTTTACTACCGAAATAACTAAAGAAACTTTAGCGGCCGGAGGCTTTGGCTTATGAGTATTCCGCCTAAATCAGGATTTATTGACATTTCTCCCCAAGCTGAGCAAACCAAACTCGATCCCGATGGCAGCAAATTGAAGAGAACTTCTTCAGTTCATAACTCTGCCATTTTCACAACTTCCTCCACTCCGCGAAAAAAAAATACCCGAGACAAAAACCGCACTGTTTCTATGCAAGCGGTAAAAGGCCCAGCAACTCAAAAGTCTGCACTTGAAAATCAAAAAACAACCTCCAAGCCTCGTTCTGTTCCTTCTCAAGTTCAACTGTCGCACTCCGACAAAACAGAGCCCGAAGAGCAACAGGTAGTTATAGAGAGCGTTCCCGTAGAAAAAGATAGCAAAGATGATGAAGAAGAAGTAATCGTCAAGCCTATTCCCATTATCGAGAAATCACCAACGGCAATTTCTAAAACACCCACTGTGGATGAAGTTTTAGATGAAGAAGATGTGCCCAAAAAGAGGCGCAGCCCTTCGGGCGGCTATTATTTAGAGTGCTTCCTGCGCGAGGTTCTCACCAATATGCGCCACAATCCGATGATGAGTGTGGCCTCCGTTTCGACGGTCATGATTTTAGCTCTTATCTTAGGCTTTTTTGTATTAATTATCGCCAACTTAGAGTCTCTGGCTGACGAATTAGCTGGCGAAATGCAAATCAAAGTTTATATGAGCCAAAATTTTGATCCTAAGCAAATCAATAGCTTCAAAAGCGCCGCTTACGATATCGGTCACGTTACCAAAGTTACTTTCGTACCCAAAGACGAAGCTTTTAAGAAACTGCGTAAACGCCTAAATGCCAAACTCGACTTGGATGACTTGGAAAGCAATCCTCTGCCCGACGCCTTTGAAATACCGGTAGATGATCCCTCTTTCCTGGAACCTGTAGCCCATAAACTAGCCCAAATCGACAATGTAGCTACTGTAGACTACGGCCGCGAAGAAGCTCAAAAATTGATGAAACTCAACCACATTATCCGTATGGTGGGCTTAATTATCTTGATTATGCTCTTTGCCTCCAGCTTGCTTATTATTAGCAACACTATCCGCTTGACTGTCTTCGCTCGCCGCAAAGAGATAGATATTATGCAACTGGTAGGCGCTGCCGATTGGTTCATTCGCTGGCCCTTTATCTTGGAAGGCGTCACTCAAGGCGTAATCGGCGCAGCTATGGCTTCCGTCCTTATAGATGTATCTTACCGAGTAGTTGTGCCCCAATTGCAAAAGAGCATATCATTCCTGCCGATCCTTCTTCCCGGAGCCATTATACCTTATCTAAACATAGGTTTAATCACTATGGGTTGCTTGGTAGGCGCCTTGGGAAGTTTGATTTCCGTCAACCGCTATTTAAAGGCTTAATTTGAGGAGGTACTTGACTTGTTAAGTATACACCGCAAATTTTGGCTCTTATTTTTGATTTTAGCCATTTCTGGCTTCAATATTTTCTGTTGTGACACTTCGTTGGCTCAAGCCGATCCTAATTCCCAACTGCGCCAAAAAAAGAGTCAACTGGCTGCCCAGCGCAAACGTTTAGATATTATCAACGAACGAGAACGCGATCTTTCACGACAACTTAGCGACACCCAAGCCGACTTGCAATACAGTCGCGAGGCCTATCGCGAAGCCAAAGTCAGCTTGCAAGCTGCCAAAAAGCAATTAAAAAATATCACTAAACGCTTGGGTGAAGCTACTCAAGAATACAAAAAAGCTCAACGCATTTTGGGCAAGAGGTTGCGAGAAATTTACTTGCAAGGCGACGTCGGTTATTTGGTAGTGCTTTTGGGAGCAGAAAGTTTTACTGATTTTATCGATCAAACTTATTATCTGTCGCTTATTATTGAGAACGATCGCCAACTGGTTACTCAAGTGCGCAGTCTCAAACAAGAGCTGGAAGTCAAAAAAGTCCAATCCGAACGCACGTTGCGCCAAATCAAAGACTTAAAAGACGCTCAGGAGAATCGTGTCAAAAAATTACAGCAAATTGAACAGACGCGCTCTTCTCTGTTGGCCGACACACGACGCCAGCGCGACTCTTTAAGTTCCTACGTTAGCGAACTGGAAAACAGCACCCAAGCGCTGGAAAACCAAATCCAATCTACCGTGCGCCGCAGCCAAGTGATTATGCACCCAACTTCCCCCAACGCCGGTACACGAACTTGGGGTACAGGTCGTTATCTTATGCCTGGCCAAGGGCCCATCACTTCTCCCTTCGGCTATCGTGTCCACCCCATCTTTGGTACTATGCGTTTCCATACCGGCGTTGATATTGGCGCTTACTACGGAAGTCCCGTGCTGGCTTCCGACAGCGGCGTCGTCATCGATTCAGGTTGGATGGGCGGCTATGGCAATTGCATCATCATCGATCACGGCGGCGGCTACAGTACGCTTTATGCGCACTGCTCCGAACTATATGTATCCTACGGCCAATCTGTGGCCAAAGGCCAGCAAATAGCAGCCGTAGGTTCTACCGGCAATTCAACCGGCCCGCACCTTCATTTTGAAGTGCGCATAAACGGTGAGCCTGTCGATCCCTTAGGCTTCATTTAGCGAGCACTCATCCAACCCAAAGCCAGAAAGGAAGGCCTCATGTCCCACCTACTCTTCCCTAGCTCTAATATAAAAGAAAATTTAACGGCTAAGTTTGATAACTTCAATGCCAAAAATTTTCTTTTCCGGGCGACTCGCTCCTTGCTTCTGGCTTTGGCTATTTTAGGCTCGCCTCTAAGTGCAGCCGCCGCTACCAACGCAGACGACGCCGCTACGCCCGTAAAGCGGGCCCCTTCCCACCCTGTTCCCGCAGCAGCTCAATTATCTGAAGCTCCGGCTCAAAAATTAAACAGCTTAGAAGAAGTGAGCTGCGACGTTTTAGGCCAAACTTTTAATATTTTGCTAGATAATGCTATAGAGCCACCCTCTCCTCAAAAAGTTTGGCAATTTGTGCTGGAAGGGGCCCGTGATTTTTTACAAGAGCGCAAGCTGGACAAAGAGTGGCTGTGCGAATACAAGGCAGAGCAACCGGAATTGGAGCGCTGGCAAGCACTGCAAAACATCACTTCACTTTATCGCCAAGCCCTCAAACGTTGTCCAGAATTAGCCACCGATCCTAAGTTTACGGTCTGTTTAGCCCAAGCTATTACCGATTCGGCTGAAGACGCTTATACGGTATTTGTCAGTTTGGATGAATATAATGATCTAGATAGTTATCTTAGCGGCGATTATTCCGGCAGCTTGGGCGTGGTGCTTACCCCCGGCCGCGATTCTCAAGAACGTTCTCATTTTGTGGTAGCAGCACTAGCTCCCAATTCGCCGGCTCTAAAAGCCGGTCTGCATCAAGGAGATGAGATTATAGCTATTGACGGCCAACCGTTAGCCAAATTGAACCCGCAGCAGTGCTTGCAACTCATGCGCGGTCCTAATGGTAGTCAAGTGTCTTTAACTTACGTAACAAATTTAATGCGCAAAATGGGCCGAACTGACAGCCGCCGGTTGCTTTTAACTAGAGCCGAAGTACACTTCCCGGCCGCCTGGGGACAAATTCTCTCTTCAGAATCACAAGGCCAATTTTCTGTTCAAGATCTTAAACCGACAGCTACTCAGAATGACGAAAAAGTTATCAAGCGCCACCCAACTTTACCTCAAGTTGCCTCTAAAACTGAAACGGCTACCCCTGCGCTCACAACTGCCGCTCCACAGATAAAAATCGGCCTGCTTAGAGTCGATATGTTTAACGAATCGACCAACATTGAAGCAGAACGTACTTTACTGGCTTTGGAAAAAGCGGGATGTCAAGGTTATATCTTGGATTTGCGCGGCAACCCAGGCGGTTATACAAACGCTGCCCGCGATTTATGTTCCAAGTTTTTGCCGGAACACAGTCTTATAGCTTCCTTAGTAGATAAAAACGGACAAAGCGAAAAAACAATTTACACCTACCGCAATAGCCACCAAGCCAAACCTATGGCCGTTTTAATAGACGGGCAAACAGCTTCGGCCGCAGAAATTACAGCCGGCGCTTTGCGAGATCATAAAGCAGCCTTCTTAGTCGGCTCAGCCAGCTTCGGCAAAAACAGTTCACAAAAAATTTATAATTTTGAATTCCCCCCGGGAGAAACTTCAGCTTGCAAAGTAACTTATACTCACTATCGAACACCTAACGGTTTGGACTTGGGCAAGTCCGGACTGGTGCCTGAATACATACTTCCGGCTCCGTTCGGTCTGCGTTATAAGCCTTTGCAAGACAAACAGTTGCAAAAAGCTTTTGAGTTATTGCAAAATAAATTACTCAAGCAGGATTGCCAATCCCAAAATTAAGATAAGGGCTTTTTCCTTTCTTAGCGAAAGGAGCTCCTGATGCTTTGTAAACTTTGCCGGAGTGCGCCGGGTGTTGAAAGTTTATAAAAAGATTTGCAATCAAATAAAAAAATATGACGACAGTTTAGAGACGCTGTTTCGCCAATATAGGATAATTTATCAACCCCGGCGGCCTATTACCGCTTCAGGTTCGATTCAGGAGAATTCACCATGAATTTAAAGCATACTTTTGTTCCAGCAGCCGCCGCCGCAGCTTTAGCTGTACTTATTGCTCTGCCCGTAAGCGCTCAGCCTAACCAAGATCGAGCTGCTAAAGCTTACTCAGCTCAGCGTTCCGGCTACGGCCAAACTTTGGCTCAAAAAGCTAAACAAAGCAACAAAAATAATGCTAAAGTCAGCAAAACGGCGGCTAAACAAGCTCCTGTCAATAAAATCTCACCCAAAGATTTAGACGATGCTCTGGAAATGCTCGACAAAGCCCTGCTCCTGGTCAAAACTGAAGCCAGAGAAAAAGCCAAACCCAGCAAAATTACCAACTGCGCTTTCGACGCCATGACCTTATTTATGGAAGATAACAAGCTTACTTCCGACTTCTTTAAGCAAATTGATGTCGATGCCACTCCTCAAGAAGCCAATAAAGAACTGCGCTCTCAATTTACCAAAGCTGCCACTGCTTATCCTCAACTGATGAAAGATCAGATGCTCACTATGGCAGCCCTTAAAGGTATCATGAGAGCTACTGACGATCCTTATACCGTTTACTTAACCCCCGATGAATATAAAAACCTTAACGAGCAAATGAGCGGCGGTAATTTTGGTGGTATAGGTATAGTTATGGGCCTGAGTGGCGACGAAAAAGATCCAGCCAACAGCCGTGTTTTGGTAATTAACCAAGTTATGGAAAAAGGTCCGGCTGCCCGAGTCGGCTTGCGCAACAACGATGAAATTACCCATATCAGCGGCAAATCCACTTATGGTATGACTTTAGTGCAATGCTCTAAACTTCTGCGCGGTGAAGCCGGTTCTAAAGTCAAACTTACCATTCGCCGTCCTAGCTCAGGCCATGTTTTCGAAGTGTCTTTAACTCGCGAGGTTATCCATGTCGATACTTTGAAGCATGAAATTATCGAACAAGACGGCATAAAAGTTGGCTATCTGGCCTTAGGTATTTTTGGCGAAAGTACCAACACCGAAATGGAAGCTGCCGTGCGCGATTTGGAGAAACAGGGCTGCCAAGCTTACATTATCGATGTGCGCAACAATTCCGGCGGTTACGTTTCTGCCGCTGTCGATGTTTGCTCTAAGTTTGTAAAAACTGGCAGTCGCATTGTTTCTATTGTCGACGGTGCCGATCATGAGCAAATTATTTACTCGCGCCCGAACTTACATTCGTCTCAAAAACCTCTGGTCGTACTTATTAACAGTAACTCAGCCAGCGCTTCGGAAATTACCGCTGGCGCCATCCGCGATCTTAAACGAGGACAACTTGTAGGCGTAAAATCTTTTGGCAAGGGCAGCGTGCAAAAGCTCTATCCTTACCAATTTCCGGCCAACAAAACTTCTGCTTTCAAAATTACTACCGCCCATTACCATACTCCAGCCGGTCACGATATCCACAAAGCCGGCCTCACCCCCGATGTGGAAGTAAAAATGGAAGATGAGCTCATTTTAGAGCGCCAGAAAGACACTCAGCTTAAAAAAGCTTTAGAGATCGTCTCTTCAAATGCCAAAGCTCAAGAAAAATCCGCTCAGAATGCGGAAATAGCATCTCAAGCTAATGCTCCTCTTTCTGTAAAGAGTATCTTTGACGAGATTCCTCACATTGAAAAATCCATTTCCGGGTCTTATACAATTACCAAAAGAGTTATGGATATAAAAGGAGAGAATGTTGTCGATAATGTTACGGTAAAGACTACCGACGGTAGAGAACATAATTTCCAATTTATTATCCAACCCAAATTCGAACAATAGAGTAAGGTTCGGTAAGAAGAACGATCAGCCTCAAACTGAATCTGTACTTTTTAAATTTCGGTTTGAGGCTCGTTTTTAGGCCTTATATAAAAAAATGAAGAAAAGATTATGAATAACGAAGCTGCTGAAGAAAAACGCCAAGCTGTAGAATTAGATGCGGAGTTATCCGAATTAAAAAAAGCGGAAGTAACTTCTGAAAATGCTCAGAATTCTGCTACCGCTCAGTCTGCCTCTGCTCCCCAAAGCAACTTTAGAAAAGCATTTTTTAACTTTATACTGAGTATTGTCATTATAATTTTGATAATACCCTTTATTTTTCTCCACAATACCTCTGCAAGAAGTTCAGGGGACATTTCTGTCGATCTGGATTCAGCCAAGATAGACTTCAGCAGTCAATATCCGGTTGCATATCCTTCGTCTACAATAGGCAAGACGACTTTACGCGATAGCTTAGCCTATATTCAAAAGCAATATATTCGTGAAGTTTCTACAGCTCAGCTAGTTAACGGAGCTTTAGAGGGCATCAATTATTGTTTAGACAAATTCGGACATCGAGATTTGGGTGTAGCTAAGCTCGATGAAAACAAACTCAATAAAATGAGTGACAAAGAATTACTTAATATTCTCGACACCGAATTTGAGAAAACTCTGCTCAAGATAGCCAAACTCCCCGACGATCAGCGAGTTATTCATCGCCAGCAGCTGGAAAAAGCCATTACGACCAGGTTAGCCGAACTAGACGCCAACGATAAAAAAAACAGAGGCATTAAAACCGACACCACTTCGAATGATAAAGCCTCAAAAGATAACAAAAGCGAAAAATCATTAGAGAAACAAGTCCTCGAAGATCCGCAAGCAGTCAGCCGTGATTCAGTCAACTCTGATAAAACAGAATTAGATACCGACGATTCGGAAATAATTAAAGACGCCGACGGCAATCCGGTTATTCTTACAGACAGCTATTTGTTATACAGCGCTTTAAATGGCATGATTTGTGCCATAAACGATCCGTTCAGCATCGCTTTGTCCCCTGAAGACGTACAGATTTTCAAAGAACAGCTGGGAGCTAGCGATTACGGCGGAGTGGGTATTTATCTTGAAGCCGACTGGCATAATAATCGTCAACTTACCGTCATCGAACCCATTGAAGGTACTCCAGCTGCCCTTAAGGGCGTACGCCCAGGCGATAAAATTATGGCTATTGACGGTAAAAAAACTAGCAGTTTAGACATGGATACAGCTGCTGCCATGATTAGAGGCAAGGTAGGCAGTGTGGTCATTTTAAGTATGCAGCGCGACGGCAAAAACTTTGAAGTCGCTTTGCAACGTACTAATATCCATGTGCCCAGCGTCAATGGCAAAATGTTACCCAACCGGATAGGCTACTTACGAGTGCGTTTCTTTGGTTCAGAGACGACTCAAGAATTTGGTACTGCGTTAAATGATTTAGTTAAAGACGGAGCTCAAGCCCTTATAGTGGACTTACGCAACAACGGTGGCGGCTACATTGACGCGGCTATCGGCCTGTGTTCCGAATTTTTGCCCCATAAGAGCTTAATAACCAGCGTAGTTAATCCACGTCTCAATTTCAATGAGCCTCATTTTTCCAATTCCAAAAATATCAACAAGTTGCCTTTGATAATTTTGGCCAATCGCTTCTCGGCCAGCGCTTCGGAAATAACTTCTGGTGCTATGAAAGACTATCGGCGAGCTTTAATCATAGGTGAAACTACTTACGGAAAAGGTAGTGTTCAAAGTCTTCAGCTCTTCAACGACGGCGGAGCTTTGAAATTAACTATGGCCCATTATCTTACCCCTAAAGATAAAGATATTCACCTTAAAGGTATTGAGCCTGACATTAAGTTTGAATCAAGACCCACTAACAAGATCGGCTCCGATAACGATTTACAATTGAAGCTGGCCATTCGTGAAGCTCAATTTATGTTAGATCACAAATTCTCAGCAGAGCTTAGTGAAGCCGATGTAAAAGCAGCTCAACAAGATGGTGAAATTTGGAAAAAAGATCCTACTATTACCAAACTTACAGCTGCTGACAAAGCTGAAGAAGCAAAATTGCAAGCTAAGATTGAAGAAGAGATAAAGAAAGATAATAAAATTACCCGTGATGTGCAATAGATAACGATTTTGTTAGTTTTGCCACAAATGATTATATTCGGAAAAATTTATGTCCAGGAATAAAAGACGAGCCGACGCCATTGGAGACGCTTTTTTAGCTGTATCTTCCATAAAAAAGACCGGGGAAGAGTCTAAAACTGAGACTCTTCCCAAATTGCCGCGTCCGCAAAACATAATTACCGAAGAGGAACGTCCGGACAGTCTTAAAAATATCCATCCTTTCCTAAAGGAAAAATTGGAAACTCTCCCTTCCTGTCCAGGTGTCTATCTTATGCGTGATGGACGCCATCGTGTTATCTATGTCGGTAAATCGGCCTGCTTAAAAAACCGAGTAAGATCTTATTTTCACTCTAAAAATTTGCCGGAAAAGACTCGCTGGATGGTGAGTTTAGTGCGCAATTTTGACATTATCACCGTCAATACGGAAATGGAAGCTCTTATTTTGGAAAATGTGCTTATCAAAAAGCATCGCCCTTATTTCAACATACTTTTTCGTGATGACAAAAGTTACCCTTACTTGGAGCTAACCACTTTTGAAAAGTACCCCCGCTTGCGAGTAGTACGCAGCAACGGAAAATTACAAGGCACTTGTTTCGGCCCTTATGCCGGCGATTCTCTGTCAGTTAAGAATACTAAAAGCACAGTGCAAAAGCTTTTTAAATTGCGTCCTTGCCAAGAAAAGCTGGATAAAAAACGCGAACGCCCTTGCCTTTATTATCATATAAATTTGTGTACTGCTCCTTGCACCGAGCAAGTTAGCGTTCAAGAGTATAACGCCCAAGTAGAAAAAGCGACCAAATTTTTAAGCGGTCATACAGGCAAGCTGGCCGCTCAATTGCGCCAAGAGATTGCCGAACAAGCCGCCCAATTAAATTACGAAGAGTGCGCCAAGCTGCGCGACACTTTGCAAAGCTTAGAAATTCTCACCCAGAAGCAGCAAATTCTCTTACAAAGTGATTTAGATGAAGATTATATAAGTTTAGCTTACGATCAGGAGCACTCTATATGTGCAGCTTCTGTGCGTCAGATAAGAGAAGGCAAATTGCAAGGGCAGCAAAATTTTATTTTGGAAGCCCATTTGGGCAATCGCCCCGACGTAGATTTAGCCGAATTTATTCAGCGTTATTACAGTGAAAACGGCCGTCCACCAGCTTATATCGCCGTAGAAACAGAACCGGAGAATAGTGAATTACTCCAAACTTGGCTTAGCCAATTGGCCGATAGTAAAGTAAAATTCGCACAGCCTCAACGCGGCGAAAAAAAACAAATTTTAGCCAGCACCGGAGAGAATGCCAAACGTTTTCTGGATGATGAATTACATGCTCCTTCGCAACGAGACATACGCCAAGAAGCACTGGCAGAATTAAAAGAAGCTCTCAGCTTAACGCACACTCCTTGGCGTATGGAATGTTATGATATTTCCAATATTCAAGGTAAATTTTCAGTCGGTTCCATGGTCGTTTTTGAACATGGGTTGCCCCACCGTTCTCATTATCGCAAATTCAAAATAAAAGGAATGGATGAACCGAACGACTTTGCCATGATGAGTCAAATATTAGAACGCAGACTACGCCATTTGTGTTCAGCCGAGTTACAGTCTTCCCAAATTGCCGCTGACGATTTACCTAAAGCGGATGTAAGTTTAAACTCTGTACCGGATCTTATAATCGTGGACGGCGGTTTGGGACAACTTAGCGCAGCTCAAACGATTTTAACCAAACTTAACCTAGATGGAACTATAGCTTTAGCCGGTTTAGCTAAGCGTCAAGAGGAACTTTTTATACCGGGACGCAAAACTTCTATCTTACTGCCGCTAAATTCTAAAGCTTACAATATGGTAACTCACTTGCGCAACGAAGCTCACCGTTTTGCTATTACCTTCCACCGTAACTTGCGAGGCAAAGGTATGCTCCACTCCGTGCTAGCCGAGATTCCCGGTTTGGGCCCTAAATACATAAAATTGCTGCGCACTCACTTTACCGATCTGGCAGCTTTAAAATTGGCCGACGCTGCAGAATTGCAACGCTTGCCAGGCATAGGCAAAAAGATGGCTGATAAAATAATTAAGGCCCTTAGGCAAAATGACTGATAAATAACTAAAAATCAAAATACTGCTGATCGGCAATAATGCGGCGCACGTAGCTACCCTTTCTGTCACTGATCCAATCGTTGAAACGACGGAAATCAGTATAATTTAAATAATCGGCAAATACATCTTTGGGCATAGCTCCATAAACGACTACCACACGCGGAACCAGCTCAACAAGCATAGCTTCTAAGCCTTTTTGGAAGCGACGCTTATTTTCTTTACCTCTAATACAACCATAGGTACCGATAGAAACTATACTGTCTTTTTCAACGCCTAAAAAAGCGAATTTTTCACATTGAGGCGAATAACTGCGCTCGTCTCCCCAGCGAATATTGGGAATAACATAAAGTCCCTGAGATTGAAAGAAAGCCCCTACAGCTCTATTTAAATAAGTATTGGCCATCTGTACAACCAAGGGCATATCCGTATAGAGAGAACAATCCGGAGATATAACCCCCTTAAAATGGCGCAACTCACCCAAAAACTTATTAGTTGAACTCATAACACTGGCAAATTTTTCATCATATTCATAAAAATGAACAAACTCGCCATAAGTAGTGGTGGAACGTCTCTGAGAAAAAGGAATCAGAGCCTCCGGTATTATGATACTTTCTGGCTTAGCTATACAAGGCATTTCAATCTTGCCCTCAAAAAATGCCTTTTCAATTAAATAAGAGCTAAAAGCGTCATCCACCACACTTTTTTTCATACGCAATAAAATCCTTCACCATAAAAAGGATATTCCCTGCTCTAAACTTTAACCTACTTTAGAAATTTGTCAATATATCCGGTTTGTTGACCATTTACTATATATATGTTGGGGTTAAAGTTTTCTTTGCTCTTTTATATTTTTTTCACTTTGTATTATAAAGAAGACAAAAAAACGTCTATATTTCAAAAAAAAGAATAATCATTAAAATTATGTATCTACAACTTAAAATTTTTGCAGCCAATAGATTGACAATTCAATCGAATTATTGACATATCTATGCAGATGGAGTGCTTATTTTTTACTTGTATTGTTAAGTAGCTTGTGCTAATTTTTAGGCGAAAATTGAAAGATTTTTTGCTATGAGTACACCGGCGGTTATCAATAATAACAACGAACACATTTCAGCTGCCTGCATTTTAAGTCTAGCAGGTGGTTTTTTGGATATTTACAGTTATTTATTTCGTGGAGAAGTTTTTGCCAATGCGGTAACTGGCAATATGGTTTTTTGCGGCCTTCATGCTGCCAATGGCGAATGGCACGTATGCATCAAATATATGGTAGCCATTATAGCCTATGCTTGCGGAGTTTTGGTAGCTGAGTTTTTACATCACAAAGTTTCCTGTGCTCATAAAATCGGCTGGCACCAAAGCGTACTTTTTTTAGAAATTTGTTGTTTAACTCCCATTATTTTCATTCCTAAAGGCGATCTGGATTATCTTGTTAACGCTCTTATAGCTTTTGTCTGTGCTATGCAAGTTGAAACTTTCCGTCGCGTACATGGCTTGCCTTTTGCTTCAACCATGTGTACCGGCAATTTACGCAGCAGCGCTGAAGCCCTATTTAAATATCTGGTTCATCATGACAAAAAAGAACTTAACAAAGTACTGCACTATTACGCCGTTATCGGTTGCTTCATTACCGGAGCTATAGGAGCGACTATTCTCCTAAAAAATTACGGAGAATCTGTCTTTTTCTTAGCTCCGGCCGCTCTTACGATCGTTTTCTTTATGGTAACTACCAAAAGACAGCTGGGCTCCATTCGCCACTACATTCGCGAGCGCTTAAAAGATGAAGAGTCTAATACTTTTATATTTCAATTGCTGAACAAGCTCTTCCCGACTCAGCAACTTCAACAGCAAGACCAAACTCAACAACCGACGAAGAATATTAACAAAATTAATTAGTTTTATTTTTTTCCGACTGCAAAATATTTTTATCGTACCACTGAGAAAATTTTTCTGCCCAGTGAGCATGAACTTTGCCGTTAGGATGATAGTTGCTGATACCACCTACTCTGTATTTCAAATCCCTAGAATTGGGATGATCAATATTTATATACTCGATACCTTTATCAAGTTTGACTTTTTTTAGGGCACCATCCTTCATATCATCGGTACTGACAACCAAAAAACGAACTTGCTTGCGGTGACAAGCTTCATACATAAGGCCAATCAGCTTGCTCATGGCTTCCAAACGTTTATTTACATGCTGAGCACTAATTACTCTTTCATCCGGCAATACTTCAAGGTCGTAAGTCATGCCAAAATAAACTCGATGAAGCCAATCAATGGTAAGAAAATGGTTTTGTCCGGGCCAAAGTAAAGTGGAATTATCGTAAATTTTATAGCTGCCATCAGGAGAAAACGTTACTCTTGGAGCAATACAATATGGCATATTTACGTATAAATTGCCTACAACGCGCTTTTCTACATTGCGAGCGAACTGCGGCCTGGTGGCGCAATAAACTATAAGATCATATTTATTTTGCTCCAAAACATCTTGCATGACTATCAAACTTTGCACAGTGCCATAGCCGCTTACACCGTAATTATCAAAAACTTCATTGGGGTATTTATCGTTTAATTTATAGACCATAGTCTCTTCATCATTTATACCCTCACCGAAAGTATAAGAACAACCAAAAAAAGCTGTATGGTGCTTGCCTTTTTTATCCAACTCAGGACGAGATACACGCAAACCGTCTTTGCCGGTATTGATCAGAGCGTTATAATCTTCTCCTGAGTGAGTATGCGAATTTTTTTCGTACCCCCAACCGCAACGTTTAACTGCGCTCAATAAATCAACAGGAACCCAACTGTCAAGAAATTTTTCCCTATTTCGCAACCACTCCAAAGTTATGCCTTTATGAGCCAAATAAAGTTCCGAACAGAGAAATAAAGCTAAGATAAGAATGAATATTTTTCCCAAGTTATAAGAGACTTTTTTCACTGACTAACCTATACCTTTCCAAGCTAAAAAAGGAGCTATTCCCCACAATTTCGGACTTTCTCGTCCGCCCTTCGCTTGCTAAAGGCGCAATTCATTCTCAAAAAAACATAAATTCAGTAAAAAAATAAATTTTTTCTTTATCTTTTATCATAACAAAAAAACTTTTAAATGCATATAGAGAGGTATAGAGTGAAAATCGCAAAAAAAATCTGTGATTTTTGTCTAAATGATTTTTGATAAGGAGTTTACCAGTGAAAAGATTAACCAGAGATGAAGCTTGGAATTTATTAACAGAATATAATCAGAAGCCAGAACTACTTAAACATGCTTTAGCAGTTGAAGCAGTAATGCGCCACTTTGCTCGTTTAAATGGTGAAGACGAAGATCTTTGGGGCGTGGTAGGTTTATTGCACGACTTGGACTACGAGCAATATCCGGATGAGCATTGTAAAAAAGGGGCGGAAATTATGCGTCAACACGGCGTCGATGAGTTTTATATTCACGCTGTACAAAGTCACGGCTACGGAATTTGCGTAGATATAGAGCCGCAAAGCTTGATGGAAAAGACGCTTTATACTATCGACGAATTGACTGGCTTAATTGGAGCGGCTTGCTTAGTCCATCCTTCCAAAAGCGTTTTAGATTTAGAAGTGAAATCAGCTAAGAAAAAGTTTAAAGATAAACGCTTTGCAGCTAATGTAGATCGCGCTCTAATTTTGCACGGTTGCGAAATATTGGGCAAAACCTTAGATGAAGTTATAAAAGAAACTATCGACGGTATGAGAGAAAACGCCGAAGCTATCGGCTTAAAAGGCAACATCTAACCTTAGTAGGCGCAGTTTTTCGTTAATATTGACTATACAGCCAAAAAAAGAATGAAACTGCGCCTAGTTTTATTTATTGATAGTTTCAATCAGCAGGAAAACACAGTCCAACATTAGTATGCCGCTGTAACGATTCAGTTCCTGATTTTATTAACTCCCACGATTCTTTGTATCCAGCTACAACTGAGAAATCAGAATCTAGCATAAAATGCTTAAATTCTCCTACAAAGCATTCCTAACGCCTCATCATCAGACGGCCCTTCAACAACTATAAAAACAACTTTTTTATGCGCCAATTGAATCACCAGCTTCTTTCAACGCAAAAGCGATATCATATCTGTTAGTCGGTTCATAAACAGGCTCATCTTGTTCGCCAAGCATAATGTCTCGATAGTAGAAATCGCGTAAATTATTATTAGTTTTTATATTTTTTAAGCGAATGTAACGTTTTTCAGGATTCGTAGTTGTAAAAGCAATAAAGCCACGATCTAAAGTTTCTAAAGGACGCAAATTATGAGAAGTAAAAATAAGTTGCCCTTTACCTTTATCGGCAATGATACTTAAAAGCTCACCTAAAAGGTATTCAAAAATACCCGCATCAAGCTCATCGATGGCAACCGTTATTGAAGGTTTATTATATACACCAATAAGTAAATTAAGCACTGAAATAATTTTTTTTATACCTTCGGATTCATATTGCAAAGGGATAGATTTGCTGTTTTTTAGCGACATAAGTTGAACACAGCAAACTTGAATACCATCTTTTTGTATCTGATTTCCAAGCTCTTTAATTTCTATTTTTAATCCAGGAATAATCTCTTGCAAAACAATGTTCATAGAAGAGATAAGCTTGCGAACAATACCCATAGCTGGCTCAGGTATAAAAGAAACACCATTTAATTGAACTAACAAATTACCAGTGGCTACTTGGCCTTTTTCTTCGTAAGAAAAAGAAATAGGCAGCGCGTTAATGGAAATTAAACCACTATTTCTGGTGTCAATAACGAATAGTTCATAATTTCCATAGTAAATTAAAGCGTTATACATATCAAGATAGCCTTGATCTTGACATTGTTCACGGATCTTGGTTACAAGCTCTCTGGAAAAAATAAAAGAACGAGAAGTGGCTGCAGCTATTTTTTTAGTTACTAAAAGATCAGTTTGAGCCTCTTCTTTTCTGCCGATAAGAAGTTTAAACTTAGAAATCGGAATAAACGCTTTTTCAGTTCTTGTATCAATCCAAGAAAATAATCTTTTATTTTTTTTACCAACTGTAGAAGATACAGACAAGGTTTCATCAAACACAGTAACCTTGTGTTTATAAACTTGCTCCATATTAGATACGTTTTCATCAATATCTTTACGGATGCTAAATCCATAAAGAACGATATATTCTGCAGTTTTTTCAGTGTCGCATATAATTTTAAACTTGAAACGAAATGAAGCTGCACCAGAGTCTACGTTAACGCATTCAGCAAAACTAGAGGGAACAGGCTGCCCCGTAAGTAGACATTTTAATAGAGCGATAGCCTCAATAAGAGCAGTTTTTCCAGAACCGTTTTGACCATATAATCCTAAAATACTGGAGTTATATTTCTTTCTGGCATTACCAAAATCTAAAAATCCGTACTTAACATTCTTAAAATTAAAAATTTCAACACTATCAAGACGAACAGCACAACCCCTCATTAGATTATACGCTCCTAAATATGACAATACCCCATAATGAAAGATGTCATAGACTATTTATTAAGTCTAATAATGATACAAAATGTATCAAAAATCCTTTTGTCAATAGCTTTTTAGCTAGTTTTATAATTAACAGAAAACTTCTTTATCCATTAAAATGCCACAATAAACGCATTCCTTGCGGCGCTTCTTTTTCCAAACTTTCTTACAATACATTACATCTGTTGTTTAGCACAGTGTATCTTTCCACAAGTCTAGCAACACTTTACCGTTATGCGAAAAATATAGGAGTCCGTTAACACTTCGCGTTTTGCCAAGTAATTTTCTAGCCAGGCCAGATATTGAATAAATTTGATCTTGATACTTTACCTTTCTACCATCAATAACAACACAAGTGACACTTGGGTCTTTTGTAAAAGTAAGCAACTCACCAGCCTTTATGCCAAATTGCTCAAAAGAGAAACTTGGTCTACGTTTATTTGTATCCAGCGGAAACTCAGCTCCATTGCTATTTTTCACTCTTGCCCATAAATCATTTAGGCGTTTTCCATTGTACATAAACCATTTAGGCCCAGAAACGTTATGATACGGCTTATTGCCCAACAACTTGCAAGCTAAAGCAGATAGATAATAAGTTACTCCTTGATATAGAACTTTTCTATCATCTACCACTGTACATTTTATTGATAAATCTTCTCTAAATGAGATTTCATCCCCAGGGAAAATACCACATTCAGAAAATGAAAATGTAGGACGACCTTCTTCACATTTTCTTTCCGAGTTGCTTTTTTTACAATATGGCGTCGTACAAGTGTTCTCACTGTATCTTTTTAATTTATGGCTGCAATTGTGAATTTCAGCCATAGCTTCTAAAATACCATAGGCATCTTCTGGAGATAGTTCAAAAAACTCGCGTACATGTTCTTTGCCATTTTTTTGTCTTTCACGTAGTCGCAAAGATGGATTCAATTTATCTATAATCATGTGGACTTTTTGATCGCAAAGTCGAACAGGAACTTCATAAGTTGCATATATATGAAAGGGCAATGGCAAAGATGAACTATAATTTAGCTCTTTCACTCTAGCCTCAACGTTATCGGCATAGCCAATTTTTACAATATCACTTTTAAAAGCATTATTAGTTAAAATATAAATATAACCCAAGGTAGCCTCCACCTTGTTGGAGATGAACTAGCTATTACTTTCGCCACTAAAACACCGAAAAAGAGGAAATTAACATATTTTTTTGACAAAAAAAGCCGGACAAAATCCGGCTCGTGTTTGGAAAAAGCTATTAGCTATTGCTCAGGAGGGATATATTCCATGATGTCGCAAGGCTGGCAATTAAAGTAGTTACAAATAGAAGCAATTGTGTTTGAAGATATTGGCTCATTGTTTCTAATTTTTATTTCTGACCTATTAGCAACAATATTATTTGCTGTTAAAAACCATTGATTATTGGGGATTCCTCTTTTTTTCATAAGCTCGAATAAAGGAGAATAATCAAATCTTCCAAGATCTTTTTCATCAGTGCGCAACCTCATGCCTAAACCTCCTTTCTTAATATATCCTCACGTTTGCAGTTAATAGCCTTGCAAAGCTCTTCTAATAATCTGCTCCGTACAAAAAGCTCACTGTTATTTTTAAGCCTGTAATACAAAGCAACATTAAAAAAATCTTTTTGCCTAACACCATCAATTCTTTTGAGCACTTCCGCACAATCGATTAACCAAGTTTTGCGTGGCGGAATTTTCTTTGCCGGCGGCAGCTCAGGCTTATAAAACGAATAGCGGCAAATATCAGCTATGTTAGCTTTTATACCATACTCGTGATACAAGCGGGCGCAAATTCGCAAAAGCGTTATACCGGTAAATTGACGAAAACCTTTCTTAATTGAATAGTAGTAGAACTCCTTAAAATCTTTGTAAAAGAACTTAGGATAAGGGATTTTATGCTCTTTAAGCAATTGCAACAAAGGGGTAAAATCGATGAAGCCTAAACCTGGTCTTTTACTTTGCGGCTGCATACTATTTTTCCTCAACTCCATAAAATCACATAAATTGTTGGCATTTATGCAAACATATCAGATAAATATTATATCTACCGCGTTTATATCCTATCCCATAAATGGTCAGCTACTTAAAAATTGCCAATTAAACAGCTAAAATAGTTAGGCTCTGTGCATTTCCCTTCACAAAAGATGTAGTGATCTCGCCTCTCCTTAATCCATCCTTGACGACGCTTCTTCTTCCAAGAATCTTTAAAAGCCACAATCTATTTCCCCCAATTGGTTAATCTTGTTAAGATATGGATCGGCACCGTACTTGCTTTCTAAATATTGCTTATCATATCTAGCATCTTTACGTGCGTGTTTTCCCTTTTCAGTCTTAAATTCTACTAAAGAATAAAGCTTGGAATTTTGTTCTTCACCTTTAGCTACAAACCAAATTTCATCACGCCTAAATACATCCGCATTCATCGTTGAGAGATCGTGGGAAGTAAAAATAAGCTGAGCACCATATTTATTTATTTCCATACTGGTAAATAACTCTATAACATAACGCAATAAAAGCGGATGAAGCTTAGCATCTAATTCATCAATGATTAGTGTTTTACCATTATTTAAACTGTCTATAATCAACGGAGACATACCAAAAATTTTTATGGTGCCGCTTGATTCATCTTTTAAATTGAGCTCAAATTTGTGATTATTAACAACATGTTTTGTAAAAACATCTATTATTTTATTGCCTTCAGTCTCCATTCTAAAATCAATTATATCAAGTCCCATATCTTGCATTAACTTTGTAATTTTATTCTTTTCCTCTTCAGTTGAAGGTACAAAAGCTGTTTGTTCCCAAAACGGATTTCCGTAATCGAAAACTTGTGTCTTGAATAAAAACCAATTGATAACGTCTTTAATTATTTCGTTATTGCCAAAAGTAATACCCAAATAACTTAATAAAGGCATTTCCGAAGACAAATCGGTGCTAACTTTTAATTTAGCTAAATCGCCTTTCAATACTATCTTATTTTCATCTCTTTCAAATAAAAATGAGCGACGTTTGGTTTCCAACTTCATGCGATCTAAGCGTTCATGCTGGATATAATTTCCTTTAACATCCAACTGATAACGATATTCTGCCAACTTAGTCCTAAAAAACAATTCAAACTCGGTAGGACTTTGCACAGTTTCTTTACTGAAAGCAAAAGGCTCAATATGATAGCCGCCATTAACCTTTTTGCCAAGCCCTATAGCCAATATTGGTAGCTCAACTCTCGCAATTAAAGCATGTAAAGCCTTCAAAACGTTAGATTTGCCACCACCATTAGGGCCGTAAATAACAGCTACAGGTAAAAGATTATCTTTTCCACCCACTTTGATAATTTTGTCTGTATGCTCAGAAATGGAAGCCGCTTGCATATCTAAAGTGACTTCATCACGTATACTTTTAAAATTTTTTACGGTAAACTGGCATAACATATCTAACTACCTAAAAAAGCAATTTTTACATATTACATAGTAATATATGAGATTTTTTCTCTTATTTTTACTTAAAACCCTTGCGTTTAGGCAAAAACAATTCTATTTCACAAACTCCTTAGCTATATCGTCAAAAGTAACTAACGACACATTGCCTAATTGTTTGGCTAAATCGACGCATTTTTGAGTAAAGCCGCTTTTACTAAATAAGAATAACTGTGCTTGCGCGTAATTAAATAAGTGGCTGCGCTTTACTAAAGTTTCCAATACTTCCTGATCGACTTTATCATTTATCCATTTACATTCGGCAAACAAGGCTTTGCTTTTCTCTTGAACGCCCATAATATCTATTTCTGCTTGTTTTTTAGCGATAGGATCGTTGCCCCACCAGCGGCCTAGTTCGGTAAATTCAATTGAAAGCCGACCTTGCAAAAGTAAGTACCAAAGGTATTGCTGACAAATTTGTTCAAAAACTGGCCCCATATATTCAGAAAAATATGGCTCAATACGCCTAAAGACTAAATCGGCAGCTCCTCTAGCGATTAAGGATTTATTGTTAAGCACAAAACGATACTAAAAGCAAAACATATTATCTTCAAGAGCATAAATAGTCTTGCGAGTGGCTGTCTCTCCATAGGCTGTCTCTCCATAAGGAGTCTCTTTTTTTTGCCAAACCGAGCAAAACAAGATTACGCAAATAGACCGGACAAGTGGCGGTTGTTTCGCCGACTTTAGTAGCTATTTCCGAAAGTTTAGAGGCGCCATTAGCAATAGCTAAAATGACAGCATTGTATAGAGCGGGCTCGCGCATTTCTTGTTTAAGCAAATTTTCCGGCTCTTCAAAAAGGCTTGAATTAGGATTTAAGAATATTTCTTTGATATTTTCTGCTACGCTTACCGCAAGTGCCGTAAAGCCCCTGGCTTTAGTTATAGAGACGTATTTGAAGCAGGAATATCAACAACATGTCTGAACCACTGGGAGGGGATTAGGAATTCAGAGATCAGAAGGAGTGAGAGCCCCTTGAGCAGATTAGATATTAAAACTGCAAGCAAGGCGCAGACGGTTGTAGATCGCCTGTACAAGGATATGGAGCGCAGAATCGCGTCCAGTCCTCCGGGATTATGTCCCATCGATATGTCGTTGACATTTTTGCAACTCTGCCACGCACAGTCATGCGGCAAATGTGTGCCTTGTCGTATTGGACTTGGCCAACTTGTCACACTGATGGGAGAAGTTCTCGACGGCACCGGCACAATGCAAACCATCGAAATCATTGAGAAAACGGCGCAGGCGATTGTCGCCTCTGCTGATTGCGCCATTGGACGCGATGCGGCACAATTGGTTCTGAGCGGCTTCGAGGGCTTCTATGATGATTACGTGAATCATGTGCAGCACCACCGCTGCCTTGCTTCGCTGCAGAACCCGGTTCCCTGCGTATCGCTGTGTCCGGCCGGTGTAGACGTACCCGGTTATGTTGCTCTTGTGCGTGAAGGACGGTATGCAGACGCTGTGCGCCTTATCCGCAAGGATAATCCCATGCCTACTTCCTGCGCCTACATTTGTGAGCATCCGTGTGAAGCGCGCTGCCGCCGCAATATGGTCGATGCACCTATCAATATTCGCGGACTAAAACGTTACGCAGTCGATCACGCAGGCGATGTGCCAAATCCTCCCTGTGCAGAAGATACCGGCAAACGCGTAGCTATTATCGGCGGTGGCCCCAGCGGTCTGTCCTGTGCATATTATCTGCGCCTTATGGGACATAGCGTCACGATCTTTGAAGAGAGGAAACAACTTGGCGGAATGCTGCGCTATGGTATTCCGGCTTACCGTTTTCCGCGGGAAAAACTTAATGCGGAAATCGACTCTATTTTGTCTTCCGGCGTCGAAGTACATACTAATGTGACTGTCGGAAAAGACATTTCCTTCGAGCAATTACATAAAGATTACGACTGCCTTTACGTTGCCATCGGTGCTCATACGGACAAAAAGACCGGCATTCCGGGAGAAGACAGCAAAAATGTTATGTCCGCCGTTGAGATGCTGCGCGCTATCGGCGACGATGTAATGCCTGACTTTACCGGCAAGCATGTCGTAGTTATTGGCGGCGGCAATGTGGCCATGGATGTCACCAGAAGTTCTGTGCGCCTTGGTGCTGACAGCGTGACTTGCGTCTATCGCCGAAGAATTACGGATATGACCGCTCTTCCCGACGAGGTACAGGGCGCGATTGCTGAGGGCGCGGAAATCCGCGAACTCTGTGCACCGGTGCGCATTGAAGCAAACGAAGCGGGCGAAGCAACCGCTCTCTGGGTGCAGCCGCAAATTATCGGTCTTGCCGACAAAGCAGGCCGCCCACGTCCAGAGAAAGCAGATCTGTCTGAAGAGCGCATCCCTGCCGATATTATCGTTGTTGCCATTGGACAAGGCGTAGAAATCGCTGGCTTTGAGCAAACCGGTATCCCAATTCGAAGGGGAACATTTATGACTGAAAGCTCCAGTCAGATCGACAATATGGAGAACGTCTTTGCTGGCGGTGACTGTGTTACAGGCCCCGCTACTGCCATCCGTGCTATTGCGGCAGGTAAAGTTGCAGCAGCTAATATCGATGAACAACTCGGCTTCCATCATGAAATCCGCACAGATGTGGAAATCCCTGCGCCGCATCTTTCTGTATGTCCTGCGCGTGGTCGCATCAACACTAAAGAACGTGAGGCTGCACAGCGCAAATGCGACTTTGAAGATATTGAATATGGCATGACGCACGAGGAAGCCTGCGCGGAAAGTGCTCGCTGCCTGCGCTGCGATCACTTTGGCTATGGCATCTTCAAGGGAGGGAGGATGGAAAGATGGTAACACTTGTTATTGACAATAAAACCGTTAGCGTACCGGAGGGCACAAGTATCCTGGACGCAGCACGCACGGCGAGCATTGATATTCCAACACTCTGCTACCTCAAAGATCTTAACGAGATCGGCGCCTGCCGTCTCTGTATGGTAGAGCTTGAGGGACAGGACACGCTTGTCGCTGCCTGTGATACTATGGTCAGCGAAGGCATGGTCATCCATACGAAATCTCAGAAAGTTCGTATGACGCGCCGCGTCAACCTCCAGCTGCTGCTCAGTCAACACGATGTAAACTGCGTCAAATGTACACGCAGCGGCAACTGTAAGCTTCAGAAACTTGCCAACGATTATAATCTGCTCAGCGCTCCCTATCAGAAGAATCTGCGTCCCTCAACTGTTGACTATTCTGCGCCGATTCTGCGCTTTGATAATCGCTGCGTTAAGTGTATGCGCTGTGTACAGGTCTGCGATAAGATGCAGGGCGTCCATATCTGGGACTTGGTCGGAACCGGTTCTCGCACAGCTGTAGGTCCAGTTAAATCTGACAACCTTTCAACTTCCCTTTGCACTTACTGCGGTCAATGCGTAACTCACTGTCCCGTTGGTGCGCTGGAGGAACGCGACGATACCGATCGCGTCTACCGTATGCTCTCCGATTCGAAGCTGACCACTATCGTGCAAGTTGCTCCCGCAGTTCGCGCAGCCTGGGCAGAATATTTCGGGCTGACCGCCGAGCAAGCAACTCCAGGTGTGCTTGCCTCTGCACTTCGTCAACTTGGTTTCAATTACGTGTTTGACACCAATTTCAGTGCCGATCTTACGATTATGGAAGAGGGCAGTGAGTTCGTTGAACGCTTTACTCACCGAGATGCCTATACATGGCCGATGTTCACCTCCTGCTGTCCTGGCTGGGTAAGATTTGTGAAAGGACAGTTCCCGCAATTTGCTAAGAATCTGTCTACAGCCAAATCACCGCAACAGATGTTCGGTGCCATTGCAAAGAGTTACTTTGCAGAAAAAATAGGCGTCGATCCGAAGAATATCCGCGTCATTTCTGTCATGCCGTGTACATCGAAAAAGGCGGAAGCCGAGCTTCCGACAATGAAGAGCGCCTGTGGCGATCCGGATGTTGACGTCGTTATCACCACACGCGAATTGGTGCGAATGCTACGTTGCTCCATGATTGATCCGACAGCATTGGAAGAGAGCAGTTTCGATTCCCCGCTTGGCTCCGGCACAGGTGCGGCAGTCATTTTCGGCGCCACAGGTGGCGTAATGGATGCGGCGCTTCGCAGTGCATATTATCTTGTAACAGGTAAAAATCCTAACCCGGATGCGTTTTCAGCCGTACGTGGTATACAAGGCTGGAAAGAAGCCAGCTTCGAAATTCCAGGTGCGGGTACTGTCCGCACGGCAGTCGTGAGCGGCCTGGCAAACACGAGAAAATTGCTGGAAGCAATCGAGTCTGGCCGTGTGCGGTATGATTTCGTCGAAGTCATGGCATGCCCAGGCGGTTGTGCCGGTGGCGGTGGCCAGCCGATCCACGACAGCGAAGAATGCGCAGAACGCCGCGGTAATGTACTTTGGGATCTCGACCGCAAGTCGGAACTTCGCTTCTCCCACGAGAATCCAGATGTGCGGGCGCTTTACGCAGAGTATCTGGGTAAACCCTTGTCTAAAAAGTCACATCACCTTTTACATACCGATGTTAACGGCTGGCAAATGCCACAAAAATCGTAAATAAAGTAAGATATCGAGGCGGCTTGCTGCATGCAAATTGCGGGCAACAAGCCGTTTTATAAAAAAGCACTTCTCAGCTTAGCTTTTAGCAACTGGCGAGAAGTGCTTTTTTATGCAAATCCAAGGCCGAAGTTAATCAGCCATTTCGGCAGCTATAAGGGGATCGAATGTCTTAAGATAAAGACTATTTTGTTAGGTTCCCTTAAAATCCCATCACTTCAGGCTCTTCTCTTCATCAGATTCCTAAATGGTTTGCGAAAATTTTTCCATCAGATCCGCTTTTTTACAACTTAATATCGCAATTTAATTTGCAATTTAAAGATTTTATAAAAGCAGTGGCGCTCTTGATAGATTATCTAATAATTTGCTAATATTCTAATGTTATATAATATTAGAAAAATTATTAGAAAGAGAAAAAAAATAAATGTTGGAAGACAAACATACCGAGTTTAAACGTGACTATGTAGATGATATAAAATACGCCATTGTAGCTTTTGCCAATACTGACGGCGGAAATATTTATATTGGCTTAAACGATGATGGTAGTGTTATAGGAGTAGATAATCCTGATCAAACTGTATTGCGTATTCACAACATGATTCGTGATAGTATTCGTCCTGATGTAACTATGTTCGTTGATAGTCATGTCGAAGAAATATCGCAAAAAAAAGTTATCGTTGTCCAAGTTTATCGAGGCACTCATAGACCATATTATATAGCCGGAAAAGGGATACGTCCTGAAGGCGTATATGTTAGACATGGAGCTTCTTCTGCTCCAGCTTCGGAAACAGCTATTATAAGTATGATAAAAGAAACCAGCGGTGACAGTTACGAAGAAGCAGTATCGCTGAACCAACAATTAACTTTTAAGAGTGCAGCTAAATATTTTTCTAAGAAAAAAATAAAATTTAACGATGCTCAGAAACGTACTTTAAAGATTATAAAAGATGACGGTACGTTTTCCAATCTTGGTTTTCTTTTATCGGATCAATGTACCCATAGCATAAAACTAGCGGTTTTTGAAGGTAGTAAAAAATCTATTTTTAAAGACAGAAAGGAATTATCAGGCTCTATTTTAGATCAATTAGGACAAGCTGCTCAATACATAGATAAATTCAACAGAACTAGAGCTACTTTCAGTGGTTTGGAACGTATTGATCACAGAGATTATCCTCCGGAAGCTGTCCGTGAAGCTCTTATAAATACTGTTGTCCATCGCGATTATTCTATGAGCGCTCCTATTTTAATAAGTCTCTTTGATGATCGCTTGGAATTTATAAACTTAGGAGGATTAGTAAGAGGTATCTCTTTTAACGATATTATGCTAGGCGTATCAGCCTTTCGCAATCCAAATTTGGCTAATGTTTTTTATCGTTTGAAACTAATTGAAGCTTACGGGACTGGAATATTAAGGATTAAAGAATACTATGCAAATTGCGAGGAAAAAGAAAAAATTGAAATTAGCAACAATGCTTTTAAGGTAACTCTACCTAATACAAATTACCTTGCAGAAACTCACAAAATAGCAATGCCAGTTATAAAATCTGCTGTTAATCAAACTTTAATCAATAAAAAATTTCAAGCAGTAATTGATATATTTAAAGGTACCGATACGTTAAAAAGGAGAGATGTCGAATCTGCTTTGCAAATTTCCCAAGCAACTGCTGTAAATCTTTTACGCACCATGACGGAAAGCGGCCTGCTTAGAAAAGAAGGCAGTGGACGCAACTTATGCTATAAGCTCAATATACCGCAAAGATAAAAGAAAAAGCACTCCTCAGCTTAGCTTTTAGCAACTGGCGAGAAGTGCTTTTTTATGCAAATCCAAGGCCGAAGTTAATCAGCCATTTCGGCAGCTTGGCGGCCTTTTTCAGTCAGGCTCCAGACGTTAATTTTAGCTTTAGCAGCACACATCTTTTTATAAAGACAAGCTTGGCAAGCAGTGGGAGCACACTGAGAAGAGCCGCTCCCCTGGCGCGTTAGATAGCCACCTTGCTCTAATTGATTGAGCATAGCTTCCAATACTTGAACTGAACAGCCCAACTCAGAAGCAATTTCTGGCCAAGATTTTTCTTGAGCTACAGAACGCAACAAAGCTTTAATCATAGCGCCTCCTGCCTGAGTGAATTGGAAACTAAAGTCCAGCTAACCAGTTGCCTAAAGGAAGATGATAGACAATTACGGCTAAAATCCAAGCCACTATTAAAGAGTAAGCTATAGAAAAGCCAGTCCACTTCCAACCAAATTCAGTTTTCAAAGCACTTAAAGTACCTACGCAGGGCATATAAAGCAATACATAAACCATGTAAGCTAAAATAGCTCGCGGAGAAGCGCAATTGAGAATTTGAGAAGCTAAACCGGCAGGGCCTCCTTCAGAGTCGTCACCAAAACTTACCAAACCGAAAAGTTGGAATACAGCTTTAAAAGTGTCGATAATAGCATCTATAAAACCAACGGCAATCTGTTCCAGACCGCTGCCCAGCGTTAAAGAAGCCACCTCACCGCCAGCTCCGAAATAGCTGACCGCTAAAGAGCCTACCACAACTTCTTTAGCTACAAAGCCGGGCACCAAAGCTCCAGCCAAGTGCCAATCGGTGATACCAAACGTAGAAGTAAAATGAGTAAAAATACGAGATAAGCGAGCGAAATAGCTGCCATCTATACTTCCCACAGGAAAGCTGTTAATAACCCAGACAAAAATAACGGCAATAAAAATAGCTCCGCCAGCACTTTCCAAGAAGCTCAAAGTGCGGGCCCAGGCTTGCTTCCAAATAACTTTCATAGTTGGCAACCTGTAAGGAGGCAATTCCATAATGGAGCCGGTTTCATCGGAATGTAAAATTTTACTCATGAGCAAAATAGTAAACAGACCCATGACAATGCTTACAGTGTAAATGAAAAACAGAGCGTATGATGGGTTCTTAGGGAAAAAGATCGTGGCAAAGAAGGCAAAAACGGCCATTCTAGCGCTACAAGGCGCAAAGGGAACGGCCATAGCCACTCTCAAACGCTCGTTGAAAGATTCCAAAGTGCGAGTAGCCACAATACCGGGAACATTACAGCCCACGCCAACCAACATAGGAATAAAAGCTTTACCGGGCAAGCGCATGGCTTTCATGATACGATCTACCAAAAATGCCGATCTGGCCAAAAAACCACTAGACTCCAAGACGCTCATGCCAACATAAAGTACAAACAAAACCGGAGTAAAAGCTAAGACAGTACCTAAGCCTTCCAAGACGCCATTCATAACAAACGAGCGCACCATGTCAGGCATTTGAGCTGAAGCTGTCCAGCCCATAAAAACTTCTTTTATGGTATTTAGCCAAGCTACCCAAGGATCCGAGAAAGCGAAAGTAAAGCGGAACAAAATTAACATACAGAATAAAAAGATCGGTATGCCAAAAATTGGATGCAATACTACTTTATCGATAGCGGCAGTAAGCTTATGAACACCAGCCGGAGCAGACTGCCCAAGTTCGGCTACTTTTCTAGCTAAACGATAGCGAGTATCAGCAATTTCTAAGAAACAATCGGTACCGCTTTCAGCAAACTTCTTGCGATAATACTCAGCCTTTTTCCTAAAATCGGAAGGAATCTTGATAGCTTTGTGAGCTCGCTCGCCCTCTTCCTGGGCCTGGCCTTCGGTAGGATCATCTAAATCTTCCAGTTTATCGCCAATTAAAGCAGCTACAGCAATCCAGCGAGCCGCTGGAGTATCCAAAAATGAGGAAAGATCTTCAATAGCTTTCTCTATTTCTGGCGGGTACTCTATTTTTAACTTGCTGCGCTTAGCGGCTATGGCATGACGCATAAGCTCTCGCACGCCCTCTTCCTTGACGGCTACAGTAGGCACCACTGGCAAATCCAAAGCTTCGGACAAGGCCTCAATATTAGGCTTCATACCCTTTTCTTTAGCTTCATCAAGCAAATTTAAAGCTACAACAACAGGGACACCAAGCTCAATAAGCTCAATAGTCATAGCTAAATTGCGCTCTAAATTGCCAGCGTCGATCACATCTATAACCGCATCGGGCATACGGGTAAGTAATTCATCGCGAGTAACTTTTTCTTCAGCACTGGAAGCGGCTAAGCCGTAAGCCCCCGGCAAATCGACTAGATGAACTCTAATGGAAGTATCTTCTGCTTCTTCAGTATTGACTTTGGCTTGTTCGGTAGATGTTTTTTCAGCAGAATCAGATTTAGTTTGACTACTTAAAGCAGTATTTTCCGACTCTTGGGCACCAGCTTGTAATTCTTTAGAATTACAATGGTAAATGAAGTGAGTCTCCATACGCTCTACGGTAGTGCCGGGCCAATTACCAATACGCAACGAAGCGCCGGAAATAGCGTTAATCAGCGTAGTTTTACCGACATTAGGGTTGCCCACCATTACAAAAAGGCGGCTGCTATCGGTAGTTCTATCCTCTTTGCTGTCGACAAGATTTGCCTCTCCGGTATGACAGCAAGCCTTAGTCATGTTGTATTCTCCCTATAACAATAGAAGCGGCATCTTCACTTCTCAAGGTGAGTAAACAGCCGTTAACTTCAAATTCCAAAGGATCCCCCAAAGGAGCGCGGCGTACCATTTTTACTGTCGCTCCAGCATTTATGCCCAAGGTCATAATGCGACGCACGTTAGGGCCTATTTCTTTAAAAGTCTCGATAATAGCCGTATCTCCAGGTACTAACTCGGCTAAAGTACGGCCTTCTACAATTACATTATCTTTAGTTTTCAAATATTTGAATTTCCTCTCTTGGCGCAAAGCCTTATAACCACACAAACGGAGGGAGCCGCGCCTCGAAGCAGTTCCCGCCTGTTAATATTACACAATAAGATGTTTTCCTACTTTTTAGCTTACAAATTAAGCTATAAAAGGTTAACCTACTAAACTATTTAGCATATGAGTATTTGTTTGCTTGGCTAAGTTATTTTTGTGCCTAATTTAGGCTTTTTTTTAGCTAAAAAGAGAGGGAGGAGCAATTTTAAGACAGAAAGTAGGGACAGATCTTGGATGACTTTTTAGAGCTATCAGCAACAGGAAACCAAGGAGATAATATGACCGTTTTATCCAATCGCGTAATGAATGTTAAGCCTTCCTCTACTTTGGCGGTGAATGCCAAAGCCAAAGCCCTCAAAGCTGCGGGAGCCGACGTAGTCAGTTTCGGAGCAGGCGAACCAGATTTCTCTACTCCGGAGAATATTATTGAAGCCGCTTGCTATGCTCTGCATCACGGAGCTACCCGCTATGAAGCAACTCCGGGAACCGTGCAAGCTCGCCAAGCAGTAGCCGACTATTTCAAAAAGCGCTTTGACCGTGACATTACCCCTAAAAACGTCATTATTTCCACCGGCGCTAAATTGGCTTTGTTCCTCAGTTTTTTAACTTTGGTTAATCCCGGCGATGAGGTACTTTTACCCTCCCCTTACTGGGTCAGCTATCCCGAGCACATAAAATTAGCCGGCGGTACAATAAAAGTAATCGAAACTGATCCCGACAATAACTTTAAGGTAACTCCCGAACAATTGGAAGCCGCCATTACTCCCAAGAGTCGTGTTTTCTTGCTTTGCTCTCCTTCCAATCCGGCCGGTATAAGCTACACTCCCGAAGAAATAAAAGCTCTAGCCGCCGTAATTGCTAAACACGAGCAGCTTTTCGTCATTTCCGATGAAATTTACGAACGCTTAACTTACGCCGATTATCCTTTCTTAAGTTTCGCCTGCGCCAACCCTGAATTGAGCGAACGTGTCGTTACGATTAACGGAGTAAGCAAAGCTTATGCTATGACCGGCTGGCGCATCGGCTATGCTGTCGCTTCAGAACAAATTATCGCCGGTATGACTAAGTTACAAAGCCAAATGACTTCCAACATTACCGCCAGCAATTTTGCAGCCTTAATTGAGGCTTTGCATGGCCCTCAAGATTCAGTAGCCAATATGGTCAAAGAATTTGCCAAACGCGCCGCCCATATTTATGAGCGTATTATGGAAATTCCCAACATAAAATGTTCTCGTCCCACCGGCGCTTTCTATGCTTTCCCAGATGTCAGCGCTTATTTCGGTAAAAAAGATCCTCAAGGTCGTCAAATCAACAGCGCTCACGAATTGGCTGAGTCCTTACTCGATAACGTCCAAGTTGCGGTAGTCTCAGGCGAAGATTTTGGTGCCCCCAATCATATCAGACTTAGCTTTGCTACCAGTATGGAACTGATAGACAAGGGGTTAGATCGAATTATTTCTTATATGTCTTCGCTTAAGTAATTAGGCAAACGCTGTATTTAAATAATAATCGAGCGTCTGCAGAAATTCACTTTCAGCAGACGCTCTAGAATGATGGTGTCAAAACTATAAATATGAAGAATATCCGCATTTTTGTAACCGGCGGTACTTTCGACAAAGAATACGATGAGCTGCACGGTAAGCTTTATTTCCGCGATAGTCATTTGCATGAGATGCTGCGCTTAGGGCGAAATTTAACTAATGTAGAAATTCGCACTCTAATGATGATAGACAGCCTGGAAATGAGTGACAGCGACCGAGAAATTATCTATTCATCATGTATAAAAAGTGATAATGAGCGTATTGTTATTACTCACGGTACCGATACTATGGAATTAACGGCTAAATATCTCGGTGAACGTATAAAAAATAAAACTATTATATTAACCGGAGCTATGATCCCTTATGCTTTTGGCAGCTCCGACGGACTCTTCAATTTGGGCAGCGCTTTAGCTTTTGCTCAAACTTTGCCTCACGGTGTTTACATTGCTATGAATGGACGCTATTTTGCTTGGAATAATGTGCGCAAAAACCGTTCCATAGGTCAATTTGAAGAAACTCACCATCGTGAAAATGCCAACCACTCTGAGTCGGAAAACAACAACTCAGAAGGACGCTAACCCATATTGTCGGTCAGTTTTGACACCGCTAAGCATACAGGTAGGAAGCAACGGCTTTTAGATAGAATCCTGGCGGCGAAGACAATGTGCGAGGAACACTATGAGTAAACGTTTTATAACTAGCTTTGCTGCAGCTGCATTATTGGGAGTATCACTCAGTTTTGCTGCTCCAGTTCAAGCTGCCGATGAAGCTTCACAAGTTTTGATGCTGCGCCGAGTGTTTTCCGCTCCCGTAGAAGCCTGGCCCACCGTCCTAAAAGACAATACCAGACTCATTGATAAGAGCTTTTTTGAACGTGTAGAAGCACGCATAAAGTGGAGCATCGATAACGGACAAGTAGAGGACGCTGTACGCTTCGCCTATGTAGGCGATTTGGCCGGTCAGATCGTCGGGCGCAAAACCGATTATCGTATGCAAATGTCTCAACTTTTCCGCAAGTTGGGCAATTTCTCTATGTCTCTGGATCTTATAAATAATGTATGTATTTTAGAACCGGACAACAAAGAAGCCCAATTTTATAAAGCTTCAGTACTTCAAGATGCTGGAAACAATATCGATTGTTATCCTATTTACGAAGAATTAGCCAAGAAAAATTACCGCCGGGCTGAATGCTACTACAGAATGTCCCTTTTGGAGTTACAACGTTCCGAAATAGAATTAGCTCGTGACCATTTGAAAGAATGTATCAAGCTTGATTCTAAACATGAATCTGCCAAGCGCGAATTGGCTAAAATTGAAGAAGCTTTGGCAAAAGCTACCTTTGTACCTAAAAGCGGTTCGGATTCTTCTGCCCTGCCGGTCGGCAGCTTAGCCAATTTGCCTATTGCCACTTCTGATAACAGCAAAGCTATTGCTTTAGCCGGTCAGGGTGAGGAAGCCCTCAAAGCGGGCAGTATAAGTAAAGCTAAAGATTTGTATGCTCAAGCTTTAAAACTTAACCCTACTACTCCGCAAGCTTTGGTAGGAGCCGGTTTAATTGCTTACCGAGACGGAGATATTGAAAGTGCCATTTTAAGTCTGACCGCTGCAGCTAAAGCTTATGGTGGCAATAACGCCGATGTCGAACATTATTTGGGATGTTGTTACGAAAGACGTTATGACTTAAATAAAAACCTTGAAGACTTGAAATCTGCTCAAACTCACTTCATGAAATGTAAGCAAATAAATGGCAACCATCCTATGGTAAAGATGGACTTGGAGCGTATCGAGAGCCGATTTAAAAAGTAAAATTACCGCTAATTAGCTCAACTTATTAAGATCGACCAAGTGCTATAGTTTGGCAAGTTTCCCTTCAAGTGGAAACCTGCCAAATTTTTTAAGATAAGATATGAAACAAACGAAACTAATTTTAGCAGCTTTTGTATATTGGCTCGGACTAAGTGTATTACCATCTTTTCCTCAACAGCCAGAATTGCGCAGTCCTCTCAATGTAAATGACAAAATGACTTCGCTGAGCGCTCCCCAATTTGCCAGCCGTCAAAGCAGCAATTTATATAAAACTTTAGAGAGCTTGGCTGCCATGCAAAAAACCCAATATAAGCTCGATCAGGATAAAGCCTCTCAACTTTTACCTTACTTATACCGTGTTCGCAAAGCTCAAAGTTCCAGTTCCGTTTTTACTGAAGAGATTGAAAAAATCTTAACCAACGAACAAATTCAATATATCGCTTGCTTGGGAGCGGCGGATCAACTTGATTACATGCCTACATATAAAGACAATCCGAGCAAGACCAATGTTTACCTCGTCAGTAAGGTAAAAGCGTTGCTTAAAGCTAAAGGTAAAACATAAAAAAGACAGTCCAGAAAAAAGACCGGACTGTCTTCTTTTATTGCCACACTTTTGCGTCTATACCTAGCACTTATGCATGTTGGTATCGGCGCAATTTTTTCATGTAAGCCTTTCGCTTACTTAAGTAAACGATTTCCTACTGGTTATATTATTTGGCAGTATTAACAAAAATACAATTAGTAGGCTCACCCGGAGGAAAACCTGCTACTACAATAACTTTGTCGCCTTTATCTATAAATCCACAGCGCATAGCTTCATTGGTAGAGCCAAGCACCATACCGCCAATATTTTCAGACTTTTTAATCAATGCCGGAGCTACACCGAAGAATAAATTCATTTGCCTAGCTACAGTCTCGTCATAAGCAACTCCCACAACCAAAGTACGAGGTCTAAAATGGGAGATACATCTGGCAGTATGTCCTTCGGCAGTGCAAGCTAGGATAGCTTTGGCCTTGGAAGCTTCGGCTATTTCACAAGCACTTAAAGCTATATCACAGCCTAAATTGGGACGATCTTCCTTTTCAAAGTCAAGAGTAAAAATCTGGTCGTAAGGAAGACAAGCCTCAGCTTTGGTAGCTACCCCAGCCATTACAGTGACAGCTTCCTCTGGATAAGCACCAGAAGCCGTTTCGCCAGAAAGCATTACTGCATCGACGCCGTCAAAAATAGCATTGGCAATATCGGTAACTTCGGCCCTGGTAGGACGCGGATTACGAATCATAGAGTCAAGCATTTGCGTAGCACAAATAACCGGCTTGTATTTCTTTCTGGCCAAATGGATTAAACGCTTTTGCACGACGGGAATATCATCAATAGGCATTTCCACACCCAGATCTCCCCTGGCAACCATAATGCCGTCAAAAGCTTCAACTATTTCTTCAATGCAATCTAAAGCTTCAGGCTTTTCAATTTTAGCGATAATGGGACGGTGAATGCCCACTTCGTCCATAATTTTGCGAGCAGGTTCCACATCTTTGGGACTGCGTACAAAGGACATAGCCACGTAGTCGACGCCCATTTTTAAGCCAAAGCGCAAATCATCAGCATCTTTTTCTGTCAGGGAAGCTACCGATAATTTAGTGCCAGGTAAATTGACCCCTTTGTGAGAGCTGATAGGGCCACCGACCAATACTTTAGCATAAACTTTGCCATCTTTAACTTCTTCTACTTGACATTGTAAAGAGCCATCATCAAGCAAAATCATACTTCCTGGCTGTACTTCCTCTGCCAATCGAGGGTAAGAAACGTGCATAAGATGAGCGTCCCCTTCTACCTCTTCGGCAGTAAATACACAAGTTTGGCCAACTTCCATAACGCTGCCACTCTTGATGATGCCCAAACGAATTTTAGGCCCACACAAATCTTGCAAGATGGTGAGGAAAGCTCCATTTTCAGCACTGACTTTGCGCAAACGGTTATAAAGCTCTTGATGGCTCTCGTGAGTTCCGTGAGAGAAATTTAAACGAGCTACATTTATGCCAGCTTTTACCAACTTGGTAAGCATTTGCTCATCTTGAGAAGCCGGCCCTATCGTGGCTACGATTTTGGTACGTCTAAAGCTCATTTTTCCTCCTAATTTCTACAGGCATAATCTTGCCAATATCGGAAACACTTCCGGGAAATTCTACAGTTAAAAAATTATCGGCTGTTCCGGTTAAAAAACCTTCACGGTCGGAGAGACGCTCCGCTAAAACTGGGCGTATTGTATCTACAAAAGAGCAATAAACCTCTTGAGCAGTTTCCTTGCCCAGTTCTATAATTCTTCTAACGCGCTCTTTCTTAACCTGTTCGGGAACCTGATTATCCAGTTTGGCAGCTACGGTGCCTTGACGTTTGGAATAAGGAAATACATGTAAATGATAAAACTTGCGCCGCTTTAAGTAGTCAGTTAAAATTTTCACATCTTCCTCGGTTTCCCCAGGAAATCCCACCAAAACATCAGTAGTTAAGCAAGCTCCGGGAACTTGAGTTAAAAACTTTTCCGCCAAATTATCATATTCAGCCAAAGTATAATCTCTGTGCATAGCCTGCAAAATTTTATCGCTGGCATGTTGAATAACTAAATGCAAATGAGGACACAATCTGTCCGGATAAGCCACCATTAAATCCAGAATATGCTCAGGAAAAGACATAGGCTCAATAGAGCTGATTCTAAAACGCACATCTTGAGTATTTTGTATTAAAGCTTCTAACAAGTCCGCAAAATTCTGTTCCGGCTTGCCCTCAGCTTTAGCTTGCTTCTTCGAGCGGCTATCGCGTCCCCACAGAGCTAAGTGAGTACCAGTTAAAACGACTTCTCTATATCCTTCTTCAGCTAATTTCTTTACCTTAGGAATCAGCTCTTCGGGACTAAAGCTTACCAGAGGGCCACGTACCATAGGCACAATACAAAAAGTACACATGTGGTTACAGCCTTCTTGCACTTTAAGTAAAGCTCTGGATCTGTGCTGCACACTTTCTTCTCTGGCCTGTACAAAAGAAACAGTTTCCTTTAATTCATTCTCTAGCTCAGAACTGTGGCCGACTTTTAGTTCCATAACGGCAAAGGGGAGATAATCCATAATTTTTTCCCTTTGTCCCGGAGGCAAAACAATGACATTTTCGGCCAGCATTTTTTTAGTAATTAAGCCGCCCTTATCCGCAGCTCCGCATCCTGTGGCCATTACAAAACGACAAAGTTTACTTAAGCGACGCACCATTTGCCCGGCTTTGCGATCTGCTTCTGCCGTAACGGTGCAAGAATTAACTATACCCAAATCGGCAGGCTCATTGACCGCAACTTGCCGGAATCCATGCTGCTTCAAAATCTCTCCCAGCAACTCCGAATCAGATTGATTGGCTCGACATCCTAAAGTAAGTATAGAAAATGTTGCCATATTTTTATTTCCATTCCATTTTTATTTGACATTTCTCATAAGGGAAAACGACGCACTGTCACTTTTCTCAAAAGCCAACAACTTTAACACACCTAAGACATAGCCGTTCCCAAAGGGAGAGCCAACTTTTCTTTAATTACACGCCAACATGGATAAAATTGATCCATATATCTCTTAAAAATTATATTATGACTTCCTTCCAGAAAATGAGTCAGTTCGTGAATAACCACATATTTCAAGCAATCAGGTGAATGATGCACTAAATTGAGGCTAATCCAAATTCGCTTCTTGCAAGTGTTACAAGTTCCCCACTTGGTACGCATTTTTTTTATATGGTACTCATTTGCCTGAAGAGCGGTCATATCTTGGCAAACAGGGATTATTCTATTAAGCTCAGTTTGCAACTCGTGACGCAGGAAATTATCGAGCAGCAAAACCATTTGTGACCTCGACAGATAACGCGAAAATTCAAGACATAAAAGACCGTCTTCCTTCAAATATACGCGATTGCGTATAGGTGATTTTTCAATAACTAATTTGCATTTCTCTCCCCAAAAATAACAGAACCCCTCTTCTCCTTCTTTTTCAGGAAGAAAAAACGAAGTTGCCCTAGACTCGGGACACTGAAAGCGTTTATCTTTAATCCACTGCAAATTATTCTCTAAAATTAAACGCAAATGCTCATCGGTAATGGACTCGGAAATGCTTATAGAAACCTCACCGCTATTGGAATTGACTCGCAATGAAGCCCTTTTAACAGGTTTGCGAATAACATTTATACTAATTCCATCTATGACTATAAACGATTTTTTCATACTATTCTTTTGCTCGCTCCTGATCGCTTATGCCATCTTTGTAGCAGTAAATTTTTTTGCTCTTTACAGAGAATGTATGCCCTTCCGGATAACTGTAAGCACTCAAACTTCCACCAAATACACATCCGGTGTCTATATTAAAAGTATTACCACATCTCAAAGGTTCGGCCACAGGAGTATGACCATAAACGATTTGTGTCTTTCCGGTATAAGAATTTTCCCAGTGACGACGAATGGGAAGTCCATTTTCATCCAGCTTTCCATCAGCATCACCAAATAGACAAAAATGAGCTGCTTTTTGATTGTCTTTTCCTTGCAACTCTTGGCACAAACCGGCATGAGCGACGAGCAAATTCCCCCCCTCTAAAGTTATATAGTGAGGCAAAGTATCTAAAAATGCTGCCAATTCCGTGTAAGAAAAAGGAAAAATCCCCTTCTTTTGTCCGAAAGCAAACCTATATAACTTTTGCCAAGCAGCTCTCAAACTGAGCATAGTAGAAGCCATATCGGTAAACACAGCCTGCACTTTGCGCCCACGCATTACTCTTTCAAGTTTAAAGTCATGATTGCCTTTTACAGCCAGAATTGGAACACGCTTTAATTGTCGCTGTTCATATGAACTATTTGTTATATTTATATTAACAGGCTCAAATTTAACAGTATCTAAAATAGCTTGACTATCTTTTCGGCTGCCCTCCTGAGCCTTGGCAATGACAATTGACCATTGCTCAGCTTCAGTTTGCTTGGCCTTTTCATCTTCGCCTAAATTAAATCGATATTGTCCAATCGTGCATTCAGTATCGATCTTATCTATATTGTAAGGTGCAGTGTAATTTAGAAGAGGAAAAGAGAGCGCTCCGTCTTGCCAAGCTTTTAAGAGAATATGCAAAACTTGAGCAGATTTAGGCCCTCTGTCTATATAATCTCCAACAAAAACTAGCTTATAATCAGCCGTAACAGTTCCTTTAACAGCCCAAACACTGCCGTCTTCCTTGAGAATATACCCTAATTTTTCCAACAACTCGGCTAATTCGTCCGCACAACCGTGACAATCACCGATAATATGAAAAGGGCCGTTGATATCGTTGCAATTGCAGTATACTAAACCCATTTTTTAACAGCTTCCATAAACAAGAAGGGAACGTACCGACCCATGTAAGTACATTCCCTTATCTATTTCTTCCCTAAGTATTCAATACTTAAGCCATGCTGAAAGCATTGAAAACGCTGGTCGCTCCATACTCTAAACCGCGATTTATGAGGTCTTGACGGTCAAAGTGGAATTGAACGGCCGCACGATTAAGTTGAGCTCCATCGACAAA
Organism: uncultured bacterium; assembly: GCA_934621605.1. Classification (GTDB taxonomy): domain Bacteria; phylum Vulcanimicrobiota; class Xenobia; order Xenobiales; family Xenobiaceae; genus Bruticola. The sequence continues at coordinate 2,539 of CAKTUZ010000011.1, read as the reverse complement.
AACATTCGGAGGAATACCGTTAGGATTGCCGATAACTACCAAACGCTTGGCACGATAAGCCCAAGGTAAAGCCCAAGCTAAGTTAATTTGGTTGGCATTATCAAAAATAACCGTATCAAACATACAAGGCTGAAGCTCAAAGAACTCGTTAGCATCGTAATAATTGGAAGCCCAAGCTTTTAAGTGAGGAACCAACTCTGTAACAATAGACTTGGTATCTTCATCGCGCTCAGTACACTCAGACAAACGTTCCAAAATATTGGCACATCCGGTCAGAGCACCGGATACACGAGCTGAAACCGCACCGATACAGCTGGCAGCCCAGCGATAATTAGCCGCACCTACATTATACTTGTCAGGGTCGTTCACCTTAGCGATTTCGGCTTCGGCACTCTTAATATGCAAAGAAATGTTGGCCCATTCAACCACATCTTCAATATTGGCTCCAGGCTTAGCGCCAATCTGTTTTAGGAACATACTACTGCGCATACCTTTAAACATCACAGCTTTGGCTAAACTTTTAGCCTCCACACCAATAACTTTAGGATCGGTTCCCTGAGGATATAAGCCGTGCTGCCAGATACGCTTAGAAATTTCTAGGCGCTTGCTCTCCCAACGAATCTTTTTATCGCTCCAAGTCTTCCTGTAAGAGGCACCTTTGAGTGCCTCCTTGCGAATTTCTTCTACTTTTTCTAAGTCTTTATAAGCCTTGCCGATAATCTGACGTATGGAGGAACTAGCTGCCTGAACTTCATTAAGCAATATTCCAGCCAAATCGGAAAGACTTGTAGCCTTTCGCTTGGGATTCATGGCCAAGTCGCGAGCAACACAAGTGCGCACCAAAAGAGCCGAGTGAACGTCACCAGCTAAGTGAACTACTTCATCTAACCTCTTATCGTCATCAGAAAGAACTAAGATAGATTCATTATCGATCCAAGCATTGGCGCAAGCTGAAGCAATCAACTGATCAATAGTGTCGCGCTGAGCCATGGTAAATACGGTCAAAGCCTTGGTGCGAATCAATTGCAAGGAATCTTCAAATACAGGTTCAGCCGACCAAGGCATTACCGGCATTGTCTGATGCCCCTCAACATCGTTAAGCTTAACGCCAAACAAGCAACTACTGGCACTGGATTGCCAATCATCTCTTTCGGCTACTTCCTGCAATTCTTCGCTATTTCTCTTAGCAGCAGCAGACGGCCTAGTTAACATGAGCACAGCCATATTATACACGCCAGGCTCAGTAGGTAACTCACGTACTAACTTGAGAGGATCCAGTTCGTAAGTCTGCAATCCCATAGTTTCACAAATCTGCTGCACATAACGGCTAATTGCCAGAGCACCATGAGGGACTCCATCACCGAAACTAGAACGCAAGAAGTTTACATCACTGCTGTGAGACCAAATAGCTCGCAATACAGCCGGATTGATGACCGGTTCGCTGATAACCTCAGCACTGTAATCATCGTAAGGTGGTTGAGAGATATTAACAACTAAAAGAGGAGCAACACTTATACCTTCATTAGTTTCAACTACAACTAATGGCCAACCGTATTCCAAAGTCTGGTCATCATCAAGACGAGCCAAAAGTTGATCGGTCTCAGGGCCTAAATCGAGCTTAGAAGCTCCCTGAGAGATAACAGTTTCCATGTCACTACTTATACAAGTCCAGTTGCGACTGCTAATATCGGCCAAACCTTCCACCATATCGGCACTGAGGTTTTCAGCCATATAGTCATGATAGCGCCCCCAGAGAGCTTGAAGTCCGTCGGAAACTCCGGAAACTTCTGTATAAGCCTTATCCTTAATTCCGTAAAGTCCAGCTTGAGAACCGGTCACTGCAGTATAAACCTCAGAAACTCCACCCAATCCGCCACTCAAATCAGAAGATTTTTCTCCTGACTCAGTCGGAGGATCATCATGTAAAGAAACTGGTTCAACACCTAAAGGAGGATAACTGGCTAACTCATCTTCACTGACCTTCTTGCGACCGATACGATAAGTGGAATCGTTATCATCCTTATCTTCACTTTTGACTAAACTAGCCAAGCGGTAGGTATCGGAACGGCTGCCAAAAGTATTGTCAGCTTTCGACTTATCCGCAGCGCTATGCTCCGTTTCGGTCAAATCGGAACGAATGTCCTGAACAGACTCAATACTATCAGAGTGGTGAATATCAGAAGCCATAGGTTCGGCGACAACGGCAGCATGGACTTCGGCGGAAGCAGTTTGGTGTGCATGCTGAGCCGGAGCAGCTGCAGGAGCGGCTTGGCGCATAGGCTGAGCCGGAGCAGCTGCAGGAGCGGCTTGGCGCATAGGTTGAGCCGGAGCAGCTGCAGGAGCGGCTTGGTGCATAGGTCGAGCCGGAGCAGCTGCAGGAGCGGCTTGGCGCATAGGTTGAGCCGGAGCAGCTGCAGGAGCGGCTTGGTGCATAGGTCGAGCCGGAGCGGCTGCAGGAGCAACTTGGCGCATAGGCTGAGCCGGAGCAGCTGCAGGAGCGGCTTGGCGCATAGGCTGAGCCGGAGCAGCTGCAGGAGCG
>CAKTUZ010000010.1 GCA_934621605.1 uncultured bacterium | reverse complement strand
AAACGCAGCCAACAGACAGAGAAACGGAGACTTTGACGCTTATACCTTAGCCTCGCAACCGCTATAAAATGCCTGCCAGTCATAAAATGAACGCGCTTAAAGCACAAATATCGGCGCAGCAAATACCATAAAAGCTGCGCAACTCAAACGCCGCTGGACTGTAATTAGAGAAGGAGAGGCGTACAGCTGGTGGAAAGGCTGAGAAAAAATATTGGAGTGCAGCAGAGAAATGCGCAAGCTATGGTTTAGCATTATAACTATTCTTTTATTGAGCACCTGCTTTATGTCTGCGGTCGTTTATGCTGATAACGAAGCGCCGACCTCTTTGGGATATCATCCGTATGATGAATTGGGCATTCAGGTTATGACGCGTGGCAATGCTTACAATGTTAAGGATGTTTTGGCAGATTCTACCGTTCGTATTTTTATTTTACAAATTCCTTTCGAACAATTTGACCTCTCCTGCTGTCCGGATATAGTCAATTGGGTGCGTCAAGGCCATTCATTTTGGTTCTATGATTCGCGTTACGCTCCCTATTTCGGTATGAAGTCTTATGCTCTTTCTGGTAAGCAATTTAAAGGGCGCAATGAATCGGGTGAGCTCGGAAATTATAAATATAATGGTCGGGCTGCCGGTGTACTTACTATGAGCAAGCAAGACGTCATGGCCGGTGTAGGACAGTGTACTGTATTTTTGCCTTTAATCGGTGAAGACACTTATAGCGCCGTAGCTTTGGGCGGAGATACTTTGCCTTTATTGCAATTTGCTTCCGATTCGCCTGCTTTGGCAGCTATGCGTCGCGAAGGCAAAGGTTTGATCGTATTTAAACCTCTTTTGTGGCCTGAGTCTCTTTCTGGCAAACGCTTCCAATATAATTTATTGGAGTTCTCTGCTGGCTACGGTGTGCCTGGGGTGGGCGGTGAAGGTCGTTTGGGCGAGCTTATTGGCCCCAATGCCAACTATATAAAGACAGATTTTAACGCTGAAAGTGTTTTGGCAGCTAAAAATGGCAAAATATCTCCGGCTGATGGTAAGGTTGTAGCGCAAATTAAACAAGAAACTGTCGACAATAAACATAAAAAAGCGACAATCGAAGATGATGTTCATATTTACGCTAAGTCTATGGAAGATGGGACTGTATCTTCCCAAGTTGTAAAAAATGGTCAACAGCAGTCGCAAGTTGAGCAAAAAGTTCAAAACAAGAAATCTCTCTGGAGCGATGAAGGACGTTGGGTTGATGAATTCTCTCAAACTACCCGCGACAATAAGCCTATAGATACAAAAATTGAGTCAAAAATCTTAGCTGAAGAAAAAGCTGCTCAAACTAGGGCAGAATCTCCAGTTATCAAGGATGATCACGTTTATGATATTATCACTTTGCGCAATGGCGATATTTTTGTGGGGCGCTGTCACAATAAAGAGATCGTTTTGGAGACTACTTCCGAAAGTTTAAAAACTGCTCCGGTTGATCTTAAGAGTATTCTTTTCAGTTTGGATAGTTGGAGCTTAGACAAATGTGAGATGGAAGATGGTCGCCGTTTGTCCGGTTATATGTTAACCAACGAGTTCTATTTCTCTAGTGAAACCGGAGATCGTACTTTCAAGAAAGAGAATATAAAGAATATTCGCTTTAAGGTTCCGGCTAATCAGATTGAACGTTAGTTTGTACTATAATTATGTGGCACTTCGGAAGCCTTTGGGGCTGACGAAGTGTCTAATTTTTTGAGGAGTGTTTTATGAGTTCTGATTCTATACAAGACTTACAAGAGTTTTTGCAAAAAGCTATGAAAGAGTTGGAAGATTATTCGAAAAATAAAACTGATGACAGTGCCGACAATAAGAGCGGTGAGGAAGTTTTGCCTTCTGAATTTAAGGCTTGGGCCAGTCGGTTTATGAATAATGGACAAAATATTGCCGAATTAGTTAAAGATATGTCCGAGCATCCTGAAAATAAGCAAAATAAAGAAAGTAATGAGACTGCTGAAAAAAAAGAGGACGATGTCAATAATTTTGTACCTCAGTTCATTTTTGGCGCCGATTTGCGCAAAATTCAGCAAGAGCTTGAGCAAGCCAAGCAAAATAAAGCTGAGAGCGATAGCTTAGATGAAGAAAAGGATAATAATGAAGAATTAAGTAACGGCAAAGAGGAGACGAATACTAAAGGCGACTCCAAAGTGGAGGCAGCAGAAACTGCCAAAAATACTGATAGTAATGCTAAGCCTGATTTTGAAACTTATCCTTTGGAGCAGCTTTTTGCCAATGAGCAAAATAAAGACGAAGAAAATGATTCCATTAAGCTGGAAGAAGTGCTGACTCCGCGTCAAGTTGTTGAGGCTTTGGATCGTTATATAGTCGGTCAGGAGCGAGCCAAAAAAGCTGTTGCCGTGGCTTTGCGCAATCGTTATCGCAGAGAAAAGTTAGGCGGGGAGTTGCGTGAGGAAATTATTCCTAAAAATATCCTTATGGTGGGGCCTACCGGTGTAGGTAAAACTGAAATTGCTCGCCGTTTGGCTAAGCTGGTAGGAGCTCCTTTCTTGAAAGTGGAAGCTACCAAATATACGGAAGTCGGTTACGTCGGTCGCGATGTGGAATCTATGATTCGTGATTTGGCTTTGGTTGGTATACGTATGGTTGAGCGTGAGCGCATGGAAAAAGTTAAGCGTGAAGCTCGCTTGACTGCTTTGGAGCGCTTACTTGACAGTTTACAAGGTGTGGAAACTGGAAATGCAAGCGGTCGTCACAGTGCAATTTTGGGAGTTTTTAGCGGCCAAGCTACCAAGAGAAATAAAAAAACTATCAATGAATTAGCTAAAATTAGCCGAGCTGAACTTTATGAGCGTCTTTTTAAGGGCGAATTTAAGAATTGTACCGTAGAAATTGAGCTTGAAGAAGAAGCTTCTCAAGGAATACAAGTTGTTACCGGTGATAGCGAAGAAATAGGTGTTAATTTTCAAGATATTTTCGGTTCGATGTTTCCCAAAAAGCGTCAAAAACATAAACTTCCTGTAGATAGAGCCTTCCAATTATTGACAGCTGAAGAGTCCAAAAAGCTTATCGACATGGAAGACGTTAAGCGTGAGGCTGTGGAATTGATTGAAAATCAGGCTATTGTCTTTTTGGATGAATTGGATAAAGTTGCTGGTAAAGAAGGGGGCGGTCACGGCCCGGATGTCTCCCGCGAAGGTGTACAGCGCGATATTTTACCTATTGTAGAAGGCTGTTCAGTTAATACTAAAATAGGCCCTATTCGTACCGAGCATATCTTATTTATTGCAGCCGGCGCTTTCCATGAAACTAAGCCTTCGGATTTAATACCCGAATTGCAAGGTCGATTCCCTATTCGAGTTACTTTAGACAGCCTCAAAAAAGACGATTTTAAGCGTATTTTAACTGAACCGCAAAATTCTTTGACCCGTCAATATAAAGAATTATTGGCTACTGAAGGGATAGAAGTCGAATTCGCTGATGAGGCTATTGACGAACTGGCTACCATGGCTTGTCAAGTTAATGAGCAAAATGAAAATATCGGAGCTCGTCGTTTACATACGCTTTTGGAGCGGGTTTTAGAAAAAATATCTTTTGAAGCGCCTGAAATGGATAAAGGACTTGTGCTTATCGATCGTCAGTATGTGCTTAAAGAATTGAAAGATATTTGTCAGAGCCGCGATTTGTCTCGCTTCATTTTGTAATGGTATTTTTCTGCGGTCAGATTGCCCCACGGCAGTCTTTTTGGTTGACTAGCTATAACAGTAAGTGATAGAATATCGTTGCTAAATTTAGCCTTATGCTTTTTGACAGCTGAGGCTTTGGTAAAAATATAAGTCGCAGCAGTTTTTTCTTGTGAATTTCAGGGTGCCCAGTCTCTTTGGTTGAAGGCCCGCCTATAAGGGGGGAAGCTAAGTACGGGGTAGAAGTTCTGTTTAGAAACTGCGAGGCGGCGCGGCCATAGTAAGATAAACTGAGATAGGTCGCGTCGGTAAAACCCAGGAGGATAAAATGGCATTAATTAGCATGAAGCAGCTCTTAGAAGCCGGTGTTCACTTCGGTCACCAGACCCGTCGCTGGAATCCTAAAATGGCGAAGTTCATCTTCACCCAGCGCAATGGTATCTATATTATCGACCTTCAGAAGACCGTTGCCAAACTCAAAGAGGCTTATGCTTTCTTGAAAGCCGTCGTAAAGGGCCAGTACGATTACGAGAACCGTCGTATCGTCGAAACCCCTATGTTTGATCCCCGTCCCGTTCTTTTTGTAGGTACTAAGAAGCAAGCCCAGGACACTATCGCCGAGGATGCCGTACGTTGCAACGAGTTTTTCGTAACTCAGCGTTGGCTCGGTGGTATGCTCACCAACTGGAAGACCATCCAGACTCGTATCGCTCGTTTGCGTGAGTTGGAAGGTATGCGTGAAGATGGTACCTTTGATAGTCTCACCAAGAAGGAAGTTCTTCGTTTGGAAGATGAGCGCAAGAAACTCGAGAAGTTCTTGGGCGGCATCAAGAATATGAAGAGCCTTCCCGGCGCTCTGTTCGTAGTAGACCCTCGCAAAGAGTACATCGCCGTAAACGAAGCCCGCAAGCTTGGTATCCCCGTTGTAGCTATCGTTGACACCAACTGTGACCCTGACGTTATCGATTTCCCTATTCCCGGTAATGACGACGCTATTCGCGCTGTCCGTTTACTCACTGGCAAGATCGCTGACGCCGTTATCGAAGGCAAGTCTGAGATGGAAATCGTTATAGACGAAGCTGTTGCCGACGTAGCCGAAGCTGCTGAAGAGGTAGCTGAAGAAGCCATCGAAAACGCCGAAGCTATCACCAAGGAAGTTGCCAAGAGCTTCACCGAAGAGAAGAACGACAACGACATTCCCGGCGGCGTATGGCGCGCTGAAGACTAATTGTCTGATAACTAGGATTTGACTTGATCGGGAGAGGAGGCTGGAAAGCAGTTTCTGCCTTGCGGTTCTCCTTTTCTGTGCGAATATTTTCAAGAGGTATATTTTAATGGCTACTATTACTGCTGCTCAAGTAAAAGAACTCCGCGATCTTACCAGCGCTGGTATGATGGATTGCCGCAATGCTCTTAAAGAGTGCGACGGCGACGTCAAGAAAGCCCAAGAATGGCTTCGTCGTAAGGGTATGGCTAAGGCTGAGACTAAGGCTTCCCGTACTGCTGCCGAAGGCCGCGTTGGTTGCTATATGCACCACACTGGTAAAGTTGGCGTATTGGTAGAGCTTTATTGCGAAACCGACTTCGTTGCCAAGACCGAAGAGTTCCAGAATTTGTTGAAAGACATCTGCTTACAGGTGGCTTCCATGAATCCTATTTACGTATCTCGCGAGCAGGTTCCCGCTGATTTCATCGAGTCTGAAATCGAAGGTTACAAGAAGAATGCTATCGAGAACGGTAAACCTGAGCAGATCGCTGAAAAGATCGCTAAGGGTCAGGTTGATAGCTTCCTCAAAGAGAAAGTTTTGCTCGATCAGCCTTTCGTAAAGGATAACGATGTGACTATCGGCGACAAGATCAAGCAAGTTATCGGCAAGTTGGGTGAGAATATCGTTGTAAAACGTTTCTGCCGTATGGCTGTCGGTGAGGAATAAATTGCTTTTAAGCTGAGTTTGTGATGAGAGCCTCGTTTTTTTGAACGCGAAGTTTGAAAAGGCGGGGCTTTTTTTTCCGCAATTTGGGTAAAAAGTGAGCTGCTTGGGGGAAAAGCTCGACGAGAAAGGTACTTGGAACGTTGCGTTTTAGGCGAATTTTATTGAAATTGTCCGGTGAAGTGTTAGCCGGTCAGCATGGTTTGGGTATTGAGCAAGAAGCTATTTTCGGCTATGCTGAGCAAGTGGCTGAAATAGCCAAGAGTGGCGTAGAGGTTGGCGTGGTATTAGGCGGTGGCAATTTCTGGCGTGCTCGTATGGCTCCCTATATGGAACGCAACAGTGCCGACTCTATGGGGATGTTGGCTACTATTATGAACGGTCTAGCTTTTGCCGATGCGCTTAGGGCCAAAGGGCAAGAAGCTGTGGTTATGTCGGCAGTTCAGGCTCCCCAGTTTGCTCAGCTTTTTAATGCTAAAGCCGCTCGAGAGCATTTAGCGGCCAAGCGGGTAGTTATTTTCGTCGGTGGTACGGGCAATCCGTATTTTACTACCGATTCGGGAGCTGCTTTGCGCGGTTTGCAAATTGAGGCCGATGTTGTTTTGAAAGGCACATTGATTGACGGTGTGTATGATAGCGATCCACATAAAAATCCTGAAGCTAGGCGTTTTGAATCGCTTACTTTTACCGAGGCTCTCAATCGCGGTTTAAAAGTTATGGACAGTACAGCATTTTCGCTGTGTCGTGACAATGGTTTACCGGTTTATGTGTTTAATATAACCGAGCACGGCAACTTACAGAAAGTAGTTGTCGATGGTGCCAATATCGGCACCTTAGTTAAGGAGGAACTCCAGTGATAGATCCTAGTATACGCAAAAACGCTGAAGAGAAGATGAAAAAGACTCGTGAGAGTTTAGTGCGCAGTTTCGCAACTATCAGAACCGGTCGGGCTACTCCTGTTCTTTTGGATCGCATTTTGGTGGAAGCTTACGGATCCGAAATGCCTATCAATCAGGTAGCTACTGTTGGTATCCCCGAAGCTCGTATGCTTACCATCACTCCTTTTGATAAAAAGAACATTACCGCCATTGAAAAGGCTATTCAGAAATCCGATTTGGGTATCAATCCCGCCAATGATGGTGTGATGATTCGTTTAGTCTTCCCTCCTTTAACTGAAGAGCGCCGTAAAGAGCTGGTTAAACAGGCCAAAAAAATGACCGAGGATGCCAAAGTTTCTATGCGTAATATTCGTCGTGAGGCTATGGACAGCTTGAAGAAGGTTGACGGAGCTCCTGAGGATGAAGTTAAAAAGGCACAAGACGAGATCCAGAAGATGCTCGACAAAAATATTGACGAGTTGGGTAAAGTCTTCGCCGCCAAAGAAAAAGAGATTATGGAAGTATAGGTAGGATGAGTCTGTCTCACCCTGACTGCCCCAGCTATTGGTTGGGACAGGATTATGGCGAGGCGCTGGTTCAAGCTCGTCAGCTTGGGCTGGCGCCCCGTCATGTTGTTGTTACCCGTCCGCCCAGCACAGGTCTGGTTCAGGGCCGTTTGCGTGTAATCGCGGTGCGTCCTTACCCAAATGCACCGGAGGCGGGATCCGAACATGATGAAGCTTTTTGGCAAAGCTTGAGTGAAGAAGGCGAAGCCGCTTGCCAAAGTTCCTGGACAGGCGATTGGGAGTGGATTTTAGCTTATCCTGTGTTTGAAAGGACGCCCTATGAGCGTCAGAAGAAAAAGTGAGCAGCTCTAGAATCGATAGTCAAGCCAATTTAGAAAAAAAGTCTGCGGCCGAGTTATATGATCTAATAGACAAAGAGCATTTGCCCAAACATATAGCCGTAATTATGGATGGCAACAGGCGTTGGGCTAAAAAGCGTTTTATGCCTTCAGCCGTAGGTCATAAGGCCGGTGTAGAGGCGTTTCGCACCGTTATGGAAACATGCCGCAATTTGGGTATAAAAGTTTTAAGTGCTTACGCTTTTTCGGCGGAAAATTGGCAGCGTTCTCCGGCTGAAGTGACTTTACTAATGCAACTTTTCGAATATTATGCCAAGGCCGAACGTCAGAAGATGCTCGACACTGGTGTTCGCTTGCGAGTAATAGGCGATAAAAGTGCGCTCCATCCTTCCGTCTGTCGTGAGTTAGAAAATTCTGAAAAAGCTACGGCTCACAATACTGATTTATTGCTCAATTTAGCCGTTAATTATGGCGGCAGAGAAGAAATTTTGCAAGCCGCTCGCCATTTGGCCGAACAAGTTAAAGAAGGTAAGTTGCAAACGAGCGATATAGACCAAGGCGTTTTTGGGCAAAGTTTGTACACAGCTGGCTGTCCCGATCCCGATTTGCTTATCCGCACCAGCGGAGAACTTAGATTGAGCAATTTCTTATTATGGCAATCGGCTTATACTGAATTCTATTTTAGCGATCTTTATTGGCCGGATGTCGATGAGTCTTTTGTATATAGAGCTATTATCGATTATCAACAGCGTGGCCGACGCTATGGTACTTAGGCAGTTGCTACCGGATTAAAAAAGCCTGAGCCTGACGAAAAAATAGACAATTTCTCCAGAGAGCGCGAAAAAATTTCGAGCTCTTTTTTATTGAGGTTATGATAATTGAAAGCTTTTGGCCAAAATAGGGATCAATGGCTCAGTATAGAAGCTGGAGCCGATTTTTGGGAAAGTTGTTTTATATGTTTGCCGGTATTTTAATAATTTTAGTATTTTTTGTCTTCGCGGCTTTAATGATGAGTCGCAAATTGCCCGCTCTTTTGGCCTTGCCGGCTATGGCTCTTACCGTAGGTCTTATTTCCGGTTGTGTTTATAATTGGACAGAGGGAGAAGGTACATTCGCTCAATTTATTTTTGATACCGTTTTAACCCAGGGGTCTGTCAAGTTGTCGCAAGCTATTATGTTTGCTGCCTTTGGTTCTATCCTTTCGCAAGTAGTTATGCGTAATGGTATTGCGGCCCATCTAATTAGTTTGGCTGCCGAATATGCCGGTCGCCACAAAACGTGGTTAGCTGTTTTACTTACCTTTATAACCGCTGTTTGCTTTACCTCGGTAACTGGTTTAGGGGCGGTTATTATGATTGGCTCTTTGGTTTTGCCTATTATGATTGGTGTGGGTATATCAGCTGAGTTGGCTGCCGGTTTAATGCTTTTTGCTATAGCGCTGGGGGGCATTTTTAATCCGGCCAATCTGGGTTTTTATCTTGATGTTTTGAAGCTGCCTCAAGCTGTGGTACAGGAATATGTTGTCGCTTATGGCGCTTTATTTGCTTTAACTACTCTGATATATTTGGGTGTCGGTATGTATCGCGAACGCGGCAGCTTCAACTGGGCTCAAAGTGTTGAGTTGCCCAAAACTAAAGTTCCCTTGGTGGCTCTTTTAACGCCTATTTTACCTATCGCTTTAATATTTTGCTTGGGTATGCCTATTATTCCGGCCTTTATTGTCGGTATTATATGGGGCGTTATAACTACCGATCCGCGTCATTGCATTAACAATCTAAGTGCGGCTGTATTAGAAGGTCTTAAAGATATAGCTCCGGTTTTGGGCCTGTTTGTCGGTTTGGGTATGTGCTTAGGTGCTATGACAGCTGAGCCCACTAAAGCTGTGATGGCTCCCATCTTGGCCGCCGTTATTCCCGGCCGCCCACTTTCCTTTGTGCTCGTCTTTTCCGTTTTGGCTCCTTTGGCTCTTTACCGCGGCCCACTCAATATGTATGGCTTAGGTGCTGGTGTAGCTAGCATATTATTGGGCAGCAATTTAATGGCGCCGACGGCAATTTTAGCTGCTTTCTTTGGCGTAGGCCAAGTGCAAGGCGTATGCGACCCTACAAATACACACAACGTCTGGTTGGCCCAATTTACCAAGGTAGGCGCCGAAAAATTGCTTAAGGCTACTTTACCTTATGTGTGGGCTTTTGTCGTTGTCGCTCTGTTATGGGCCGCTTTTGTAGCCAAAGCTTTAAGTTGGACTCCCTAAAAAAAGACGCATCTAAGGTGCCGCCTCCACGGTAGCCGCTCGTATGTTGCAGCAAGCTTTATAAGCCTAGGGGGTGCGTTAGCATAAAATTGGGCAAATTTATGTATTCGCTTGTCGCATATCTTTTGTTGGATAAAAAAAGGTAAGAAGTAGAGGTAAAAACCTGTGAGTAAATTTCGTGTAGGCATCGACGTCGGCGGCACCTTTACCCATGCTGTGGCCATTAACAATGACACTTTGCAAGTGAGCGCCCACTGTGTCGCTCCCACTACGCATACTCACGCTCAGGGTGTGGCGGCCGGCATTATTGAAGCTTTTCGCGGTCTGTGTGCTCTTTTGCCTAAGGACGCTGAAATTGTTTTTTTAGCTCACAGTACTACGCAAGCTACCAACGCACTTTTAGAAGGTGATGTGGCTAAAGTTGGTATTATCGCTTTAGCTAATGGTTTAGAGGCTGTAAAAGTCAAAAGCGATACCCATGTGGGCGATATTGAGTTGGCTCCTGGCAAATTTTTGCACACTATTTCTGCTGTACTCGATCCGCAAGCCAATAATTTTGAGGCTGAGTTAGAGGCAAAAATTAAAGAATTTAAGTCTGAGCAAGTTGGGGCCATTGTGGCTGCTGAAGGTTTTTCGGTAGATGATCCTCAAGGTGAGCTAAAAATTATTAGCGCTGCTTGCCAAGCTGGAGTGCCTGCTTGCGCTACCCACGAAATGTCTGGCCTCTATGGCTTAAGCGCTCGCACCCAGACCGCCGTTTTTAACGCTAGTATTTTGCCCAAAATGATTGCTACGGCGCTTATGACTAAAGGTGCCCTGGAAAGTCAGCAAGTCAAAGCGCCGCTTATGGTTATGCGCTCCGATGGCGGCGTTATGGGCATTGATGAAGTACAACGTCGCCCTGTGCTGACACTTTTATCTGGGCCGGCCGCCGGTATTGCCGCTTGTTTAATGTTTTTGAAAGCTTCAGATGCACTCTTTCTGGAGGTAGGCGGCACTAGTACCGATATTTGCATGATTAAAGATGGCCATGCAGCGGTAAAGTCAGCATCTGTCGGCGGGCGCGACACTTATTTGCGCACTCTAGATAGTCGCACTTTAGGAGTGGCCGGAGGATCAATGGTAGGTTGGTTTAACGGCTTGCAAATTGGGCCGCGCAGCGCTCATTTGGCTGGATATGCTTATTGCGCTTTTGCTCCTGAAAGTGAAACCGAGTCTTTAAAAGCTTCAGATCTGAAGATAAAAGAAGTATCACCTCTTGCTGGTGATCATCCTTATTTTGTAGTGCAAACGCCTTCAGGCCAGGAATATGCCCTTACTTCTACTTGCGCGGCTAATATTTTGGGTTTAATTCCTGAAGGTGGTTATTCCTCCGGCAACGCTAAATTTGCAGCTGTAGCTTTTGCATCTTTGGGACAATATTTACAAACTAAGGGGGAGCGCCCGCCGATAGCAGCTTGGCAAAAGTGGGACGCAGCCCAACAAACTAGCGCTAAAGCCAACTTAAGCGCTTGGGGATGGGAAGATCAAGCGCAAGCTGAGAGCGCCCAGGCGTGGGCTTGGGCGGCGTTGCACAAAGCGTCGGAAATTATTATTCCCACTTTGAAAAAATTGATTTCCGACTACAAAATGGAGGATCGGCGTTTAAAACTTATAGGTGGTGGCGGAGGCTGCGCAGCTATAGTGCCTTTTGTGGCCAGCGAATTGGGGTTGCCTTTTGAATTGGCCCAGCAAGCTGAAGTGATTTCTGCCATAGGCGCGGCTTTGGCTATGGTGCGCGAATGTGTAGAGCGCAGTATAGTCGATCCTACGCCTGCCGATTTACAGAATTTGCGTCGTCAGGCCGAGCAAGCGGTTATAAAGATGGGCGCTGAGGCTGACAGTGTGGAAGTAACTGTAGAAGTGGACGCCCAAAAAAATTTAGTGCGCGCCATAGCCCAGGGAGCTATCGCTTTTTCCAATAAGAGCTCGCGCAGCGGCCAAGAGGTCAGTGAAGCAGAGCGCTTAGAAGTATTGAAGACGTCGGGCCAACCGGGTAGTACTTATACGTTGTTGGGTCATACAAATTTCTACTATGTATACAAGAGCGAGTTAGAGCGCAGAATCTTTTTTGGCCTCTTTAAGAAAAAAGAAACTACCATTTGGGTAACTGATATTTTCGGCTCTGCCAGGTTACAGAGGCCCGGAGCTACAGTCGAAATAGGAACTGTGGGCAACTTGCGCAGCTTCTTGGAAAAGATTCTGCGTGACTACACTTCTTATGGCGATGCAGGCGCTCTGCTTCCGTCTTTGCATTTGGTCTCTGGCCACAAAATGTGCGATTTGAGCACTTTAGTTAAAGCTGAGCAAATGCTGGATCTGGCTGCTAGCGAATTAGGCAACTTGCCTGAAGACGAAAAAGTTTTAGCTATTATCGAAAAAAATAATTAAAATGGCTGTGTCTTTGTCCTTAATTGTAAATTTATTGGCTATTTGGGATCCGCATAGTCAATATAGCTCAGCCCAATGGCAAGTTGCTCAAGAACAGGCTTCAATTTTTAGAACTGAGCAAACGCCAGATCCAGAAGCAGTTTTGCGTAGGCTTGGTTTCACCATTGAATATAAGCTCTTAAGTGTGCCAGGTTTGCTAGTTTGGGGACGAGTAATACTTAATGAGAAGCGAGTCTATCTAGATAGGGAAGCTCTAACTTTTTTGTCTAAAAGTGGCATTTCTTTAGCAATAAAAAATTCTCTAGATGACGCTTGGCCTAAAAGGCTCGTTTTGGCTCACGAGCTTTTTCATATTTTGGCCAGTACGCGCCAAATTGAACACAGCGAATTAGCCGCTATAATCTTCGCTTGCAATTGTCTTTGGGGCTAAATATCAGTAAAGTAAGTTTTGCTATACAAATTGTTAAAGCTCTAGCTGCTGTGAGTAGGTGCAAATTTTGCTTAATAGTGCTATTTTGCTAAGTCTATTAAGTTTAGGCCGTCGATAGCTCAAAAATGCGATATTCTCGAGTTTATACAACGAGTAGTATATAAAAAAGTCTCTTATTTAGGCAGGTATTGCAACTTTGACGCACAAAAGAAAGAGGGCAAAAAGAGACTTTTTGTTCCGACCCATCTTCCTCGGGAGGTTTTATTTTGTTTAGCGAATTCCATAAGCCGTCCAGCGTGCAGGAGGCGGTCAACTTACGTAACCGTCTCGGCTTGTCTGCCTATTTGGGAGGCGGCACCATACTTAATACTCTCACCTATGCCAAGGAAGTTCCTGAAGAAGAGCAGGCTAAGGCTTTAATTAGTTTGTCAGCTTTGGGCTTAAATAAGATAGAGCTGACCGATTCTGAACTTATTATCGGTGCTGGCGTCACTCACCAAGAACTTTTAGAGAGTGATAGCGTTTTCCCGGCTATTAAAGAAGCGGCTGCCTATATGGTTAACCGTAATATTCGCAACATGGCTACGGTAGGTGGCAACATCGCTTTGCGTGGAGCTACTTGCAACTTGGCTTCCATGCTTTTGGCCTTAGATGCTAAGGTTGAGCTTATGAAAGCCGATGGCAGCACTTATGTTGTTGATATCGCCGAATATAACGAAAATGGCGACCCCAAAGAGTTGATTTTAAACGTGCGTATTTCTTCGGAAATGGGAGCCAGAAAGTTTGCTTCTCGCCGTTACGTACGTACTCAAAATGATATTTCCATTTTAGCTGCTTATGCTGTTGTTAAGGGCGAAGCTGATAAAATCGAAGATATTCGCTTAGTTATGGGTGGAGTAGCTGCTCATCCAGTGCATTTAACTGAGATAGAGAAAAGCTTAAAGGGCGCTTCTTTACCTGAGCGCGACGCTTTAGTAAAACAAATTCGTCCTTTATTAAATCCCATTGCGGATATTCGCGGCAGCGTTGCTTTCAAGCGAGAAGTTGGCGCTCAGATTGCCGCCTGGACTGTTTATAAAGCTTTTGGTCAACTTTAGGGAGCCTTATTAAAAAATATGAAAATTACTTTTCTTTTAAATGGCAGAGAACAGCAGGCTGAAGTTGAGCCTCGCGAACGCGCCGACGCCTTTTTGCGCCGTATAAACGTTACTTCTATTCGTAATGGTTGTAACGGTGAAGGAACTTGCGGCGCTTGTGCTATCCGTTTTAATGGACGCTTAGTCAATTCTTGCATTTTGTTGGCCGCTCAGTTAGATGGCCAGGAAGTTTGCACAGTCGAATATTATTCCAAACAGCGCACTTTAAGCGCCATTCAGTCGGCTTTAGTCGATGTTGGCGTAGTGCAATGCGGTTATTGCAGCGCTGCCGTAGTTTGCTGTATTGAAGAGCTTTTGGAGCGTCATCCCAATCCTACCGACGAAGAAATAAAAGATGCCATGTCCGGCATTTTCTGTCGTTGCAATGGCTACCAGCAGTTTTATGATGCCATTCGTTTAGCTGTCAAACGCAAAAACGATCCCAACTTTACTTGCGTAGTTGCTCCTTCTTATGCCGAAGGTAAGCGCGTAGTTGGTAAGCCTGCTCGCAAGATCGACAGCCCGAAGTTGGTGCGTGGTCAGAAAGCTTATGTGGAAGACGCTGTCGATCCCAACGCTTGCGTATTGCGCATGATGCGCTCTCCTTACGCTCACGCTTATATTAAATCTATCGACACTTCCGAAGCTTTAAAGGTTCCCGGTGTTGTTTATATCTTAACTCACGAAAATTGCCCTGACGTTCACTACAACCAGGCTGGTCAAGGCTTCCCTGAGCCTTCTCCTTACGATCGTAAGCTTATTGGCGACAAAGTTCGTCACGTGGGCGATCGCGTAGCCGCTATTGTAGCTGAAAATATGGATGCT
Source organism: uncultured bacterium (assembly GCA_934621605.1). Taxonomy (GTDB): domain Bacteria; phylum Vulcanimicrobiota; class Xenobia; order Xenobiales; family Xenobiaceae; genus Bruticola. The sequence goes on along the minus strand of CAKTUZ010000010.1, from coordinate 69,625 downwards.
GCTATAGAGGCTGAAAAGCGCATCAAAGTTGAATACGAAGTTCTGCCTTTCGTTTTGACAGCCGATGAAGCTAAAGCTCCTGGCGCTCCTATTGTCCATAAAGCTAAAGTTACTTATATTTGCGGCGCCCCCGACAATCTGGAAGAGTATAACAAAAATGCCGATCCTCGCGACGGCGAAGTTATTTACCAATTCCCCATTCATGGCGATCCACACCGCAACTTGGCTTCTAGCGTCCATGCTGGTATCGGTGATGTAGATAAAGGTTTCGAAGAAGCTGATGAAATTGTGGACAATTGGTACGATTGCTGCCAAATTCAGTGCACTCCGGTTGAACCCCATGTAGTTTACACTCACATGGATGGCGATCGCCTGATTATCCATGCTTCCACTCAGGTGCCTTGGCACTTGCGTCGTATTGTGGCCAGCATTATTAAAACCAAGCAAAATAACATTCGCGTTATCAAAGAGCGCGTAGGTGGCGGTTTTGGCGCTAAGCAAGACATTGTGCTTGAAGAAGTTTGCGCCTATTTAACTTGGATTACTGGTCGTCCTATTTACCAGCGTTTTACCAGAGAAGAAGAATTTATCGCTTCTCGTACTCGTCATGTGGCTAAAGTGCGTTGCAAAGTCGGCGCTAAAAAAGACGGTACTATTACGGCTATTTACATGGATGTGCAAGCCAATACCGGCCCTTACGGCGCTCACTGTTTGACCGTGCCTATGAATGCTTGCTCCAAGTCTTTGCCTCTGTTTGATTGCCCCAATATGGCTTTCAATGTCGATACTTGGTATTCCAATATTGCTACTACCGGTGCTTATCAAGGGTATGGCGCTCCTAAGGGCTCTTTCGCTTTACAATTAGCCGTAGCCGAAATTTCCGACCGTTTAGGTCTCGATCATATGGATGTTATCGAAAAGAACCGCGTCCATGTTGGCACTAAGTTGGAAATTTTGAAGAGTTTAGGCGAAGGTCGCGAAGGCCAAGCCGAAACTATTCAATCCTGTGGTTTGGGTAAAGCTTTAGAGCGCGGTCGTGAGCTTATCGAATGGGGTAAAAAAGAAGTTAGTGACGATCCCGATATTGCTATTGGTAAAGGCTTTGCCATTGTGCAACAAGGCTCTGGCTTGCCCGGTTTGGATTCGGCCAATGCCGAAGTGCGTATGCTCAGCGACGGTACTTTCATTGTCCTTTCCGGCGGTACCGATTTAGGAACCGGTTTAGATACTGTCAGTTGCAAATTTGTAGCGGAAATTTTGAATGTCGATATGGAAGATGTGGCTATTCTCTCTGGCGATACCGATGTAACGCCCTTCGACGTAGGTGCTTACGCTTCCAGTGGTACTTTCTTCAGCGGCGGTGCTGTCAAAAATGCAGCTTTAAATATGAAAGCCCGCATTTTGGAAGTAGCTTCCAAGTTGCTTGATGAGCCTATTGATAACTTGCAAATAGTTCACCACGGCACAGTTAAAGGCAAGAGTAAGTCTATTACTTTTGCTCAGATCGCCCATTATGCCGAACAAGGTGATGGATGCGGTCAGCTCATGGCTTATGGTCACTTTATTGTTGATAAAGCTTCCTTCCCTTACGGAGCTCACTTCGCTCAAGTAGCTGTAAATAAGCGTACTGGTGAAGTTAAAGTACAGAAGTACTTCTGCTTAGAAGACTGTGGTACGCCTATTAACCCCGAATTGGCTATTGGTCAAATGTATGGCGGCGTCTTGAAGACTATCGGTCACTCTCTCTCTGAAGAGATGATCTATGACAAAGAGACTGGCCGTTGCTTAACGACTGATTTTACCGATTACAAAGTGCCCATGATTTTGGATGTGCCTGAAACCTTTGTTTCAGAGCTGGTACCGACCGACGATCCGCTCGGCCCCTTCGGTGCCAAGTCTATTTCCGAAATTACTTGCAATGGTGCAGCTCCTTGTATAGCTGAAGCTATTCACGATGCTGTTGGCGTCTGGGTACGCGATTGGCCCTTCACCGCTGAACGTATTCTGAAAGCCATGGGTAAAATCGACTAATCGTTGATTATACAAAAGTAAAAAATAAGCCCAGTTCTTAGGAACTGAGCTTATTTTTTTGCTTTTGCCATAAAAAAAATTGCTGAGTATTTCATAAAACAGAAAACAGCTCGCTAATAAGTTGAATAGCTAAAAAAAAGGGTTTAATTGGCGGTGGGGAAATGTTCTCGTTTATGCAGACTCAACCTGATTATGTACATGTCGACAATTTAGCGGGACAAGAGAGCTCGCAAAAAATGTCTCTTTGGGAACGTTGGAAAAGTTTGGCCGCTAGAGCAGCCACTTTTCAAGCCAGAATTTTATTGAGCGTATTTTATTGGATATGCGTCACTCCGTTTGCCATTTGTGTTAAGCTATTTTCCGATCCTTTGGGACTAAAAAAAGGTGGTCGCGGTGGGGCTTGGCAACCTGTGCATACCAGCGATAAGGCTAGGGCTCAGTTCTAATGCGTGTTTTAGGTATTTCTTGTTTTTATCATGATTCGGCTGCGGCAATAATTGTTGACGGTCAGGTAGTGGCTGCTGCCGAAGAAGAACGTTTCTCTCGTATCAAGCATGATTTTGGCTTTCCTAGTCGGGCTATAAAGTTTTGTCTTGATTCAGCTTTTTGTCAGGCGCAAGACTTGGATTTGGTTGTTTTCTTTGAAAAACCATTCCAAAAATTCGATCGCTTACTTATGTCTTCTATGGCTACATGGCCGAAATCGGCAGTGGCTTTCCGCGAATCGTCTTTAGTTTGGCTTTTAGATAAACTGTGGGTAAAGGCATTTTTGCAAGAACAATTAGGTATAGACAAAGAGAAAATCGTCTTTTGCTCACACCATTTATCTCACGCAGCTAGTGCTTATTATTGTTCCGGTTTTACTAGTGCCGCTCTTTTAACTGTAGACGGAGTGGGCGAGTGGGCTACTGGTACACGCGGCTCAGCTTGGGGAACGCAAATTCACCTTGATGAAGAGATGCGTTTTCCCCATTCATTAGGTTTGCTTTATAGTGCCTTTACGGCTTTTTTGGGGTTCCAAGTCAATGAAGGTGAGTATAAAGTAATGGGTATGGCTCCTTACGGCAAGCCTATCTTTTTAGAGACCATCTTCAAAAAATTGGTACGTTTGGAGAGTGACGGCTCATTCACTCTCAATATGGAATATTTTGATTTCCATCATTCGGCTTATCGCTCTTTTAGTGATAAGTTCTGCGAACTTTTTGGTAAGTCACGTACTCCTGAAGAAGCTAATCTTTTAGATCAGCACTATGCTGACATTGCCGCTTCGATTCAAGTGGCTACCGAAGAAATTTTAGTCCGTCAGGCTCAGGCGTTGCGCCGTAAATATGGTCATGACAATTTATGTTTAGCCGGCGGAGTAGCTTTAAACTCGGTGGCTAATGCACGTATTTATCGTGAATCGGGTTTCTCCGGCATCTATATCCACCCGGCGGCTGGCGATAATGGTGGCGCTTTGGGGGCGGCACTGTGGGGCTACTATAATGTTTTAGGCGGCACCCAGCGTTATCGTTTACTTACACCTTACCTAGGCCAAGAACATGATGACTACGCTATAGCCGACTATTTGCGTTCTCAAAATTGCAAATTCAAAGAATTGCCTGATATGAATGCCGTCTATCAGGAAGTAGCTACGCGTTTAGAATACGGCCAAGTAGTCGGCTGGATGAAAGGACGCTTTGAGTGGGGGCCGCGTGCTCTTGGTGCTCGCTCTATTTTAGCTGATCCTAGAGCCGCCTACATGAAAGATTTGGTCAACGCCCGCATAAAGTTCCGCGAGCCGTTCCGTCCTTTTGCTCCTTCTGTTTTAGCTGAAGGCATAGAAGAATATTTTGATATACCTAACCCTCATTTAGTTGACCCCTTGCGCTTTATGCTCATGGTGGTTCCCGTCTATCAAGATAGAAGAGAAATAATTCCCGCCGTTACCCACGTAGATGGGACTTCTCGCATTCAGGCCGTTTATAAGCAAGAAAGCCCCTATTATTATGAGCTTATAAATGCTTTTTATCAGCGCACCGGCGTTTCCTTAGTGCTCAATACCTCTTTCAATTTGCGTGGCGAACCTATTGTGAATACACCAGCTGAAGCTCTTTCTACTTTTACTCGATCTGACATGGACGCTTTGGTTATGGGGCGTATGTTGATCAGCCGTCGAGCTATTTCCGAGAAACGCTCTATTCCTGGTGCCGAATTGGAAAAATGGTCACATGCTCCTACTGCTGCTCCCAGCCAAAATGAGCAAGGCCGAGCTGCTGCTTCGCGCAAAATTGTTTATAAGAGCGATAACGACCGTTTTGCTAATAATTTTAGTTTCGTGGGCAGCTGTATAAAGTATGTAGCTTTGTTACTTTTGGCTTTTATCGGCGCAGAAATTTTAATATGGCTGTGTATAAGTAATACCAATATGCAAATGCGCGGCCTTTATGTAAAGGGTGAAGATGGTTTGCGCATGAGAGCCGGTTGGACTAAGCGTATAAAAGGGCCGGAATTTTGCGCTGATGTTCATATAAATAATGAAGGCTGGCGTGCCTTACCTGCCTTGCGTCCTGTTGACCAATTCGGCGACGATCAAGTTAAGCAATTGTCGACAATGGCTGACGACGGTGTCGCTGCTGATGCCGTAGCTTCGCGCCGTCCCGGCGTTGGACAAACTATTTTGGCTTTGGGAGATTCTTTCACTTTTGGCTGTTGGTCAAATGCAGAGGATACTTGGTTAAATCAAATTCAGCGCATTAGCGGAGCCAAGGTGCTCAATTACGGTATGCCCAATGCCGGTACCGATGCTGAGGCCGATCTTTATGCTAAGCTTAAGCCTGGGGAACGCAAAGCTGATATGGTTATGCTCGGCTTCTACACTGGGAACGATTTTTATGACAATATGCTTGGCCAGAACAGCTTTACTGTAGTCGACAAATCGTTAGTACTTACTCCTGAAGCTGAGGCTTTATGGGGAGGATACGATTGTCTGAAAAAACAGCAAGATTCTGTTAGTATACCTAAAGATAATACTATTCCCTTATATAAGACTTTATTACGTCGCAGTCATCTTTACCAATTTATTTGCGCTATAAGTTACAGCTTTGGCCCTAAGTTGCGTCCCAGTATGGCTCAAGCTTGGTGCTTAAACAACTACACTAAGGAAATGCGTCAAGGAGTGGCCAAAACTGCCGAATCCTTGGAAAGGATTCGCACTCTTTGTTCCGAGCGTGGTAGTACATTTGTTATTGTACTTATTCCTTCGGCCATTGAGGTGTATGATCAGGATTGGCAAGGCTGGATTGATGGTTCTAAACTGGAAGACAATCTTTTTGACAGAGCTAAACCTAGGCAGATTATTTTAGATTGGGCTGAAAGTAACGGGGTCTATGTTTTGGATCTTTGGCCCTATTTAGTTAATCGTCCTCGCATGTACTATACCAGGGATATGCATTTTAATAAGCTCGGTCATTTCCAAACTGGAGAGGTTGTAAGCCAGTATTTAGACAGAGCTGGCATATTTGATATAAATATGTTCGATTCTTCAATAGGCGGTGACTCTACTATTTTGCCCGATAGTATGCCTGCTGAAGATTCGGAAAATGCTGCCGGTATAAATGCCGATAAGAGCGACGAGGAGATGTAGGCCGTATGTTTAGCAAGTTTAAAAGCCGTTGGGGTATAGCTATAGAGTTTGTTAGTTTTATGGCCGGTAAGCGCCTCTGGCTGGTTCCTCTTTTATTAGGGTTGCTGGCTCTTGCTGTCTTAGTTTCTTTGGCTCAGGCGACTCACATTGCTCCTTTTATTTATACACTGTTCTAAAAAACAATGTAGAGAATGTATATTCTATTAAAAAAGCGCTCCTTTGGGAGCGCTTTTTTAATAGAGTTTTACTGATATAAATAGATTATCTTATCGGTATTCCCGTTAATCGAAAACGACCGGTAAATAATTATTAGTTTAAGGAGTTTTTACTGTATAAGTATAAGCACCAGTGTTGATTATATCATGACCGTCGGCGTTGACAATTTTGAAGCTCAAACTACCGCTCTCTCCGTCTGTGTGAGTACCGTAGCTGAGCTTATAAGTTTTGGAAGTTTCGTCGGGGGTGACTTTAGGCTGAGTGCTGGTGGTGACGGGAACAATCTTCCCAGCTTTGGTATTCTCAAAAACGCTTGAACCTTCGCTTTGCTTACCGTCAAGTATGTAGGCGGCGTAAAGATAGAAAGTGAGGCTATAATTACCTATGGGAAGCCAGTTATTGGCGGCATAGTCAGTTCCGTCAATAAATAGGGGAGCAACTTCCTGATAAAGTTTGGCTTCGACATTCTTGATATCCATAGCGATAGAAGCAGACACTTTTTGATTATCCTGATCGTAAGTATAGACGCTTAAAGGAATATCGTTGGCTGCATCTTTAGTAGTGTAGGCTGCTTTGTCTTTGCCGAGCTGGAAATTGATAGCTAAGCTATTAGGTGTTTCCCAAGTAATTTCGCGGTCTCGCATTTGTACTCGGAAATCGTTACTCTTAGTGGTAGGGGAAGTATAAATTCCATAGACGATAAATTCACCTTCACCGACAGCATAAGTTTCGCCGTCGATAACAGTATTGGTGACACCCATATCTATGTTGGGATTGAGAACGGTGATCTTTTTAGCTTCCGGAGTAGTGGCTTTGGTAGTGACATCTTGCAAAACCAAACTGCTGAGAACGGCATCGGAAACATAGACATAGTCGCGATGAGTGCCAACTCTGTTGGTAGTGTAATAAGCTAAAGAATCGGAAGTAACTTCAAACTCTTGGATTCCGTAGGCTGTGCCTTGATAAAGGTTGTTAAGCAAACTGGACTTAAGTTGCATTACCAGATGACCTATAGGCTTTATATTGGCCAAAGGAGTCAAATCCAGATTGGCATAAGTGGAATCGGGAAGTAAATAGGAGGCGGTTAAATTGACATAGGTAGACTCGCCTTTGTTTACGTGAGAGTAGGTGGGATCAACTCTGTAATACTCGAGATCTTTGTCAGCAATGGTGGGAACTGAAGCTACGGTAGCTTTCAGTGCGGCACTGGCATCCCAAGCTATAGTATCGATACTGAAGTCAGTCGCTTTATCGCCAGAGAAGTAATATCCGATTACTTTAGCGGCTTCCTGGGGGACTTTCGATACGGAAATGGTTTTCTGGTCGACTTCCAATTTGTCTGTCACCAGGATGGGCAAACCGTTTTCATTGAGGAAGGAGTATTTGACAGAACCAAACTTTGTAGAGAGGCTGGTTAAATCAAAAGTGACTGTGCCCTCTTTTCCGTAGTTGAGGGGGGCGCTGGTAGTGCTGCCTCCGTCACCGCATCCGGCTACAAAACCGGAAATAGCCAAGCAAAGACCGGCGCAAGCCAAAGCCGTACTTAGTTTTTTATGGGAATATCCTTTAGCCATGAGTAGATTTATGTCCCTTTCAGGTAATAGTATAAGAAAGAATTCGCTTAAAATTTCCTCTGTTTTGCTTAACTTCCTTCTTACAAGTGACTTCGGCCTAAGTCGGTTGGAATAATCGAATGCTGAATATTGAAGAATTTAGCTTTTCTTTTGTTTGTCGGTTCGGTGCAAGTCGCTTGGATTGATTGTCAATAAACTAAGCAGTTCCTTTTGCGTTTGAGTTGATAAATGTTTAAAGAAACTGGATAAATTTTGTTGGGCTATCGGAGTAAGAGGCTCTGAGAACTCACTTTGAGCATAAAGTTCTTTTTCATACAGTTTGCCTGTATGTTGCAAAATGGAACTTATCTTTGTATCAGTTACAGTTTCGCAGAATTGACGTATGGTCTGTCCTGGAGCTTGGTATATTCTAAGAGAAGTCAATAAAATTTTTATGAAACTGTATAGTCGTTCAATGTCGGAATTAAATGATGTCTGTTGCCAGATTTTCAGCTGAAACGATAATCTTGACAGTCTACCTGCGGCAATGAGCCTTTTACTAAAAGGCAAATCGCTGTTGAATAGGATTAACATAGCTAAATTTACAGTTTGGTAATTACTGAAGATCCAAATGTTCAAACTCAGCGTTAAGATTATTACGGTCAATTCAAAATAGAACCAAGGATCACTAAAACTTTTTTTCAGCTCGGACAATTGTATGAAATTCAATTTGTAGGCCAAATATTTTAGTAATGGTTGTAAATTAAAGCGAGCACCCTTCACTTTGCGGCCGCCTACTTGGTTTGGACTGACGGCGTCTACAGTTACCCATTTTGAATCATAGCTCTCGAGAAAAACTTCCGTCCAAGCATGAAGGTCGCTTAAGTAAACTTCATAATTGCCGGTGAAAGGATTGTAATATCTGGCGACATATCCGCAAACATAACGACTGGGAATACCTATAATGCGACACATAACGGCTAGGGAACTGGCAAAATTTCTACAGTTACCCATTTTAGTGGTGAAAATAAAATAATCGGTTAATTCTTTATTGGAAGGTACCGAGGGGGCTGGATCTATATAATTGCAGTTAGAACGTAAAAAATGAGCTAGAGCTAGTACTTTTAAAGCTGGATCGGAGTATTGATTGGTTAAACGCATGGTTAAAAAACGCGTGCGAGCAGTTATATTATTGGGCAGATTCAATAACTCTTTGTATTCTCTGCGGTTCAAATCTTCTCTTAGCAAAGGATTGTTGTCGCCTAACGACGGCGGTTCGCCCCGGAAATTAAGAGCTTCTTGCCAAGCCTCCTGTTCATAATCAAGTTTTTGTGCATTATTAAATTGAGCGTAAAGCTGTTGAACAGCTTGTTTATCGGGAATTAGAGGAGCCGAGGCTACGGAATTGATCGTATAAATGGTACCTTTTTCCAAAATATTAGGAGAACGCAGTCCGTTATCGCGATCGATAAAGAAAGTTTCTGTCGGATATTGGGCAAACATGGGCCAATAAGGTGTAAAGATTACATTATTTATATCATGTTCAATGTAGAATATTTGAGTAGTTATTTCTGTGGAACTCGGACGTGGCGGACGCAAACCTTGCTCATACATTTGTTTGTAGAAAGAGCGGCTAAACATAGGCGGACTGGGACGAAGAAAAGAGCCGTTGCTTACTTCATGAGGTAATGATTTTTGATCTATAGTCCATTGGCGTCCATTGTAATGGCGGTAAGCTAAACCTCGGCAATAAAGAGGCGCTTCACTGTTGGTGCGAATTTGCATAGCCAATTGTTTACTTTCGCTTGGTGAAGCTGGATTATTGATGCTAAGATCATCGTTAGGACTGATAATAGCTAGAGTATTATCAGAGCGTTTCTTTCCGAATAGTAGATTTTTTAAGCTTGAAGGGGAGGATGGATCAATTAACTCACCATGAGTGCTGTCTCTATTTAGATTTAAATTGAAGTGAAGATTGGTTTGCAGTCTAAAACTTGCCAAACCGGAAAAGCGCGGTGTCGTTACGAAGATAATCGTAGCTACTAGCAAAAATGTCAACAAATAGAAGGCCGCTCCGTCCAAATATGGTGTTATGTATCTTTTTAGTATGGCCTTTAAAGGAATAAATCTGTTTCGTACTATCGGTTGTTCAGCAGCAGCCTCTAATTTATTAGAATTATGAGCTATAAAAGCGGCATTGCGGTTTTGGGAAAGGCAATAAAAATGAACAGCTTGAGAAAAAAATATCAGATAGACACCTAAATTTATGGCAAACATCATAGTGTTGAAGATGGTGGCCGAAAATCCCAAGAGCAATAAACTGACCAAAATAGAGTAGTTAAGGTCTCTACGTCTGGGTAAGTCAAAACTATGACCTACCAGTAAACCTGTTAGCAGCATAACTAGAGATTGATTGGTGCTGTAAGGGGAGGCAATTAAATTTATAAAAAAATTACCCAAAATAACGAGCATATAGAGACTGATAAAAAAGTTCATCAGACAGGCGCCATGTTTTCTGGATTTATATGAATATATATGACCTGATATTAGGAAAATTAAATATAAATACCAATATTTTGGGTATTCTAAGGCAATAAAGGTACTAAACAGAGAGGTTATTTCGCAGAGCATGACGCTTATACGCATTGAAAGCGAATCTTCTGCATAAGGGTATCGACCTGATAAAAGCAAGAAGAGCCGCTCTAAAGTTCTAGCTTTCTTTTGAGGAGGCTCGGGGGGTGGCTCTGAGAGTAGACCGTTTAGCTGTCCCCAACTTTTGTGAATTGTCTGCTGTTCAGTCATTGAATACACCCCTCAAGTATCTCTTCCAGATCGTCTTGAATAGTTATACAATGTGCGTTTATACCTTTGCGTTTTAATACAAGTGTTGCAAGAGCAAATTCATCTGTCGTATTTTGATCGATGTCGGGTGATTGTATAAATAGAAAAATGGCACATCCGTTGTCACAAAGTTCTAAATCTATATGTGGATGTAAGGCAATTTGGCATGTAATTACTCTATCATATTTTTTTGAAAGGTAGTTTTTTATATATTCTGCTGATTGCTGAGGGGGGTGAGAATTAGTAAATTTAGGTTCTGATGTCAAAGTGACTTCGGCTAAAAATTGTTTTAGCGGATAATTTAATTTACTACTTTCACATATAGTTATTGGGCCTTTATTTGTATGGAATAAGACGGCAATTTCTCTGCTTTCTTTTTTGCATAATTCTGCTATTGAATTTACGATCAGTAAGGCCATTTCCAAGGCGTACGGTACCTGAGAAAAAGTGGTTGCATAATTGGTTGAAGCCATTATATTTATCAATACAGGATATTTTTTTTCCTGTGGCGGATCAACTTGAAATTCTCGCACCATTAAATTTCCCATTCTGGCACTGGTGGCCCAATGGATATGGCGAATATTTTCACCGATTCGAAATTCGTGCAGACCGTAGAAGTTTTCAGTTTCATTTAAACTTTTTTTGGGCATATATTCATTTGGGGTATGCGCTGTTCTGAATAACCGTTTGGCTGGTTTTAAGTCTACAATTTCCGGAGCGATATAGAGAGGGCAGAAGTTTAGATCGACAGATAGGGTACAGCTAACCATACCCAGATAGGAGTAAAATCTGAAAGCAGAAGGAGCTGCCGAATATCTTCCTCGCTGTTTTATCCGAATTTTATAATTGAGCTTGGTCGCTTTATGGGGCCCTATATTATCTATAATTACTGTAAGTTGATTGCCCATAGTGTTCGTACTCGTTTCAGCAGTTACTTCTCCTTCCTGTTTAAGATGTTTGGATAAATTGTCTATCTCTGGGAAAGTTTCCAAATTATATAGTTTGGTCAATACGCGCAGAGTTGTGGGAGAAGGCTCCATTGTCTCTTGATTGGGTTGCAAAGTTAAGGGTAAAGATTTTGTTTTATCTAAAGTGTAGACAATAGAATCCGACTGGTTGTCGAAGTATATCTGTATATTGACAAAAGCCTTTGAAGATTGATTGTCCAAACGCAGATAAAAGGAGTAAATGTGGTCGTAATTGCCCACGTATCCGCCATTTACGGCTGGAGTCAGATATGTATCCGTATACTCGGGCTTTATAGTCAGTTTTAGATTGGCAACGGCTCTCGTGGCTGTAAAAAAAACTTGGATTCCGTCGACTATAACTAGGCTTAAAAGTAAGGAAATTAAGACAAAAAGCCAGCCTGACTGTGTGTTGGTAGCAATAAGGAAAAGAAGAAAAGTAAAAAATAATAACGTCTGACTGAATTGATTGAGACGTAAAGACTGCAAATAAAAACGCAACTGTCTGTTTTCGCTCATATTGACTGAGTTTTGAGTGGGATGAGAATCTTGGGCAAAATCGTGCAACGGCATAAAAAAAGAAGCTAGCTTTGTAAAACTTAACTTGGCTATCTAAAGATGAACAAAAAAAAGCATGTTCCCGAAAAACGAGAGCCATGCTTTTTCTTATTCAATTAGCTGAATATTCGTTAATTGTCACTCTCGTAGTTACCTACCGAATAGAGCAACTTATTAGAAGTATCGACGGCCTCCTGAAGAGCCGTTTCTGTGTCGCATTTGCGGCCCAAAGCCTTAAACATGGCATCGTCCAAAATACTGCGAATAGATTCCCAAACGGGAACTCGCGGCTGAACTGTAGCCTTATCTAAGGATCTGAGTCCTACGGCATACTCGGGATGCTGTTTGATATGGTTCTGATAAGCGGCTGAATTTATGGCTGACTTACGTACAGGCAAGTAACCAGTTTGAATTGACCATTTGGCGGTAACATTTGGACTGCACATATAAGAGACGAACTTGTAGGCGGCGTTTTGCTTTTCTACATCGTTGGCTCCTCTGAAAATGGCCAAGTTGGTGCCGGCAAACTGACTGGCTTGGGTGCTACCTTTGGGAATGGGCATTACACCGAAGTCCAAGCCGCTGGCACGGGCATTTTCAAAACCGCCGATACGGGAAGTCGTTTCGATATACATGCCGGCTTGACCGTTTTGGAAGAGCTTTACCGCATCGAAAGTAGGCTTGGCAGAGTGATCTTTGTGCACTAAATCTACCCAATATCCGAGGTCGGCTACACCTAAGCGTCCGCCGAAACCGGCACCGTTATTAGTCTTACTTATGTAGGTTCCGCCGTAAGAGTAGAGGTAGTGGCCAAAAATATCGACACTAGGTTGGAAGGCTAAACCGGGAATGCCTTTGCGGTCGGAGATAACTTTGGCAACTTTGCTAAGCTCCTGCCAATTTGTCGGAGGTTTAAGCCCGAGCTCTCTGAAGATGTTCTTGTTATAGAACAAAACATAGATGGACTTATTAAAGGGCAAAGTGTAAAGCTGCTTCTCGCCACTGGGGGAAGTAAAAGTATTGGCACTGAGGAAGACAGGCACAATATCTTTCATAGCCGCTTTGTCGCTGCTGGTCATAAGGCTTTCCACAGGCACCAGAGCATCGATACCGACATACTGAGTAGTCCAGTTTTCGTATACTTGGGCTACATCGGGAGGGGTATTTTTGGCAATATTTTCCAGAATTTTGGAATAGAGGGCGTTGTAGTCATTGCCATACTCTTTATTTTGAGATTGAATGCAAACTGACTTAACAACTATATTGGGGTTAGCTTTGTTAAATTCATCAACCAGCTGGGCGAGCACTTTACCGCGAGATCTGCTCATGGCGTGCCAGAAGGTAATTTCTACAGGCTCGTCAGCACGACTCACGGTGGCTCCGCAAATGATGACAAAAGCAAAGATAGCCAGGACTATTGACGCAATGTACGCAAGGCGCGTTCTCGGCACCATATTTACGCAACTCCTTTTCTTTCGTAGAAGGAAAATTATATTTCTGAAGTCGGTCATTTAATCCAGAATACGCAGAAAATTGCCTCCGCTTTGAAACTGTAAAACGGAGTAACAATTTACTTAAATATCTATGGACAGCGGAGCCTGATTCAGGGAATGAAGTACCAAACTTACCGGTTTGGAATCGGCGGGAACTTCAAAGACTAAATAGCCGAAGTTAATGCCGTAAGGCCGTAAAATTACTAGCCAAAAGTTGCTTAATCCTTCTATGTAATCGTAGGAATTAGACTTTTGGTCTAAGAGAGAAAAACGGCCGGTATAAATTTGAACTTGTTGAGAGATATTTTGTTGTGAAAGATAAGCTATAACGTACTTATAACCTTCCTTAGGACGATAGAAATCTTTCAAAATAGAGATAGTCTCTAAGTTAGTGACTGTTACTTGGAAGACTTCGTTCTTAGCACTCTTGGGTACGTAAACACGGCCATTCTGAGGGCGTTGAGAATTGGACGGTAAGTTAGCACTACCGCCGCGCATGGTATTTACGCCTTGGATAGGGCCGGGCTGCAAATTCGAAGCCAAATAAGGAGAGGCATCTACTGGACGCAGCGAAACGTTGGTTTGAATTTGGTTGGGGGCGTAGCTGTTAGGGGTACCAGGCTGATTAAAACCGGACGTTTGGCTTACGGTAGAACTATTGTTGACCTGGACACCAGTTTTGCTGTTATTGCCGACTGGTTGGTTAGAAGTAGTCGTAGGCTTTACGTAGGTATTTTGGCTTACAGTTTGTTTGACGGGTGAAGAAGCGGTTTGCGTTTTGGCAGAACCTTTATTGTTGGTGACAATAAGTATGCGGTTGCTACGACCATCAAAATTGACGGACCCGCCCATGGAACCGACGAAAGTCTCTACGGGTAAATATATACGTCCGCCGTTATTGTAAACGGGGGAAGAGGCAACTTTACCATTTACTTTGACAGTATTGAGTTTTGAATCCCAAATGATCTCAGCTTGCAAGGCTTGAGCCATAACTTGTATGGGTAGATAAGTCACGCCGTCGCGAACCACAGGAGTAGTGTCTACACGCATACCGTCAACAAACACGCTGGCCGGAGAAGCGGCAAAAATCGTATGAGGGATTGCCAAGAAAACGGCTAGGAACGCCAGAACGAGAAGCAAGGACGAGCTTATCCGTGTCTTCCTGACAAAGGGCGTCAGCATTAAATTTAACCTCCTTAGAATATATGACCTTATCTTCGATAACTCTTTCAATATACTTTTTCCCGGAGAAATTAAGGATTTCGGCTTAAGATCACCGGTAATTTCACTATCTCCTCAATCTACCACAAAAAACGGCTTTTAACAATGAAAAGAGCTCTAGCTAAGAACTCAATGGAGCTGAACTGCCGACTTAGCAAAGGAATTGCCGAGAGGTTGCAGAAGTCGAACGGCAATTTTTTTCGCTGACGGCGACGAATAATGTGGTTTGAGGAGTTTAGTTTTTAATATGCAATTCGTACGCAGAAAATTGACAGGTCTTCACAGTATTAACGACAGCAAAAATGTTTTGGCCAACTTGCTCGGCCAAAAATTTTGCCCTGTTATATCCGGTGGCCATGAGCAGTTCGTTGAAATGTTGGGCAAAGGAAGCAATTTGGCTTCTTTGGATGGGGATGTTGTCGTTACTCCGGCCGGTGAAATGTTCTACTATCACTTCTTGCCTGAAGAGAAAGCTTTAGTCGTCGGCGGAGCTTGGGATGAGAGTAAAGGAGCCTCTACTTGGGAAGAGTATCTGGAAACAGTAAAGAAGGCCGTCCCTCAAGCTAAATGTCAAGAATTGCCTGTCGTTTCGCCTTATTTTGAATTCCTGCGTGAGGACTCCGAGCCTTTGCCAGTCGGCGAATGGGAGCGCAAGGCTGCGGCTTGTTTGCGCAGTCCTGGCGTACGTAAGCTTTTAAAAATTGTCTCTGAACGCGGTGTGGTTTCTCTCCCTGAAGCTGCTCAGGGGCGTTCCGTTTTTGAAGTCGGCGAAGATGTCAAGATTATGGCCGACATGAATATTATCAATTGTGAGTTTGAAGTTTTTTGTAAAGAAACTGGCCAAAAGGTAAGTCGTGTCTCCAGCCTGGCAGCCTTGGATGAAGCTGCCAAGCGCGGTTTCCGCTGTTTCCATTGCGGTAAGGCTATTTCCGACGAGCAAATTGTGCAATCGCTTTCTGTTTGCCCTCAAGGGGCTGTTTTGGCTCGCCGCAATATGTGGTTGGCTTACACTGTGGGTGCCGCTTTGCTCGATTGCGGCGTTGACAGCGAGCACATCCTTTTCCGCAGTGAAGACAATAATCACAGCTGTGAAGTTTTCGCTGACTACAAGGGCTCTCTGTTGATGTTTTCCATCTCTGAGCAGGGATTGGACGCCAATTCTGTTTTTCGTATTATTACTCGCAGTCGTTTCTTCCACCCTGATTGCACTTTTGCCGTAACTTCCGGAACAGTCAGCGCCGAAGCTTACAAAGTTATCGAAGCTGAAGGCGAGCGTATGTTTATAGTTAATGATATTGACGCTTTGCAAGAGACTATCAACTCTATCTCCGATCGTGCTTGCCGCTCTGTAGTCAGCGATTTCTTAGCAGGTATTGACGATATGACCAGTGTCAGTGTGGGGCGCATCGTCGGTGAATATTTCTTAGGTGTTCCCGAAGTGGAAGTGTCTGTACCGGAAAAGGTTGCTGAACCTTCTCATGAAGTTGTCCTTGAGGTTGAACCTGAACATCTTCCGAAGGTTGAGCCTGTTGTTATAGCCGAAACAGTGGCTAAGGATGAGCCTTCCGTTGAAAATATTGCCGAGTCTGAATTGGTTAGTGATAGCAAAGTAGTCGATCCGAAAAGTGATGCAGAATCGGTTGCCACGGAAGAAGCTGCCGTTTTGCAGGAAAATGGAGCTATGCCTGCAGTCGAAACTGAATCTACTGTCGTTTTGGATAGTTCTATAGACAAAATTGACTCTAGGCAGCCGGAAGTTGCCGGAGTTGAATTAACTGAAGAATCCGTTGACGAGCAATCTGTTACCGTTGAGCCCGAATCGGAAGCTGTTACTGAAGAACTGCCCGAAAAAGCTGCTCCGATTGAGTCTGTAAAAGAAGATGAAGCTACTTCTATCGAACTTCCGTCGGAGGAAATTTCTGAACCTGTCGAGCCCCTCAAAGAGGGCAAAGATGAGTCTCAGCTTCCCGAATCAGAAGTCCTTCAGTCCGGGGGTGAAGTCAGTCCTTCTTCTGAAGAAATTACTCCCGATCTGCCGGCTTTCTTATCGGCCGGAAGCGAGTCGCTTAGCGATATTGTCAGTCGTCTTTTGGAGCAGTTGTTGGAAAATAACGATCCTGACGTTTTAGAAGCCGATCTCAATGCTGTTTCTGATTTGGGTACCTCTTCAGCTATGATTGTGGGGGATGACGGTATGCCTTTCTTGGGGGCAATGGAAACTTTCTCCGATCCCGAATTGGCTGCCGCTTACCAGCCGGAATTGATTAATAATATAAACGGTATCGCCGATGAAGCTGCTTTGGGAACTGTACAACGTGTCTTTATCGCCGGTGAGTCAGGTTGCCTGGATCTTTATCCTGCGGCTGACAATCTCACTTTAGCCGTCCACACTATAGAGACAGGTTCCTTAAAATACGGCGGTAGTCTCGTTAAAGATGATACTCTCAAAAAGAGTTTGGTCGGTCTCACCGTTATAGATAGTTTCTTTGATGCTGTTATAGTTATGGATGATGTGGTAGTAGAGTCTACGACTCAGGATTGCGATGATATGGCCATGGCCGCTGCTCGTATGTATGATGCTGCTTCCAATTATCTTTCTGAGCTTAATGTCGGTAAATGTTTTGCTCTGATGGTGGATACTGATAATCAGATGTTGGCCATTTATCCTTTGAAGGATGAGTCGGTAATTGTGTGCATTTTAGACAAGGGCGCTGCCGAATTTGTCTGGCGCAGAGATATCCCCGGCAAGCTTGAGCGTGTTCAAGAGGCCTTAGAACTTTAGCTTTAGTATATCCCCGCCGAAAATTCCCTACCTTTTATATCGGGGATGAAGGCGGGCGTACGTTTGTCTATATTCGGTTGGGAAGGGAAAAAGCTCTTCTTCGGCAATTGGTGAGAGGTTTGATTTTGTCGCCAATGGGTGGATGCGTCAGGCCTCTCTTTAGATCCGGTTACTTTTTTTAGCTGCGTTAAGTTTAGGAGGTTTATATATTATGGCTCAGGCTCAGCGGCAGCGTGATGGTTTTTGGATGAGGATGATCTTTACCAGCTTTGCTCTTATTTGGGTCTTCGCTGTCATAGGGGCTATGTTAGGTCATACGACTGTTGATAAATATTTAACTGACGCTGACAAAGTTTCCAGTGTTTCGGCTATGCCGACCAGAACTCCGCCTGTGTTGGGCAATCTGGCTAAGGATAAGCAAGACGAACTTGACAGAATTAACAATAAAAATGTCGAAGCTAAAGCTGACGATACATTAGTAGTAGAGCCGGTCAGCGAAACGCCTGTATCTGGTGTGGTTAGAGCTGACAATGGGACTCCGGTTATTGATATTACGCCTCAGGAGACGCCTTCGGTTGTGGGGGGCAGCTCGAGTGGTGGAACTGGAGCATCAGATTCTCAGAGAAATGAGAACGCCAAACTGGCTTCTAGTGAAAGCATCGGCAACAGTGCGGCAACTTCTGCTGCTGGAAATAATACGTCCGGACGGGTGCTCTTCTTTGGCTCTTTTATGCAAAAAGAGACAGTCGACTCTTTGGAAGCTCGTTTGGAGCAGGAAGGCGTACCTTATTTAGTCCAGGAGATCCCTGTTGAAGGTGGTACTGCCTACAGAATTACTAGTACTCCCTACGCTACTGTGGAGGAGGCCAATGCTAAGTTGGAAGCCCTTAAGGGTGCCAATATTGAAGTCTACCTCGATGAATAATTTTTTTGCTTTGAACAGCCTTTTTTCAGAGCACAATTTCGGTTCTGAGCCCAGCGCGGTTGCCCTGGGCTTTTTTGACGGCGTACATCGTGGCCATGCGGCTTTGCTTTATAAGACTAAAGAATTGGCTTACAGCCTAGGTTTGCGTCCTGTGGTTTTTACCTTTAGAGAGCACCCCAGCTGGATTTTAACTCCGGATAAGGGAGTCAAATTGCTTTGTTCCTTAGACGAGCGTCTTAATATTATTAAAAACATGGGCTTGGAGCCTGTAGCTGTACCTTTTAATAGTGAATTTGCTTCCATAGATCCAACTGACTTTGTATCTTGTGTTTTGGTTGAAAGGCTTAAGGCTGCCCAAGTTGTAGTTGGGTATAACTATCGTTTTGGATGTCGTGCTGCAGGCGATGTACAGATGCTGCAAAAATTGGGCTCTGAATTTGGTTTTACCACCGAGATAATTGCACCGTTTTGTTTGGATAATGAGATTATTTCATCGAGTTTGTTGCGCCGTTTGGTGGAAGATGGGCAGTTGCAAAGAGCTTGTCATTTGTGGGGACGGCGTTATAGAGTTGGCGGTGAAATTATTCACGGTCGCAAAGTAGGGCGCACTTTGAATATTCCTACGGCCAATATTGAAGTCGATTCTATGTTAGTAAAGCCTCCGCGTGGAGTTTTTGCCGCAGTTTGTTATCTAACTCGTCCTGGAAATGCCGAATCCGGAGCGTTTTTTAGGTTGCCTGGATTGGCTTATTGGGGTAATCGTCCCACTTTTGATCATGGACGTGATGTTTTAGAAGTTTTTCTTTTAACTGAGCCAGAACAGTTCGGTCCTGATGAGCTTTATGGCTGGCATCTAGAAGTGGAACTTATTGAAATGGTGCGTGGGCAAGTGCATTTTCCCAGTGCCGAAGCTTTTGTGGCCCAAGTTGCTAAAGATAAATTGAAAGTGCAAACAATAGTGGCCGGATTGCCACAGTGAACTGTCCTTTTTTTTGAGCTACTGCTTTGGCCTGGTTGTTTTTCAGTAGGTTTTTTGTTTGTATTCCTAGAAAAAGCGTCGCGCATGGCTTGTGTTTTTTATTGGCAAAATACAGGCAGAGAGCTTGAAAAAAGCGGACGGCCAAACCAAAAAAAGGGCCGCGCAGTAAAGGAGCATGTTGTGGCTAACGAACTTTTGCACACTCCTCTCTATGAGGCTCATCGACGTGATGGCGGTAAGATGGTCGATTTTGCCGGTTGGGAAATGCCTGTAGAATATACTGGTATAAAAAGCGAGCATTTGGCTGTACGTTCTGAAGTAGGCATTTTTGATTTGACTCATATGGGCGAATTTGAAATTTCTGGCCCCGACGCTTCCGAGTTTATTGACAGCTTAATTACTAACGACGTATATCGTATGGCTCCGGGCCAGTGTATGTACACTTGTATGTGCCGAGAAAACGGCATGATTATTGACGATTTACTTGTTTATCGTTTTGAAGATATTGATGAAGGTGTCGCTTACTATTGGCTGGTAGTTAATGCTGCCAACTGCACCAAAGATTATGAGTGGATAAAAGCTCATCTTAAAGGTAAGGTTAAGCTTAGAAATATTTCTATGGAAACAGCTTTAATTGCCATTCAAGGCCCTAAAGCTCAAACTATATTGCAGCCTTTTACTGCCGCAGATTTAGAGCCTTTGGCTTATTACCATCTAACCAGAGGTGATTTTCAGGGAGTGGAGGTGGTAATCTCTCGCACCGGTTATACTGGTGAAGATGGTTTCGAGATTTATGCTCCTTGGGACGAAGCTTATA
The DNA here is from genome assembly GCA_934621605.1 of uncultured bacterium. Lineage (GTDB taxonomy): Bacteria > Vulcanimicrobiota > Xenobia > Xenobiales > Xenobiaceae > Bruticola. The sequence continues at coordinate 49,619 of CAKTUZ010000010.1, read as the reverse complement.
AAGTTTGGGAGGCTCTACGTAAAGAAGGTTGCTGGCCCATAGGTTTGGGGGCACGTGATACTTTGCGCTTGGAGGCTGGCTATTCGCTTTACGGCCATGAAATTACCGAAAATACAACTCCTATCAATACTTCGTTGGGGTGGGTAGTGCGCTTTACCGATTCTGATTTTATCGGTAAAGAAGTACTCAAAGCTCAGAAAGAGCAAGGAGCGGAAACTGCTATTGTCGGTATGGTGATGAGAGGTCGAGCCATTCCTCGCCAGGGTCATGTTGTTGAAGATGAAGACGGTCAAGAAGTCGGAGTTGTTACCAGTGGTACTTTCTCTCCCTCTTTGGGACGTGGAGTCTGTTTAGCTTTGGTCAAGAGTGCTTACAAAAAAGAAGGCAGAGAATTGAATATTCGAGTTCGTACCAATCGCCATGAGTCTGCTTTGGTACAGCGCCCTCCCTTTGTGCGTGGCAGCGTGCGCCGTTAAGTGTTATAAGGTATATTGGCCGGAAACCCGCTGTCTTTAAACTGTGAGATGAATGGCGTCGGTTTTGGACGGAATATATTTTTACTGCAATGCTATATTCTTAGTAAAGTATATGATACGATATGCGAAGTTAGCGTTGTGGATATGGATGTCCTATACAGTAGGGGCGAAGTGGACACGCCCGTAAGAATAAGTATCTCCTAGTGATAGGTGGAAACTTAAGTATCAAACTTCTTAAATAGGAGCGTCAGCTCTTTAGGAGTCCGTTACCTTTAGGTGATGGGTGGTTCACAACAAGGGCGGTTTCTTTGAGTATAAAAGGAGCCGTCTTTTCGGTTATGGGTCTTTCTGGCAAGTTATTGACAGAATAGCCGGGACTACTTTCTTGCAGCATAAGGAGAATTTCACTATGATTCCTCAGGATCTCAAATATACCAACGATCACGAGTGGGTACGTGTAATCGAAGACGACGTGGCTGTGGTAGGTATTACTTATTTTGCCCAAGAGCAGTTGGGTGATATTGTTTTTGTTGAAGTCCCTGAAGTAGGTAAGTTGTACTCGCAGGGCGAGGCCTTAGGCACTGTGGAGTCTGTTAAAACCGTGTCCGATATGTATGCTCCGGTTAGCGGTGAGGTTATTGAGATCAATCCTTGTCTCTGTGAAGACAATGATGAATTTACTCCCGAGATCATCAACCAAGAGCCCTTTGGTAAAGGCTGGATAGCTCGCATCAAAATGAATAATCCTGCCGACTTGGATAACCTTTTAGACGCTGCTGCTTACAAGAAGATTACGGAGGACGCTTAATGACCTACACTCCCCATACTCCGGCCGATATAGAAACTATGCTGGCCGAAGTAGGTGTCGGCTCTTGGGAAGAATTGTTTGCTTCGATCCCTGAGAAATTGCTCTTAAATCGTCCTTTGCAATTGCCGGAAGCTTTAAGCGAATATGATTTAATCAATTACTTTAAAAATTTAGCCGATCGTAACGGTATGTTCGGTGGAGGTAGCTTCTTGGGAGCAGGTGCCTATCGCCACTTTATTCCCTCCATTGTCAATCATATTATTTCACGCTCTGAATTTTTGACGGCTTACACTCCTTATCAGGCTGAAGCCAGTCAGGGTACTTTACAAACTATTTTTGAGTTTCAGAGCTTAATTTGTCGTCTGACCGGTTTAGATGTAGCCAACGCTTCCGTATATGACGGAGGTACTGCCGCCGCCGATGCCATTTTAATGGCTGTGGCGCAAACCAGGCGCTCTAAAGTGTTGGTTTCACGCGGTTTACACCCGCAAATTCGTGAAATTATCGCTACCTACTTGGCGGACAGCTCCGTGCAAGTAGAAGAAATTCCGCTCAATCCCCGAACCGGCCAAACTGATTTAACTGAAGTTAGTGCCGATGTTGCAGCCGTATTGATACAAACCCCCAATTTTTTGGGCATTATTGAAGATGGTGAAGCTCTTTGTCAAAAAGCTCATGTTGCTGGAGCTTTGGCCATTGTGGAAGTTTCCGATCCCGTATGCTTGGCTTTATTGCGCTCGCCTGGAACTTACGGTGCTGATATTTGTTGCGGTGACGCTCAGGCTTTAGGTAATCCTGTGGCTTATGGTGGCCCTTATGTCGGTTTCTTGGCTTGTACTAATAAGCTTATGCGTCGCATCCCTGGACGCTTGGTTGGTCTTACAGAAGACGCTCAAGGTCGTCGTGGTTTTTGCTTGACTTTGCAAGCTCGCGAGCAGCATATTCGCCGTGAAAAAGCTTCTTCCAATATTTGTTCCAATCAAGCTCTGTGTGCTTTGGCTACGACTGTGTATCTCAGTCTTTTGGGACCTGTCGGTCTTAAAAAGGCTGCTTTGAGTTCGTTGCAGAGTTCTGCGTATTTAAAGGAACAAGCGGCCAAGCTTGAAGGTTTCGCGCTGCCTTTCTCCGGCCTCACCTACAATGAGTTTGTGCTGCGTTGTCCTCAGGGCAGAGCGGACAAACTTATGCAATATTTGGCCTGTGAAGGTATACAAGGCGGCTATTTGCTGGAGAAAGATTATCCGGAACTGCCAGACTGTGTGCTTTTATGTTGTACTGAACTGACTAAAGCCGCTCAAATCGACGAGCTTATCAGCGCTTTGCGTAGCGGTAAGGAGGTTTAACATAAAAATGATCACTAAGACTTTATTTGAAAAGTCCCATTCCGGCCGCCTTGGCACTATGCCTCCGCAGAGTGATTGTCCGCCGATAAAAGAAGCTGATCTTATTCCCGCTTCTATGCTGCGTCAAGAGCCTTTAGAGTTGCCCGAACTGTCCGAATTGGACGTTATGCGCCATTTCGTAGGCCTTTCGCAGAAGAATTACTCGGTAGATACACAGTTTTATCCTTTGGGCTCCTGCACTATGAAGTATAATCCTAGAGTGAATGAAACTGTGGCTGCTCTGTCAGGTTTTACCGAGCTTCATCCTTTAACCGAAAGTGAACATGCTCAGGGCGCGTTACAACTTATGTATGAGTTGCAACAAAGCTTAGCCGAAATTACCGGTATGGACAGTATTACCTTGCAGCCTTCTGCCGGAGCGCACGGTGAAGTTACCGCTTTATTTACCATTGCCGCTTATTTCCGCTCTTTAGGTCAAGAGCGTACTGTTATTATTGTACCTGACTCTTCGCACGGCACTAATCCTGCTTCGGCTGCTCTGGCCGGTTTTGAGGTAGTTACCATTCCTTCGGCTGTCGACGGCTCGGTTGATATTGAAGCTCTTAAAGCTCATATGAGTCCTAAGGTTGCCGCTTTAATGTTGACCAATCCCAGTACTTTGGGCTTATTTGAGGCTCATATCGAAGAAATTTGTCAGATTTTGCATGAGGCGGGTGCGGTTGTCTATTATGATGGCGCTAATATGAATGCTTTAATGGGCATTGCTAGGCCTGGCGATATGGGCTTCGATATGGTACACCTTAATTTGCATAAAACTTTTTCCACTCCTCATGGTGGCGGAGGTCCAGGTAGTGGTCCGGTGGGAACCAAAGGCAAATTATCTGCTTTCTTGCCTGGTCCTATTGTAGTAAAGAGTGAAAATGGTTTTGTCTTGGAAAAAGCACAAAATACTATAGGCCGCGTACGTATGTTTTGGGGCAATTTTTTGGTTCTAGTTAAAGCTTATGCTTACATACGTTCTTTGGGTGCTGAAGGCTTGCGTCAAGCCAGTCGTTTGGCTGTTCTGGCGGCCAACTATATGCGTGTACGTTTAAAAGGAGCGTACAAATTGCCTTTTGACAGTGTTTGTATGCACGAATTTGTGCTTTCCGCTTCCGAATTGAAAAAAGCTAAAGGCTTACATGCCTTAGATATTGCCAAGGCTTTGCTTGATAAGGGATTCCATGCTCCCACTATTTATTTCCCTCTGATAGTGGAGGAGGCTCTGATGATTGAGCCTACCGAAACCGAAAGTAAGGAAGTTATGGATGAGTTTATTGAAGCTATGTTGGATATTGCAGCTAACGAAAGCGGTGAAAGTTTACATGAAGCACCTAGGAATCTGCCTGTTACCAGATTAGATGAAACTAAGGCAGCCCGTAAGCCGGTTTTACAACAGCCGAAGTAGTTTCAAATTCGAAAGTATCTTTATGAAAAAGCTCCTCGCGTTACTTCATTAAAGGACAGGGGGAGCTTTTTTTGTTGAATAGAGGACAGTTTGATAACGTGAACCAGAATTTTCTTAAACAATATTCAACCGATGCTTGGCATTATATCATTGATTTTCCTTTAAGTGGAGCTGAAAATATGGCTCGTGATTTGCAACTGATGGAGGAATGCCAAAGGCCGATTCTGCGTCTTTACAGTTGGGTTAAGCCTACCTTAAGTTTAGGACGCAACCAAAGTAGCAGTTGGGTTGAGACTGAGCTGTGCCGTGCTTGCCAAGTAGAAGTGGTACGTCGTCCTACTGGAGGCCGGGCTTTATTGCATATGCCTGGGGAAATAACTTATGCTGTGATTTTGCCTGAAGTGGACAGCCGTTTAAAAATAGCGCAGGCTTTTGCCGATATTGCTGCCGTCTTGGGTAAAGCTTTGCAACAGCTAGGTTTGCCGGTAACAGCTGCTGCGGGCGGCTCTGTACCTAGCGGAGCTTCTCATCCTTCTTGTATGGCCGTAACTGCTCCAGGGGAAATTACTGCCTACGGCCGTAAGTTTGTGGGTAGCGCTCAAGTGCGCCATAATGGCAAATTGTTGCAACATGGGGTTATAGTGCGCCGCTACGATATCGAGCTTTTGCATAAAATTATTCCTGGCGCAGAGCCCGGCGTCGATTTATATACTTTAGGATTTGAAAAGCTGCAGCCTGAAGAGGTGCAAGCTGCTTTTCAAAATGTAATTGCTGATTTGGTTTAGGGGCGCGATCATGACTTGATCTTAAGAAGGTGGCCGCTCAAAGTAATAAAAAAGCTCCCGATTATTTATTTTTGAAAACTTGTTCCAATTATAAACTAAGACCGGGAGCCCTACCTATTTATAGAAAACGACTTAGATTAGTTAATGTCCTCGTCGGAATATTCGGCTTCTTTTTCGTCGGCAGTTCTGGCGGCAATAGAGATGATATCTAAAAGCTCGTCACTGGACAAATCATTAGCCAATACTTTGCAATTGAAGAGCAAGTGATCGCCAGCTACTTCCCAAGCACCGCAGGAAAAATCGCTGTTCTCTTTGAGTAATTCGAGTAAATCTTCTTCGGGAACATCGTCAATATCGGCAGCTTTGGAATAGATGTGGATGAATTCAGCACAGCCAGCTTCTTGGGCTTCGGTACCGACAACTACCACTTGAGTACGAGCTTCATCTTCGTCTTCATCATCCTCAGCTAAACTCAGGACAACTTGATAATCGCCATCGTCATCAACCTCGTACTCTAACTCGGCTTTGTCAAGCAATTTCTTTATGTTAATCATACGAAACTATTCTCCAACTTAAAGTAGAATAAGCAGATTGCCAAACACTCGGCTCCAGCAAGATGTCGTCCCAGAGTTTGACAACTTCGCAAGTCTTCTTTTCGTAGAAGTAGCGGTCTCACCTGCTCACTGGGGAAGAATAGAGACTGTTTTGGGGTTTAGACATAATTGCCCATTATTTTGTATACATTATTATAATACTATGCTTATTAACGTAGTTATAGTATAATGTCGGTGTGTAGCGGCAATAGCCTTTTTTAGTGCATTAAATGGTACATTTCTGGCTTGTATTTGCGTAGCTGCATAATAAATTGCCAATATTCTCTTCAGGAGCCCGATTATGAATTTTCGCAATAAGCTCTTCCTATCGTTATTAGTTTTAACTTTGGGGTGTTTCTGGTTGCCTTTGATGGCTCAAGCACAAAATACTCCTGCCTCTGATGGCCCTTACACTGTCGCAGTGCTAGATTTTGATACCAATAATTCCGGATTCAGAAATGCTAATACTACCGAAGTCGGTCAATCTATTCCGGCTATTTTAACTACTGAATTGGCCAATTCTGATCGTTTTAGCGTTATTGAGCGTGAGCAACTGGAATTAGTGCTCAAAGAGCAAAACTTAGGAGCCAGCGGAGCTGTTACTGCTGAAAGTGCCGCCCGTATGAAGCAGCTTTTGGGAGTAGAGTATCTTATTACAGGTAAAATTACAGAATTCGCTGTAGAAAGAGGCAAAAGCAGTTCGTTCTCTATGTTCGGCGTAGGCGGATCGAGCAAGGCTCCCGATGTTGCTAAAGTTTCTATTGAAGTGAAAGTTTTGGACAGTGAGTCCGCTCGTATTGTCGCTACTGCCAGCTGCCGTAGAAATATCGAAATTGGTAAAGGAAGCAGCAGTACCAATGTCGGCATTATTAGATCAAGCTCAAATAAAAGTACCTCTTCTGACAGTGCTATGGGCAATGTTTATTATGCTATCGCCAAAGATTTGGCCGACCAGCTCAATACTGTAAAATTCAAATCTTTGCCTGCTAAGGTTAAATACACCGGTTTTGTGGCCTATGTTGAAGGAGACAAAGTTTATATTAACTTAGGATCCAAGCACGGTATTACTCAAAAAATGGTCTTTAATGTACGTCGTGACGAACAAAAGGGCAGTATTAAAATTAAGAGGACTGTAGCTGAGGTTCAGGTTATCAATGTTGACAGTGAAGCCAGTGAATGTCAAGTTATAAAAGTTGAAGCTGATAATAAGATCAAAAATGGTGACTTAGTGGAAAGTAAGTTCTAGGAGCGCCTTTTGGGTAAATCTAAGCAGAGGAGCAAGTCGGTTTTTATGTTGCCGTTTTGTTACTCTGCTTTTTTAGTAGAGGATAAGATGAATAAAAATAAATTATATGGAATTATTGGTGCGACTATAGTTTTGGTTGTAGGAAGCGCTTTTGTAACCATGCCGGCTCAAGCTGAGCGTCAGCCAGAAGTAAAATACGAAGTTGTCGATTTAAATAATCGAGCGGAAATTCAACTTATTGATAAAACGCGAGTTAATAAAATCGTCAATGATTATCTTTACAAAATGAAAGCTGCTGAAAAATATGATAACGATTTGCGTTATTTGATTATTCAAAGCAACAAGCTTTCATTTGCCGAACTTAGTCGTTTCTTGGATAAAAATGCTATGCCGGTTAGCCAGACTTTGCTTTCTGTAGCTGGAGAAGTTACTTCACAGAGTAGTGCTATTCGTGAGTTGCACAATGTATATATGGATTATATTACCAAGCGTCATCAAGTATTGGCTGCTTTGGCCACTCTGTCCAGTGAAAAAACTCCGAAGAGTAAGACTTTTTCAAGTTCAACGTTCAGCAGTTATGGTACATCTCATAGTTATACAGAGTATGAACAGACTGAAGAACATATCCCTTCTCACACTTACACTACTGTTGCCGCATTTCGTCAGGCTTTAGCCGAGTGTGACGTTTTACGCAATGAATATTACAATCGCAAAGATTATATTCTGCGCAACCGTATGGAAGTGATAGGTGAAGAGAAGTAATTTGCAGAGGAAAGAGGCCGTTGGCTGAGAAAACAAAGCGCTAAGTTTTGGCTTTAATTTACCTATACTGGAAGTTCTCTGCTGCTGAGGAAGTAGATGGATAAAGGTTAAGAAGTATATTCAGGCTGGCAAAGGAAGATTTTATGCGTAAGATAAGCAGACTGATTTTGGCCGTGGTTGTGGCTGTGGGATTTTTAGTCAGCGCTGCCGTTGCTCAGAGCAACTGGGATGTGCGTCCCGGCAAAGGTGTAGGCCCCTTAAATATAGGTATGTCTATTACTAAATGTGAGCAAATTGTACAGCGCAATCCCAATGCTGATCATGCTTTTGTCGGTCATAAGCGTCCGTTTTGGATTTATTATTTGAACGGTGTACAAGTAAATTACGACAGTAGTGCGGCTATTTATCAAATTTATATTGATAAGCCGGGTATTGTCACTTCCAAAGGTATTCAGGTGGGCGACCCGCAGGCGAAATTTATAGCCGCTTACGGCAACAATTATTTAGCTCACGAATTGCCTACAGCAAAAAGTCAACCCAAACAATCTTTTTATGCTTATAAAAATCTCGGTTTGGGATTCCAGGTTGAAAATGGTATTGTAAAATTTATAGCTATTTTCCCTCCACATAGTTAGTAATTTTCGCATAATTAGTTCTAGAAGCGTCATCCGTTTCGGTCGTTTGACGCTTTTTTCTTTTTATAACGCAAAAAAATACTGTCCAATTCGAGCGGACAGTATTTTCATGTAGGCTACAACTTGATTTTTAAGCAAAAATTTTAGCTAAGGCTGCGTCCAGAGAGGCTTGGCTATAATTATAAGCAGTTACAGCTGTACCGATCCAATCCATATCTTCTAAGAAATATGGACTGGAAAGAGGGAGCACAACAGTATTAGCGCACACTTGAGGAATTTCTCGGGCTAACTCTTTTTGTGAATCGGAAAGCTGACCTCGGGCATAAAGAGCTAAAATCACATAATCGAATCCTTGCAAATCGCGGACTAATTGATTTAAAGGCGGGCCGAAACTGGCCATATTAAACTTAAATTCTTTAGCTTCGATTCCATATTTCGCTAACAGGGGAGCTAGATTGAGAGATCGGGAAACTTCTCCCAGAGGGCTCTGAGGCAGCAAATCAGGAGAAACAACTGCCACTTTAGCGTCTTGGGGCAAGTGCAGAGGTAATAAGTTGTTATGGTTGCGCAAAATTACAGCAGTTTGAGCAATAATTGTACTCATAACAGCGTGGTGCTCTTCGGTGTGTTTTATCTCTTCTTGAGGAAGTTCCTGATGATTGCGGCGCAGTTTCTCTAAGCGGATCAAGGATTCATCCAAACGTTTTTCGCTGATACGTCCATTTTTTACTGCTTCTATCAACGCATTAAGAGATTCTAGCTGCTGTTCAAAAGTGCCTAAAGCCAGAACCAAATCAGCGCCGGCTTCTATGGACATAACTGTGGCTTCGCCAAAGCCCCAAGTATTGGCTATCGACTTCATAGATAGAGAATCGGTAACGATTACTCCCTCGTAACCCAGCTCTTGGCGTAAGAGTCCGGTTAAAATTGTCTTGGAAAGAGTGGCAGGCAGTTTGGCGTCTAAAGCGGGAAAAACGATATGGGCTGTCATAATGGCTTCCACATTTTCTTTGATAGCAGCTTTAAACGGAATAAGCTCTGTAGTTTCAAGTTGTTGACGAGTGCCCTTTATGGATGGTAAAGCTAAATGTGAATCGGTGTCGGTATTGCCATGGCCGGGAAAATGTTTGGCTGTAGGAATGACGCCGCCGTCCCGGAGACCGCGAATAGCTGCACAACCCAAGCTTGCAACTTTATGTGGATTGGCAGAAAAGGAGCGCACGCCGATAATAGGGTTGCGGGGATTATTATTAACGTCTAGGCAGGGAGCAAAATCAATATGAATGCCTAAATCCCGCAATTCTTCACCCATAATGCGGTGAGTTTTGTAAACATTGTCTTCACTGTCGGCAGTTACGCCTAAAGCCATCGCACCGGGAGATAAGCTCATTTCCGGATAGCGGAAACGATCTACCAAACCACCTTCTTGATCGACAGCTATAAAGGGAGTTGCTTTGGCATTTTTGTGGATATCTTTTATAAGTTGGTTTACCTGGCGGCGATCTTTAACATTTTTGGCAAAGAGGATAACGCCATTCCAAGCGTGAGTATGCAAATGATTGATACTCTTGTCTCCCAACTCCCGATCGGGAATATCGATCATAATCAGCTGAGCTGCTTTGTCTTCTATACTTAAATTAGCAATTTTAGCTTCGGGCATAGCAAAATTAACCTCGTCTTATGTAGATCAGTATTTTATCAATTGTAAAATTGTACGACTGGAAATTTGAATTTTATCATCGGTAGTGATCTGACGCTCACCGCCAACTGGTACGGAGACACCGTTAATAAAGGTAGGATTGGTATCAGAGCGATGCTGTAAGATAAATTTACCTGCGCGGAAAGTTAAGGTACAGTGATGGCGGCTGATTTCCTGATCAGTAAGCGGAATATCGGAATAGCGGTCACGGCCTATAGAGGAGCGCTGTTTGGTTAAAGGGAAGGATTTACCCAAATCAGTTTTAGCGCCTTCTATAACATTTATTGAATATTCAGCCAATGCTTCACTGACGCAGCGCTCTCTGAAAACCAGCGTAGTACTGCCTAAAGTAATTTCATCACCAGTCATTAAATTGACTTGCTCGCCACAAGTTACAATGCGCTTATTGATTTTGATGTCTTCCTGGAAGTTGATCAAAGTGAAGCGTCCGTTATTGTAACGCAGCAAAGCTTGATCATTAGCTACAGTTGATTCGTCAACTTCAATATCGTTGACACGCTCGCCGGGTGATCCGATAGTAAAAGTGCGTTCAGAGTCCAATTCCGAAGCTAATAAGGCTACTCTTTGGCCGCGACGATTTCCACTCTCGTAATCGATAGCGTAGTCACATTCGTAGCTCCAAGGGCTGGTCATATTGCCAAATTTGTCTTGAGGATCGTATAAAGGCACATCAGATTTGGGGGCATCCTGAGGAATCGGCGTGGCTGCTGTGGCAGATGGTTGTGCTTCGCTCTGCTGAGTCAAGTCCTGGTGAGAGTATTCCTCTACATATGGTTGTGCTTCGCTCTGCTGAGTCAAGTCCTGGTGAGAGTATTCCTCTACATATGGTTGTGCTTCGCTCTGCTGAGTCAAGTCCTGGTGAGGGTATTCCTCTACATATGGTTGTGCTTCGCTCTGCTGAGTCAAGTCCTGGTGAGGGTATTCCTCTACATATGATTGCGGCTCGTCTTCACTGTGGCTCGTCGATAAATTTTCCGGTTGGTCGTCTTCAGGCTGAGTATATTCGACATCGTTCGACTGGTGGATGGCAGTATTGTCGGGCTGTTCGGTCGTAATGTCTGCTGAATTACTACAGCAAGAAGGAGCCTGTTTGGCTTCAGTGTCGGTTTCTGATACTTCTTCAGCAGTGTATTCCTGTATAAGTTCCGGCTTTGAAGTATTGGCAGCTAAGGGAGGAGTTGCTGCAAAGTTATATTCTGGCAATTCTGTCTCGGTAGCGTTTACTTTATCGCCTTCATTTTGATCGGTTCCGTTTAAATTATCTTTAACCTTGGATTCGATAGGCTCTGATTGCTCTTCTGTCTGAGCTCTTTCCTCACTTGTGAAATTCTGTTGAGCAGAGTTTTCGGCTTCCGTATTTTGCTGTTCTGTTTCTGGCAAAATAAACTCGCCGCGTGGCCCAAATTTGTAGCCTGCAGCCTCCCAATCCTGGCGAGTATATCCTTCTTTGTCGTAACCATCTCGATCAAAGCCGCCATAATCGTAGCCTTCGTAATCGTAACCCTCCCAATCGTAACCGTTGCGGTCATAATTGTATTGATCGAAACCGTCACGGTCGAAACCTTCACGATCGAAACCGTCGTTGTTAAAGCCTTCGCGGTCGTATCCTTCTGAATCAAAACCGTTGCGATCAAAGCCCTGGCGATCTAAGCCATACTGATTATAGCCTTCCCAGTCATAACCTTCGCGATCGTAATTATCTCTGTCGAAACCATCACGATCAAAGCCGTCACGGTCGAAACCTTCCCAATTGTAACCCTCCCAGTCGTAACCTTCGCGATCGTAATTATCTCTGTCGAAACCATCACGATCAAAGCCGTCACGGTTGAAGCCTTCCCAATCGTAACCCTCCCAGTCGTAACCTTCGCGATCGTAATTATTTCTGTCGAAGCCCTCGCGATCAAAACCGTCGCGATCAAAACCTTCAGCATCGTAGCCTTCGGTGTCATAGCCTTCGGCATCGAATTCTGTTTGGTCAAAAGAAGCAGAAAAATGCTCTTCGTCAGTTAGTTTTTCTTTGGAAAACTGGTTGGAGCTGAGCTCTCCATCTTGGAAGGCTTCTTGCTGAGGATAATTTATATATTCGTCTGGGTCCGGAGTAGTTGTTCGCATAGCGGAATCGGCTGCGCGATGTGAATCTGCCGCTACGGAATCGGCGAGGGCCGAGCGATTCGGAGTCGATTCCGAGAAGGGGGCAGTAGTATCGATTTTTAAGTCGTTTGCAGGTTGCTTTTTGCCTAAAGAGGCAAATGAGTAAGGAACGGCTCGTTTCGCCCGCTCTTCTTCCTCGCGAATTTCGTCGGCTAGACTATTGGATGTGGAAGCCTCGCCAAAAGCAGGTAAAGCATTCGGCGGAGGAGATACGCTGGAATTGTCTTTACCGTGTGCGTAAAGGCTGCCCTGATCATCAAATTCTGTATTGCCGTCAGCAAAATCTGAATTGGAATCAGATATATAAGCCACCAACTCATCGTAAGACATAGTGTCTATGTCGCTTAGGGTTGTCCCTCTGGAGTTGCGACGCGAAGAACGCTGCTTAGGAGGCTCGTTATCCAACATCATGCGAAGATCGGCTGCTTGTTGCTGAGGGCTATTCTGATTTTCCACCGCTGCTGTACCTATATGAAATAAAAAAAACTATTGAAGCCGACCGTTTTATTCCATCGTGCTTGCAAGGCGTAATTCGGTCGGCAGTTAGTGGCTATTGGTAATTATTATTATCTTGGGAATCCGGAGGGAGCGTCGGACGAGGATTGCCTGCTGGACGAGGAGCACCCGCTGGACGAGGAGCACCCGCTGGACGAGGAGCACCCGCCGGACGAGGGGCGCCTGCCGGACGTGGGGCGCCTGCTGGACGAGGGGCGCCTGCCGGACGTGGGGCGCCTGCCGGACGTGGGGCGCCTGCCGGACGTGGGGCGCCTGCCGGACGAGGAGCACCTGCCGGACGTGGGGCGCCTGCCGGACGTGGGGCGCCTGCTGGACGTGGGGCGCCTGTCGGACGAGGAGCGCCTGCTGGACGCGGGGCGCCGGCTGGACGAGGAGCGCCTGCCGGATGCGGGGCACCGGCTGGACGAGGAGCGCCTGCCGGACGAGGAACATTGGCCTGGTTAGGATCGCCTGTTGGACGAGGAGCACCTGCTGGGTAAGAAACACCAACCTGTTGAGGAGCATATCCGGGGGCTCGATCCTGACCGTAAGGCGGTTGCTCTCCGTAGGGAATAGGCTCAGAGGGCGGATAAGCGGGCTGGCCGGGATAGTTATTCGGTTGAGGAGGATAAGCTTCGCGGCGTTGCTGGGGCTGAGGCTGGTAATCACCGTAATTGGGAGCCTCTCGATTTATAGGGTAATTGCCATATTCCCGTTGTGGTTGATAAGCTTGCTGAGGTTGTTGTTGATACTGATTGGCCGACTCAGAGTAAGACTGCTGAGGAGCGCTGTTGCCTCTCCAGCTGCGCAAAGGAGAGCGGTGGGGCTGATTGTCGTCTGTCTCAAATTCATTAAAAGGCTGTTGTAGTTGCTGATTGGGGACATGCATACTCGTTTGCCCCAAGTCATGACCCGCGTTCTGCTTTTCGGTACTGGAAAGTACCATAGCTGTGCGGCCAATCATAATTACGTCGCGCTCATTAAGCACCGTGGGAATATCGCTACGCACGATAATTTCACGAGGCATACCATTGGACATGCGTCTAATACGCGTAGCTTGGCTACTACTATCTGATTGCAAGATCCCGTAGGTGGCAGCTCTGTCTTGCCATACTAAAAGTGCCTGTTCGCTGGGCACAGAGGTATCGTGCAGCAATACGCCGGCGCTGGTGCGAGGATCGGCTGGCCCCTGTAAACGACCTATAACTAAGACCGGCTCACGGAGAGGATAATTAGTTCCTTTATCGGGGCCTTGAATGACGGTCATGACAAATTTGCTGTCATCTTGCATACCGGCATCCATCAAACCGGCCATACCGACCATATTTTCTCTGTCTTGGCGGTTGTTGCTCTTGGAAGCGTAATCGTTTAGAGCGTCAAAGACTCCTGGAGATACACCCTGACTTTGGGGAGTTTTTACAGCATCGCCTAGTTTTCCGGTACGTGTTTCAGCCGGTTCTAGGATAAAGCCCAATAGGCCTAAGTTTACTTTTTCGTTAAGATGAAGCGGATAGCCGTCGACGGGCATATCACGAACTAAGGTAGGATTGGTGCGAGAGCGGTGCTGTAAGACATAACACTGTCTTTCGTCATCCCATTGCAGCAAGGCATGAATTCTGGACACGGTAGGTTCGGAAAAGAGAACCCAGCCGGGGGAACTTTCACTAGTTTCGACCGCTCGTCCCAAGGTTATTTCCGGCGAGTTGAGCAGGACAACCCTACCTTCGTCATTGCCTTCAACTACTCTAAGCTGCAGACCAGAACTCCAAGCCATTAAAGTTTTCCTCTCACATTAAGAAAAATGCAGTGTACTTCAGCTTCGCTAGTCTTTTGGCCAGTTTGTACCGGAACGCAGGTCAGATAAGGCGAAACCACATACTTCGTTAAAGTAGCTTCAACACCTGAAAAAAACACCCTGCTTAGCTGCATTTGTGATCGAAGAGGCAGGGGCGATTTTCGACTTTGTCTAAAGCGGCAAGCAATACAAGTAATGCTTGAAACGAGAATTTTCAATTAAATACGGGAAGACGGATATGGCTGAAATTAAAGGCAATATTGTCGGATTAAAACCTAATCAGAAAAAAACTTTATTGCGTTTGTTCCAAAAAAGAGTGGATAGAGAAAGCTTAATAAGTTGGGAACTAGGACGTTATCTTACCGAGATCTCTCTGGAAATAGGTAGGCAAGTTGGTATTTTAATAGATCGCAAAGGTAATGTTTTGCAAGTTTTTGTGGGTGACTCTAAGTCAATTATGATTTCCGAATTGGGGCGTTTTCGTGTCGGTAAATCTCGTTTTCGCGGTGTACGTTGGATTCATACCCACTTGAATGACGAACCTCTAAGTCAGGATGACTTAACAGATTTGGCTTTGTTGCGATTTGATGCTGTGGCCGCTTTGGAAGCTTTACCCAATGGTTTACCAGGCAATATTTATGCTGCGTGGCTACAGCCCAGTGATAAGGAACCGTGGCATGTGGAAGAACCGGTTCCTTTAGATCTGTTTAAGTTGGATTTTTACGGTTTAATAAATGCATTAGAGCAAGAGTATGCTCGAAAAATAGATTCGCACTCTACTGGGAGAAAGATGCGTCGAGCTATTTTAGTGGGCGTAACTACTAACAAACTTGACGATCTGCAGCGCTCTATGACTGAATTGACTGAACTAGCCGCTTCGGCCGATATAGAAGTTGTGGATGTTGTTACGCAGAAACGTCCACGTTTAGATGCGAAATTCGTAGTCGGCAGTGGTAAGTTGACCGATATTATGATTACCGCTATGCAAAAGGGCGCCGACTTGATTGTTTTTGAAGGTGAGCTTAGCGGTTCACAAATGCGGGCTATTTCCGAATTATGCGAGCTGGAAGTAATAGATCGCACTCAATTGATTTTAGATATATTTGCTCGCCGAGCTAGCAGTAAAGATGGTAAATTGCAGGTTGAATTGGCTCAAATGAAATATAGCTTGCCTCGTTTGGTACTTAAGGATGACTTTATGTCGCGCATTACCGGTGGTATCGGTGCTAAGGGACCTGGTGAAACTAAAATAGAGGTTTTACGCCGTCGAGTTAAGGATCGTATTGCCAAATTGGAACGAGATCTTGACCAATTGTCTAGCCAGCGTCGTCGTCGCAGGGCTAACCGTCAGCAATCAGGCACGCCTATTATAAACTTGGTAGGCTATACCAATGCAGGGAAGTCCACGATTTTGCGCACTTTGACTGGTGCAAAAATTTTGGTTGAAAATCGCCTTTTTGCCACTTTAGACCCTACTTCTAGAAAGTTGCGTCTTCCTTCGGGGCGTAAAACCGTTTTAATTGATACTGTTGGATTTATTCAGGATTTACCGGAAGACTTGGCTAAGGCATTTCGCGCTACTTTGGAAGAACTTAGAGATGCCGATATTTTGCTCCACGTAGTCGATCTTTCTAATCCTGAATTTGCCAATCAAATTATGGCTGTGCAGCAAATTTTAGAGGAGTTGGCCTTGGACGATATTCCTCAGTTGGTCGTTTTTAATAAAATAGATAAAACTGCTCCGGAAATTTTGGATAATGTACGTTTAGTTTGGACAGATGCGGTTTTTGTCAGTGCTTTACAAGCGGATTCATTGAAGATTATGCTGGAACGTCTAGACAAATTGGTTTTTTCTTTAGAAAACGATAGGGAAGAAAAAACAGATTATGCCCAAGATTTGGCAGATTGGTAGGCAAGTAACAAGGGCAAACAGAAAATTTGGGAAGCGGATCAATAAAAATAGAGTTTGAGTAGGTATATCTTTTGCTTACTCAGACTCTATTTCTATATGGGATTCTGCCTCGGGATAGCCAAGAACAAGGTTGATGGCTCTCAAAACTAAGAGCGTTTGGATTGAGACATAACTTTGCTAATCTGGACAGTTACAGGGGGGTATATCGCTGTCTGTCTCACCATGCCGTTTCATAAACGTATCAGTGATTAATGCTAAAGCTCCATCGCCGGTTATGTTGCAAGCCGTGCCGAAGCTATCTTGTAAAGCAAAAATTGCTATAAGCATGGCTGTACCTGCATCATTGAATCCCAATACGGAAATGACAATGCCCAATGATGCCAATACGGTTCCTCCGGGAACTCCTGGGGCACCTACTGCAAATACTCCCAGAAGCAATATGAATAAGATGAAGGTGGAAAGTGTTGGTAACTGGCCGTAAAGCAATTGGGATACGACGCACACAAAGAATACCTCAGTCAGTACGGAACCACAAAGATGTATGTTGGCGAACAGGGGAATAGAAAAGTCCGAGATTTTTTTGTCCAGTATAGGACTTTTGCGTACGCATTCCAGAGATACTCCCAACGTGGCAGCAGAAGACATGGTTCCTAAGGCCGTGAGATAGGCAGGCAAGTAGAATTTGAGCACTTGCCAACTGTTTTTTCTTGAGTAGATAGTCGCTAATCCATAGAGTAATAAAAGCCATACATAGTGGCAAATTATGACAATTAAGATCACTGGCAGTAATATGCCAAACCGGGAAATGTTTCCCTCATAGGATATCGCACAGAAATTGGCAGCTACATACAAGGGGAGTATAGGGACCAAAATTCGTTTTACGAGTTGCAGCACAATTTCCCGAAATTGTAGAAGCAGATCCGTGATGCCATCAGACTTTGTCCAACAGCATCCCAAACCGATAAAGATCGAAAGTAGCAGGGCAGACATTACGCTCAACACGGGAGGAATCTCTAAGTTGAATAAAACTTTAGGTAGCTCTCTCAGAGATTCGGTGATAGGCTGTATGTCGAGCAAAGGAATTACCTGGTATCCCAACATCATGGCAAAGAATGCCGCACCTATAGATGATAGGTATGCTAGCGAAAAGGCAAAAATTATCAGTCGTGAAACGCTTCCTCTCAGCGATGCAATGGAGGGGGCCACGAAACCGATGATGATCAGGGGAACGAGAAAAAAGATAATTTGTCCGCTTATTTGCTTGACAACTAATATGCTTTTCATTCCCTCTTCCGGGATGAAAAAACCTGTTAAGATGCCAACGACGACAGCTAATAATAAAATAACGATCGTGTTTGAAAATATTTTTTTTATCATGTTATTTACTATCTTGAGTGTTTGTTTATTGATTTTTGAAAATTTAATGCTGATTTGTGATTGCCGAAGAATGGCTTCTATTTGAAATTTACCTTGTGTCGTTTTTCCGAATTCGGCTTTGAGCTTAGTCAATAACTTTGAATATTGAATCAGTTCGATAGCAAGGTAAATGTCAAGTGCTTTGGCCGCATCCGGCCGTGCCTTTCCAGCGTGGCAATGTAGTTCCTGCACATTATATGACGGAACATTTTCGCTCTCAGCTCTACGAAGTTAAAAAGGCAGGTTTAGTTTCTAGTTCCTTAGTGCTGCAGACCGTGAAGACTTTACTCAGATACAATGTTTCTTGATTATCATATGCAAAATTAGTCAAAAAAGCCATCGCTAAAAAGCTTGCTTTTGCTGTAGATTATTGCCATAATGGGCGTTGTTAAATTAACATAGTGTTTCCTGTGCCATCAGAGGAGCAGGGAGCTTGTTCAACAAGGACGCTGTAAAAGATTTTAGCTTTGGGATAAAGAGTGCGGAAGCATTAAGTACAGTACTGCCGCCTATTTTCGCGGCGTCGTTGCAGTAATATAAAGCGGAGGAAATAAACTTGTCATCAGACGGAACTGATAAAGGTAAAATCGAAGTTGAAGGCGTGGTGACAGAAGCCTATCGTGATGCTTGTTTTAAAGTAAAGTTAGAGAACGGCTACGAAGTTTCGGCTCACATTTCCGGCAGAATCCGTAAGCACTGGATTCGTATCTTGCCCGGCGATAAAGTTACGGTAGAGCTTTGCCCTTACGACTTGAATAAAGGGCGTATCGTTTACAGAGCTAAATAAAAAGTTTCTGATAAAGTCGACCGTGTTATACGCAACAAGGCCCGCTTACGGCAGTCAGATGGCTGCATAGGCGGGTCTTTTGCTGGAAATTAAGTTCTAATCTATCTTCTGAAAAATGTGCTTTAAATATCAGTTGTTTGGGATTTGCATACTTGAGAGTCACATTCGGTTGAGCTCCCTTGCGCTTTTCTCTCTTCTTGCGGGAAAGGCAACACTTTCCAAAGCCACAGACCCAGAATGAACCAGAGGGCAGAAATGGCCAGTGAACCGTAATATAGCCAGGAAGGATCATAGTCTCGCCAATAATCCAGCACGGCTCGTACCAAACCGAAGGCAGCTAAACTTAAAGCAGCAGCGTTGATACGTAACTTGGGGGAATATTTTATGATAAGCAAAGCACATAGACAGTGGGTAATGGCCAAATAGAACATTGTAGGATGGCGAGGCACATCATTTCCCACGATCATTCCCCAAGGCATAGAAGTGGGAACGCCTATTTCTCCGTTCCAGGCCAAGAAGCAGCCGAAGCGCCCTAAACCCCAACCCAAAAGAGCAGCTGGGCCCATGGCATGGCACATGACTTCCATGGGTAGCTTTTTTATTTTAATATAGCCTATCCACGCCAATATGGCGCCTAAAAAGCCGCCGTAAGAAATTAAACCACCTTCCCAAAAAGCAAAGATTTGCCAAAAACTATGTATTTGTCGATAATTTACCAAAGCAAAGAGGAGGCGGGCACCTAAAATTCCAGCTACCGTCATCCAGATTGCTAAATTGTCAATATGGTCTCGATATTTCTCCGGCAGTCTGTTTACTGTAAGGAAATAGGCTACCATAGCCCCTACACAAAAAGCAAAGCTGTGGATATTGACAATAAAAGGGCCGCCGATGTGGATATCCGGCGGAGGAGTAAAATGGATCATAATTTGTAATAAACTTTTCTTTCGGGAGTGACGTATTCCGCTTGGGGAACACTTTTGTTCACAAAAGGGCCTAAATTACCTGCTACTTACTCCCTAAAGGAGACAATATTCAGGTGGCGAAAATCGGCTGAGTCTTGTTTAAATGCAGAGATAGGTGTAATTTTAGGTGCGGAATTGCTATCCATCAGGAGCAAGATAGAGCGTTTTACGCAGTTGTTCTTTAGAAAAAAATGAAATAAATTTAAGAACCATTCTCAGAGAGGTCGTTTGTCCATGTCCTACTTGAATAAATGTTTGAAAATGATGGTCGATTGTCACGCTTCAGATTTGTATCTGGTTTCCGGAGAAGCTCCGATCGCACGTATTTACGGTTCTCTGCAGCGTATGACCGAAGATTATGTTTTACCTAACGATTTTGTGGTGGACATTGCCAAATCTCTCTTTAGTGCTGAACAACTCGTAATGCTTGAGCAAGATAAGAGCCTGGACTTTGCCCTTGAGTTGGGTACTGCCGAAGAGGGAGGGCCCTGGAGATTACGGGGCAATGTTTACCAGCAGAAAAACGGCTTAAATATTGTACTTCGGCTGA
Source organism: uncultured bacterium (assembly GCA_934621605.1). GTDB lineage: Bacteria > Vulcanimicrobiota > Xenobia > Xenobiales > Xenobiaceae > Bruticola. The sequence continues at coordinate 29,736 of CAKTUZ010000010.1, read as the reverse complement.
TCCCTTCTAAGATTCCCACTTTGGAGGAGTTGGGATTACCCGCCAGTTTAACTAAGTTGACTAAATATCACCAAGGCTTGATTCTCTGCACCGGACAGGCTGGTTGCGGTAAAACTGCCACTGTGGCCGCACTTTTGGATATAATTAATGCTCGCTCTCCGGTGCATATTATCACCGTTGAAGATCCTATTGAATATGTCTTCCAAAATAAAAAGGCTCTTATCAATCAGCGTCAGGTAGGTCGCGATGTGGAAAGTTTCGCTCTGGCTCTTAAGGGAGCTTTGCGCGAAGACCCCGACATTATTTTTGTTGGTGAGTTGCGCGATTTGGAAACTATTTCTTTGGCCATTACGGCGGCCGAGACTGGTCATCTGGTTTTGGGAACTTTGCATACAAACTCTGCAGCTAAAGCTGTTGATCGTCTTATTGATGCTTTTCCTATCGATCAGCAAGCTCAAATACGTACTATGCTCTCAGAATCATTGCGCGGTGTAATTGCCCAGCAGCTTATTCCTAAGGCTGATGGCTCCGGACGTGTAGCCGCTGTGGAAATTTTAGTTAATAATGGTAGTATCTCCAACTTGATTCGCGACGGAAAAACATATCAAATTACCATGTCCATGCAAACCGGCAAGAAAGACGGTATGTGCATTATGGATAATTCCATTTTGGAACTTTTCAAGCGCGGACTGATTACTAAAGAAGAAGCCGAGGAGCGCTCAATCAATCGCGAACCTTACCGTCATCTTTCTTCCAACGCCTATAGGGCCGACTAATTTAAGGGGTAGATAATTATGGCATTTTTTTCCAGCTTGACTAAGAGATTTTCTTCTTCCGCCTCTCGTGAAGAACCTGCACCTACGCCGGAGGAAAAAGTTGTTACTGCATCTGCTGCAGTTGAAGTTCCTTCCGCCGCTTTAAATTATGAGGTTTCTGCTGCTACCGTTGCGGAAACGGCTGTTGAAGAAGAGTCCGAAGCGGAAGAGTTACCTTTTATTGAGGTACCGGAAGAGTATAACCAAGATGATTTGCTGCGCATTTTGGTTGCTAATAAGGGGTCCGACTTACATTTATCTGTAGGCGAAGTGCCTATGTTTCGTATTAGCGGCGATTTGCATCGCTCAACCTGTTCGGTTTTGACCAACGAAAAAGCTAAGGAGCTTCTCACTCCTTTGGTTAGTGTTGAGCGTTGGGAAGTTTTTGAAAAATGCGGCAACTTGGATTTCGCTTATGAAATACCTGAAGTAGCTCGTTTTCGTGGCAATTTCTTTAAACAAAAACACGGTTTAGCCGCCGTTTTCCGTGAAATTCCCAGTCGTATCCCTACCATTGACGAAATGCATCTTCCCGAAGTGCTCAAAAAGATCGCCATGTTCAAAAAAGGCATCGTCTTAGTTACTGGTCCCACCGGTTCCGGTAAATCTACCACTATGGCGGCCATGCTCGATTATGTGAACAAAAATCGCGGTGCTCATATAATCACTATTGAAGATCCTATTGAATTTACGCACAAAAACCGAAAGTGCATTATCGATCACCGTGAGGTGGGCACTCATGCCAACACCTTCGCTGAAGCTTTGAGAGCTTCTTTGCGTGAAGATCCTGATATTGTTTTGGTAGGTGAGATGCGCGATTTAGATACAATTTATAATGCTATTAAGGCTGCTGAAACCGGTGCTTTGGTCTTTGGTACTCTGCACACCAATTCCGCTGCCAAAACAATTGACCGTATTATCGACGTTTTCCCAGCTAAACAGCAAGAAACTATTCGCGCCATGCTCAGTGAATCTATTAAGGCGGTGGTGGCTCAGCTTTTGCTTAAAAAAATCGGCGGTGGTCGAGTAGCTGTACATGAAATTCTTATTTCCCAAGCTGGTTTCTCCAATATTATTCGTGAGGGTAAAACTTCCCAAATCAATAACTATATTCAAACCGGCAAGGATATCGGAATGCAAACTATGGATTCAGCTTTGCTCAAATTATTGAAAGATAAAGTTATCGATAAAGATACGGCCAGAGAAGTTTGTCACGATCCTAGTACATTCCGCAGTCACGGTTTCGATTTAAGTAAGTAAAGCTATCAGTAAAAGTAAGTAGATCGGACTTGGAACAGAGCTGTGCTTGGGTCTGAAGCTTATGCATGGAGGCTGGTTTGAAACAAAGCATTTCCGAGGGAATTCTATATTTTCTAAAGTATCCGCTTTTGGGGCTGATTTGTGCTTTTATAGTCGTTTCTATGCGGATTATCTATGAAGGAATGCCCAAAGCCGAGCCTCCGTTTGAAAAAAAAGATACTGGTAATCAGCAAGAACAATCGGATATGGGCTCAGATGAAGGGGCAAACGATTCAGGCGGTAAAATTAGGAGAAGCCACGGTTCAGCCGTTTCGGGAAATGTAAGTGCTATCAAATCTGGTAAAGCAGAAAAGACCAACTTCGATTTATGTTATGCTCCTACTGTGGTCGATATGCCTGCTGTAGGTGGCATAGGCGGTTCGGTTGAGCCTTTTGTGGCTGTTGCTAAAAAATCGATAACTGCTGCTCCTGCTGCTTGTGGTCGACATTTGGTAGTCGATAGTCCGTATCTGGTAGAGAAAACTCTGCCTATTAGCCAAACTTTGGTCTTTGGCCGCTCTCCCGAATGTAATGTTTGCTTAGCTGGTAATTTCGTTTCTGGTCGTCATGCTCGGTTGTTAATCGATTCCAGCGGCGTTGTACTTGAAGATTTGGGAAGTGCTAATGGTACTTTTTGCAATGGCGAATTACTGACTACGCCGGTGTACTTAAAAGATGGCGACGAATTTTCCGTAGATGATAGTAAGTTTGTCTATAAGCAAAGTTAGGTTTTAAAGTATGTGCAGTAATTCACGCCGTTGGGGCGCCTTGCTTATGCTTACAGTAACTGCCATTCTAGCTTATGGCAGTTACTGGTTGGTACTTATCGCTCCAAATTTTGGAGTAGAAATTGATTATGAGCCCTGCAAATATGCTGCCATTATAGCTGTCTCCGGTTGGATATCTTGGTCAGTTTTGGCTTTTTCCCCAAAAAGAGGGGATAATTTTTTAATACCCGGCGCTTTATTTTTAGTAAGTGTAAGTTGGTTAGAAATATATAGCCTTGGCTTTCGTGAGCTATCATATAGTGGTCAGGGGCCGCGCCAGGCTATATATGTAGCCATATCATTGCTGTTGATGTTGATTATTGTTCTTCTACTCAGAAATTATCGTGTATTAGAAGAATATAAGTATCTGTTTTTAACCGGCGGTGTAATTGCTCAACTGGTGGTAATGCTTTTTGGGGTAAAGGTTAACGGAGCCAGACTGTGGTTCAATATAGGTGGATTCAGTTTTCAGCCTGGAGAATTCACCAAGATCTGTTTTATAATATTTTTTGCCGCCTATTTGCGCCAATTTAGCCCTTGGATGAGTTTAGGTATTACTTTTGGCAAAGAGAGTCGTTTGTCACGTAAAGCACTTTTAATTTTGGGTCTTTCTATGGCTGTGGCTGAATTGGTGCTGGTGGCTCAGCGTGATTTGGGAGCTGCGTTGTTGCTCTTCGGTATTTTTATGGCCATGTTTTTTGTAGCCACAGGACGAATCGATATTGTATCCATAACAGCTTTGCTCTCGTCCGGGGGAGCTTATGCTTGTTGGAAGTTTTTCGATCATGTGCAAGTGCGTGTTGCCAATTGGCTGGATCCTTTTGCCAATATAGCTAATGAAGGCTATCAAATGTGTTTTGCTCTGTTCTGTCTAAATAATGCTGGGTTTGATGGCGCCGGTTTGGGTATGGGCTACTCCTCAATTGTACCTGAAGCAAGTAATGATTTTGTTTTCGTGGCCATTACCGAAGATTTTGGACTTATCGGTTGTACTGCTTTAATACTGGGGATAATTATTTTGGTAGAGCGTTGCTTCGCTGTTGCTATGAGAGCTCAAGACCAATTTGGCGTGCTATTGGCTTCCGGTTTAGCCAGTTTGTTCGCTTGGCAAAGTGCTATTATAATGCTTGGTGATACTAAGACGATTCCTATGACCGGTATTACTTTGCCTTTTGCTTCCGCAGGTGGCAGTTCAATGGCTTCCAGTTTTATTATTTTAGGAATTATTTGGGCAATTGACGCCTCTAATGCTGAAGTTTACACTTCCGGCCTACGTAGCAGCAGCGAATATAGCGATAAAACACAGCCTGAACATGTCGTCACAGTGAAAAATGAGGGGTAGAAGCAGCTCGATGCTTATAAAGAATAAGATAATTTCTGCCAAAGAAGCCATTTTCTCTACTAAGAAGAGAGTTCGTTTTGCAGCTTTTGTATTTGCTTTACTGTTGCTTTTGCCTTTGATAAATGTCGTCAGATATGCAATTTTCGATGCAGATAATTTGAGTAGTCACAAAAATCATCCCAACTATAACGATAATTGGAAGCTGATGGGATGTATTTTAGATAGAAATCTGTCTCCTTTGGCTTTTTCTAAGGCAGATTATAAAGCAGAAAATAAAGGTATGATGCCGCGCAGTTATCCTTTGGGAGAGTGTGCCGCCAATGTTATTGGATATAATTGTAGCGAATATAGTAGCGTTGGTTTGGAAGATGATTTAGCAGATAAAATTCGAGCCTTCAATGTTCCGCGCACTCCTTGGGAAGCTGTGCGTTTATGGAATAAACCTGACAGAAGTGGCGATGATGTTGTTACTACTTTAGATGTTTCTTTACAGACTAAAATTTTTAATTATATGGTAGGTTACAGAGGAGCGGCAGTTGTAATTGACATTAAAAATGGTGATATTCTGGCTATGGTTTCTTTGCCTTCTTATGATCCTAACAATTTGAGAGCAGAAGGTTATTGGGAGAAAATCAATAGAGATAATGATGCTGCTTGCCTTTTAGACCGGGCCAAACAGGGATATTATCCTCCGGGATCAGTTTTCAAGCCTTTAATTATGGCTGCGTGCTTAGAAGAAGGTTTAGCTAGATGGAATGAGACTTTCCATTGTGATAGAGGATTTTGGGCTGGTAATTATTTTATTAGCTGTTTGGGCGATCATGGAGACATTACTTTAAATGAAGCTTTAACTTATTCTTGCAATGCTGCTTTTGGAAGATTGGGAATGGCTATGCAAATGCCTAAAATTCGTGCTTGGATGAAAAAATTTAAGCTAGATCAAAAAATGGCTTTTGTCCCCGGAGCCGTTCCCGCCCGCTTGCCCGAAAGCGATACTGTTTCTGCTCCAGCCGAAGCGGCTATTGGTCAGGCAGATACTTTGGTTTCTCCTTTACATATGGCTAGAATTGCCGCTGTTATCGCTAGGGACGGAATCGATATTGAACCCAGATTGTTGCGCGGCCAGATTCGTACTTCAGCCAAGGGAATGTATACTGTGTGGAAATGTCCGGAGGGAAAGAGCGAGCGTATTATCTCCGCAGACACAGCTTCTTTGGTCGCTTTATCTATGCGCAATGTGGTTAGAGAAGGTACCGGAATGGCGGCACAGATTCCGGAAGTTCCTGTAGCTGGAAAAACCGGATCGGCGGAAAATCCTCACGGAGCTACCCATGCTTGGTTTATTGGTTACGCTCCAGCTGGAAGACCGCATTATGCTGTTTCAGTGATCGTAGAAAATCGTGGTGGTGGAGGAGTTGTGGCTGCACCAGTTGCTAAATACATTTTAGAAGAAGCTCTTAAATTGAAAGATGCAGCTCCATTACCTGCTGATTAATTTTTTTTGTCTCTAATTTAAGCTTTTAATTAGGCAGGCTTTTTTGGATTAGCAGGCGAAACTCAGAGCCTGCGTTGTTCGATATAACAGAAACGCATTTTGATTTTTTTGTCCTAATTGTCGTAGTCCCTTGGGCCCTTTGGCTTAGGGAATATTAGAATAACCTATATGGAGGGTCATGTAGTAATGACTTGTGAATGTGAGAAGCGCGTATTCAATTTCTCGGCTGGTCCGGCCGTTCTGCCTTTATCCGTTTTGAAAGAGGCTCAGCGTGATTTGGTATGCTATCCCGGCGCTGGCGCTTCCGTTATGGAACTTTCTCATCGCGGTAAAGTTATCGATGGTATTATTAAAACCGCCGAAGCCAGACTCCGCCGTCTTTTGAATATCCCTGACAACTATTACGTAATGTTTTTGCAGGGTGGCGCTACCACTCAATTCAGTATGGTTCCCGTCAATTTCTTAGGTGAGAACGGTGCCGATTACCTTGAGCAGGGTACTTGGTCAAAGAAGGCTGCCGCTGAAGCTAAACGTGTTGGCAGAGTAGACATTGTTTGGTCTGGTAAAGACAGCAACTACAGCACCTTACCTCAAGACGGCGATTACAAGGTTCGTCCCGAGGCCTCCTATTTCCACGTAACTTCCAACGAAACTATTCATGGTCTTGAGTTCCATCGTGAACCCGCTTCTTACGGTGTGCCTATGGTATGCGATTCCTCTTCCGACTTCTTAAGTCGTCCTATGGATGTAACCAAGTATGGCTTGATTTATGCTGGCGCTCAGAAGAATGTTGGTCCGGCCGGCGTCACTTTGTCCATCATGTCTGACGATTTCTATAAGAAACTTATCCCCGATGATAAGCGTCCCATCATGATGAATTATAAGACTCACGTCGAAAATCACTCTCTTTACAATACCTGCCCTGTATTTGCCATTTACATGGTTGGTTTGGTTCTAAAGTGGTTAGAAGAGGATATCGGCGGTCTCGATAAGATGTACGAGCTCAATAAGAAGAAAGCTGCCCTCCTTTATAAAGCTCTTGATGAGAGCAATGGTTTCTATGCTCCTCACGCCGCTAAAGCTGACCGCTCTTTAATGAACGTGACTTGGCGCTTACCCAGCGAAGATTTAGAGAAAAAATTCGCTCAAGAAGCTGAAGCTGTCGGTATGATTGGCCTTAAGGGTCACAGATCTGTAGGCGGTATCCGCGCTTCTATCTATAACGCTTTCCCCTACGAAGGCGTGGAGCGCTTAGTGGAATTTATGGCCGACTTCCAACGTCACAACGCTTAGTAAATCGATTGCCATTTGGCAGGCGTAAGACTGACGAATAGGCAAATATTCGGGAAGAACTTGCTCAATTGTGTATACATTTGAGCAAGTTCTTTTTTTTGGGGGGGCGCAAGAAATATATTGCTAAACAAGAAGTATTAGGCCGTGGGCGAATGGGCCGCACAGTAATGGATTAAAACAGTATAGAGAGGCCGCAAAACGAGATGAGTGAAGCCAAACCTGAAATACAAAATCAGGCTGTAGCTATAGGAATGAAGTTACCTTTAGCAAAAAAGACAGAAAAGCCTAAGGCTTTAGTGGCTGGATTGGGAAAGACCGGTCGGGAAGTTGCCAAAAGACTTCGCTCTTCTTGGCAAGTTATTGCTATAGATAAAGACGCTGAGGCTGTAGAGCAATATCGTCAAAGTTTGGGCGAAAATGCTGAAGATGAAATTATTTGTGGAGATGTATCCAGTCTTTTGGTTTTGCAGCGAGCGAAAGCAGCTGATGTAAGAATGGCCATAGCTGTTTTGGGTGACGATGAAGCAGCGGAAATTTTTTGCAATTTAATGCAAAAAGAATTTTCCATACCTTTTCTTTATACACAAGTTGTCAGTGAAGAAAAAATGGTAGCTCTCAAAAAGACGGGGGCGGAAGTTAGTTGTCGCAGTTCTGTTATGGCTTCGGTTATGTTGGCTCAGATTGATTCTTCCCGCAAAATTGCCGACAATATCGGTTTGGGAATGGGAGAAATTTCTGAGGTAAAAATTTTGCCCCATTCGGCGGTAATTGGTCGTTCACTTATGCAACTTCACCCTCAGGCTTATTTAGTCGGTGCTATTTATCGTGATGGTAAATTAGTTGTTCCCCACGGTAATACTGTATTTGAGGCTGATGATAGAGTGGTTCTAATAGGCGATCCTATAGTACTGCCGCGTGTAGCTGCTTATTTCCGCAGCGGTTTTTCCAATTTCCCTATGCCCTACGGTTCGCAATTCATGACTTTGGGGTACGGAGAAGAGCCGCCTGTAGAAATTGAAGCTGAGGCCGCTTGGTTGGCAAAAAGTGTAAAAGATGAAGAAGAGGTTAATATTAAGCCTTTTGCCTGGCAGATTCCCGGAAATAAGCAGCCTGATTTACACAAAATTTTAGAAGAAAATGACTGCGGCTGCTTGGTGATACCTGACGCTTCTTTTAATGCCTGGCAACTGCTGGGACTTTTTAACTATAAAATTACGGACTTGTTGAATAAAGCCAACCGGCCTTGTTTAATTGCTCGAGGCTCTTTCCCTTATAAACGAATTGTGCATGTAGTAACTCCGGAACATCCGCGCAGTTTAGAATTGGCTTTGGGGCTGGTTCGTTCTCTTGGTTTACCTTTTATTTGTTTAGCGGTTAAACCGGAGGAAATGGTCACTGGAGAAGAACAAAACTTGGAGTTGCAAAAAAGTTTACAGAAAGCGGTTAAAATTGCCTCTTTGTATTCTGTCACTGCCGAAAGTGTTTGTTTAGACGGTAATCCGGTTCACAAAGTTGTGGGGTTTTTGCAAGACTCCGATTTATTGGTTCTTGCCCATCGACAGAATCACCGTTTTTCCCTTATGGCTCCTGATGTATCGCGGCAAATTATTATGCGTACTAGTTGTTCGGTAATGGTTTTACCTCACGGAGGTAGAACCGACTATGCCAAACAGGCTAACGGAACCGGAGGAGCACGATAAGATGGAAGAATTTTCTTTACAGACGGCCAACAATTTGCTGATTCTGGCTATTGGTGCTTTCTTTGTGCCGTTACTATGTCGCCCTTTGCGTTTGCCCGCTTCTATAGGAGAGATATTGTATGGTATTTTGGTCGGTCCATACGGACTTAGATTGATTTCATTGGACAACTTCTGCTATCTGATAGGCGAATTAGGCTTTTTTCTGTTGTTGTTTAGTGCTGGTTTAGAGCTGAATTTTCATTCTATAGAAAATTCTGGCCCAAAAAAGCTGGCTTCCATGGCCGGAATTGTGGCCATAATTTTTGCTGCTTCTTATATTTGCGCTTCATTTTTTCAATTGCAGCCTTTTGTAGTGATGATTTTAGCGGCTATTTCTATCGGTTTACCCATTATGTTGCTGCAAGAAACCGGCTTGGGTAAGAAACCTTTTGGTCAGCAAGTGCTTATAGTTGGCACTATTGGAGAATTTGTATGTATTGTGGCGGCTACTTTTATGGCCGCTTGGAATACGGCCGGCGGCTTTAATACTGTTTTTGTGGTAAGCGTTGTGAAGATGTTGCTGATTTTTGCTTTAGCTTACGTGCTTTTGACTGTTTTACGTTCGGCTGTTTGGTGGCGTCCCGAGTATTTTAGCCGGGTTGTCACTGCTCACGATCCTTCGGAAATAGGTGTACGTGCTGGTATGGCCCTTATGTTTATTATGGTTGCTGCAGCTATTCATTTAGGCGTTGATGCTATCTTAGGCGCTTTTATGGCCGGAGCTTTGTTTAGTTATGTATTTAGAGCCAAAGGGCCGCTGGAAATGAAATTTTTAAGTTTAGCTAACGGATTTTTTGTACCGGTATTTTTTATCAGAGTAGGTTTGGAATTTAAGTTGGATATGGCTCTCAAGTCTGACTGGAAGTTGCTTTTCCTGCTTTTTATTTCTATGCTTGTGGTACGTTTTATCGCTTGTTTAGCCCTTTGGAATACTTCTCGTCCGACTTGGAGTTGTCGCTTAAAAGAAGCTATAACCGCTTCTTTAATTTTGGCGGCTCCCCTTACTTTGCTAGTAGTCTTTGGCAATTTAGGACTAAAAATGGGAGCAATTACTGAAAGTTTTAATGCGGCGGTTGTTCTTTTGGCAGTCGTTTCTTCTATTGTTTGGCCTTCTTTATTTAAACTTTGCGTCCCTCTGGTTTCTAAAGATGACTAAACTTTGTCTTTAGCAGGGATTATTTTTAGTGAAACTAATTTTTTTAACAATTAGGATGACTCGTGTTAATTGGTGATGGGTCTGTAGTTTAAGGAGATTAATCTATGAGCACTGATTGGATTTGTTTTGTCTGCAGTTTTAGCAATGATATTGATGAATCTGTCTGTCAGAAATGTGGCTCGGAACGTCCTTTAGCTGTGCAAGGGTTTGCTAGCAGCCAAAGTAACCTTGAACTTCCGGCGGCAGCTCTCCTAAGGGGGGGAGATTTTACTTGCCTTGATGCTCAAGATTGCTTGCGAGCTTTAAATATTTGTTTGAATAAAGCTGTCTCTACCTCTGCTGATATCGATAAATTTAAGTTTATGTTGACTCCGGTTGTAGCAAATTTTGAAGAACTGTATGCTCAAGTTGACGCCTTTATAGACAAAGTTGATGAGCCCAAGAATCTAAAAGCTTTAAAAATGCGCCGTGATGACTCTTATTACATTTTCAAGTTGGCAGTTATGCAATTGGAAATGTATTCCTCCGGCAATTTGCAACCCATAAGAGTGGGCCTTATGCTTATAAAACAAGCTTACCAAGGACTACACTGGCTTTTGTCTTATGCTAAAAACCGACAAGATCCCGATATTATCGATAATAGAGATCTTTTGGCTCCTTCCATAAACGCCTATGTGAAGGGAGAATTAGACGCTGATACTTACTTTGACGCCGTGTGTAATGTCGATGATATACTTAACGAATGTTTGCATGAAGGTTGCAGATCTTTCCATGAAGCTTTAGATCAAGCTAAAAAGTTTGACGGTAAAAATTATGAAATTCTGTTGGATACGCGAGAAGCTGCCTCCAAAGCCAATGAATACTGGGTTAAAGCCATTATGGTCGTTCACTCTAATGAACCTGAACCGAAGAATGCTATCTAATTGATGTAAAATAAATGTTAACTCAATGAAACTGGCTTCAAATAAGCTAGACAAATGAATTTGATTGCGGTATCTATAAGTCAATTATGACCAGATGGGACGGGTGATTGTTATGGCAGTAAGTGGAGTAGGAAGTTCGTCTGCATATGCCCAACAGATAGAGGCTCAGCGCCGCGCTGAAGAGCAGCGTCGTGCTGAAGAAGCCAGAAGAGCCGAAGAGAGAAGGAAGGCTGAAGAGCGCAAGCGTGCCGAGGCTAAGAGAAAGGCCGAAGAGCAGAAAAAGGCTCAGGAAAAGAAACAAGCTCAGCAAAATCAAAAAAATGAAGCAGCCAAAGCTAAAAACGATATTAGTCTTAAGTCTAAAGTAGAGAGTGCCGTTCGTAGCGGAGCCGGTTCCGATCAGATAAGTACTTTGCTTAAGAGTGATTCTCTTTCCAAGAAGGCTTTTGATGGAGACGAGAAGGTTTCCAAGAGCCTAACGGACGATTTGTTTAATCAGGCTGCGGTGAAGGTTGACAATACCAGAGACTTTGTCAGCTTAAACAATGCTCTCAATAATGGTAATCAAGCTTCCGACAAAAAAGCTGCCGAGGGTAAATCTTCCGATAAAGCTACCGGAGACAAAAAGGTTGAAGGCAAAGAGAAAGATAAGGACGACAAGAGTGCCGGTGAAGTTATCGGTGAAGTGTATAACACTGCCGATGGAGCCCGCGATAAAGTTGTAGGTAAGACTCAGAAGTTCGCCGGTGGAGTTGTCGATGCTTCCAGCGACGCTGCCAGAGAGACTAAAGTTATCAAAGGCTTAGATAAGTATAGCAATTTTGGTGGCAAGACTATGAGCGCTCTGGGAGGAATTTCAGATGTAGTTGGTTTCGCTAGTGATAGTATCGCTTTAGCTAAGGGCGAAGAAGTTAATGGTTTCAACTATGCTAAGAGTGCCAGTGATTTTGCTGGTACTGCTCTTGAGACTTTGGGCAAAGTTGGTACCAACGCTGTCACTAAAATGGGAGCGGCGGCCGAGAGCGGCGCGGCTGTTTCCGGTGTAACTAAGGCGGCCAGTAAGCTTGGCGGCGTAGCCGGTACCGCTTCTAAGGTTGTACCAGTTCTGGGGGTAGCCGGTGGGGTTCTCGGTACCGCCGGAGGCGTCAAAGATATCGTTGAAGGCGTACAAGCCAAAAATGATGGTGACAAGAGTAACGATAAAGAGGCTACCGACAAAATCGTTAAGGGCTCATTGAGTGCTGTGTCTGGTGTAGCTACTACTGTAGCTGGTGTTGCGGCTATGACTGGCGTGGGCGCTCCCGTGGCTGCCGTGGCTTTGGGCGTAGCTGCTGTAGCTGAAATTGCCAAATTTGGTTATGATCTTTTTAACTAATTTGAAAAGGGCGTTCTCTATGTAGAGAGCTGATAAGAGAGAGTCGGCTAAACGTGGTATTGGGCGGCTCTCTTTTTTTCTTGACTGGCAAGGGGAGCAATGTAGGTTGTTTGTGCCAATTTTTTATTGAGGGGCTTCATGACAAGGGGCTGTCCTTGTTGGAGCAGAAGAGAAAGAACAAATTGGAAAAGTATGATTGAGAGTAGCCGCCAAGGTATTGCTAGTGTGGCCTTGGTTGGCAATTAACTGACACTATTGGAGGAGTTTTCATGGATTCTTTGGCCTCTGGTAAACAGCCGGAAAAAGAATTAACCTCTCCCGCTGCCAGTGCAACTGATACGTCAAGATACAGCGGTTTACTAAAGCTGGTCGCTCAAGTCAGTAGGCATGAAATTGCACCGGAAGCTTTTTTGCAGAGCGTATATGATATATTTAAAACTATAGAAGAGGCTTATGCTAAAATTAAAGACGAGCTTAAGGCTATTCCGGAAAATGAAGCAGAGAAAAGTTATCTTGCTTCTTTAGCCTCCAGTATAGATGACACCTATTATGTAATACACTTGGGACTTATGCAATTTGAAGCCTTTGTAAACAATGAAGAAGCATTGGAACTAAGGGTGGGGATGCAGCTGATTATGGGGGGAATAGCCGCCTTTAATGATATTACAGCTCGCGTTCAGGCACTTGCCACTGGGGATAATCTTTATAACAGTAAAGACATAATATGTGCATTGGGTTCGGCGGCGTTACAGAATAACGAAAGCGGTGAACAGTTTGCTGCATCTTTACAAGAACTGGAAAAAATCTTCGTTCCTCTGGAAGATAAGGTGCGTCGCCTTCAGGAAGAAGTTATTAACGGCGCCAAAGAGCTTATTGATTATGATGGAGATCGCGAAGTTTTGTTGGAGAAAGCTTCGGAAGTGTGTCGCCAAATGCCTAAGCTGGAGGATGCTTATGGCTGTTTGGTCTTGGCCTCTCATTCCCCTCAACTTGTCGAGCAAGTGGCAGGGGCCAAGATAGTCGATCGAGCTTTGGAGTAAAAGAGGCTTGCCTGTTTCGTGAATATTAGGATTTAATAAAGCTGTACTGTTTTATTAGATCCTTAATTTTTTTTTGATTATTTTTGCCTATAGGCAGACATGTAGCTTCTTGTAAAGCGGATTTTATGCTTTCATCTACAAAACCTTGACGCCAATTGGCTAGTACCCAACCGATAATCTCAGAGTTAAATTTTGTTTTTGTAGACTGGGAGGCGACAGTTCCCGAAGCTTCGGTAGCCTTTATTTTGGATATCAAAGCTGCTGGAGAAGTTGTTCTTTGCAAGCTTAGCAAAATGCGGCGGCGGACAGCCGGGTTGTTTTCCCAACCTAGCCATTCCAATAAAACTTCCATATTGTCTATAAGATCTGCTAAGTGAAGACGCACCAGATTATTGGGGTGGAGCATAAGTTGAGAAGTCTCTTGGGGATGTTCCGCCGCAATGCCCAGAGCCATAAAGGTGACACAGCTGTTTGTATTCCAGTCGGGGCGTTTTAATAACCACAGCATAGCTTTGGTATTAAGGCGAAATTTGCCTCGCTTACCAGCTTCCCAAATTTCTTGTTTAATTTTTTCATTGGTGGCATGGCCTAAAAACATTTCCAAAGTAGAAGTTTGATCGCCTTCGTAAAGTGAATCTAAAGCTTGTTTGGCTTCGGCGCTGCCGCTTTTATGGGATACTAAAGCTAGACGTTCCGCAGTGCTCAGACAAGGCCAATTGATATAACCGATTTCGTACAGCACAGAGATTACTAGGCAGCGAATCCGTTCTAACTGAATGCCCAGAGGATTGTCGATTCTATTGTATATATAGATATCTTCAACTATTTCATCGCCAGGATCGTGGCGCAAAATGCGTTGTCCGTCCAAAATGCTTTGGTAAAGACAGGCGTCCTCTCCTATAAAAAGAGTGACTGAAGTTTCGTTTTCGTTTTTTAGGGGTAGAAAATTTTCTTCACTCCAACGTCTAACTTCAGTTTGCACATCATTGTACTTGATACTGCGTCTGACTACACAGGGCTGTTTATTAAAGCCGCGTAAGTTACTAGCAGCTAAGCGGAGCCAGTGCTCCTGTTGATTCTGGGAATCAGAAGTTGGTAGGCCGAGGTTATTAAATTCTAAAACCGGCAAATCACTTTTTAAGAATTCTTGTAAATCGGTTAATTCAGACACGCTCGCTTCTTTCGTGTCCTTTTTAGTCGGCCCTGCCTCAACAATCTCTCCATTTGCTCTTATCTGGCAGGCAAACTGTTGAAATTCTCGAAGGGGGAGGCGGTTTTTTGTTCGTAATTTGAGACTGGAGTTGGTTCGCTGCTTTCAGTCTTGCTGTAAAGGTGAATAGATGGATAGTCTTCTTGACTCACATGAACTTGCATTAGACGATTTGCTGGCTACTATGGTGGAGCGTGGAGCTTCCGACTTGCATATAAAGGTTGGCAGCGCCCCTATGATCCGTGTCGACGGTGAACTTACTCCAGCTACTTACGAAATACTTGACGCTGCTACTGTGCGTAGGCTTTGCGAGAGTATTTTGACTGATGAACAAAAGGCGAAATTCATTGCTGATAAAGAGTTGGACTTAGCTTATAGTATTCCAGGTTTGTCTCGTTTTCGTGTTAATATTTACCTGCAGCGCGGCACCTGGGGAGCAGCTATGCGTGTAATTCCTTCGCGTCCTCTAACGCTAGAAGAGTTAAAAATGCCGCAGACTGTAGCTGAGTTAGCTATGCGTCCGCGTGGGTTGGTTCTAGTTACTGGCCCTACCGGTTCGGGCAAGTCTACTACCTTAGCTGCTATGATCGATCATATTAACGAATCGCGCCGTTGTCATATTGTTACTTGCGAAGACCCTATCGAATTTTTGCATAAAGATAAAAACTCAGTTATTTGTCAGCGTGAGGTCGGCGCCGATACGCATAGTTTCGCTATGGCTTTGAAACACGTGCTGCGTCAAGATCCCGATGTGATTCTTATCGGTGAGATGCGCGATCTGGAAACTACCCAGATCGCCATTTCCGCCGCTGAAACTGGTCATCTGGTTCTGGCTACTTTGCACACCAATTCTGCTGCTTCAACTGTAGACCGCGTTATTGATATTTTCCCTCCTCACCAACAGCAACAGGTGCGTATGCAATTATCCGTATGTTTAGAGGGGGTTATGTGCCAAAGTTTGTTGCCTAAGGCCAAGGGTGGTGGTCGCGTTATGGCTATGGAGCTTATGCCTATGGTTCCTGCTGTACGCAATTTGATTCGTGAAGGCAAAACTCACCAAATCCCCAGTGCCATCCAAACTGGAAGGCAATTCGGTATGATGAGTTTCGATATGTCGTTGCGTAATCTCTATCAGCAGGGACTGATTACTTACGAAGAAGGTCTCTCTAAGGCTCACAGTCCTGATGAATTTAACCGCTTAATTACTAATCCGAATGCTACGAGTGTTCCGGCTCCTGCCTCTGAGTCTTAATCGGTTATTGATATATTGTTACACAAATAGTGGATCCAAACGGTCGATGAAAAAGGCGGCCCCTGCGGATTAGCTGAGAATTAAGGAAAGGTATTGTTATAAATGAACGTTGAAGAACTGTTTACCAGTATGGTCGAACGCAAGGCGTCTCATCTGCATTTAGTTCCCGGCAGTCCCATTTTGATGCGTATTAATAATCAATTGGTAAGTATGGATGGGCCTATTTTGAGTCCGGCTGATACCGAAGCTTTTAGCCAGGCCGTTATGAATGAAGACTTGCTGGATGAATTTGAAGATCGTATGGAATGTGACTTCGCTTTCTCGGTACCAGGTTTGTCCAGATTCCGCGTTAATGTTTATCGGCAGCGCGGGTCGGTAGCTTGTGTAGTTTCTACCAATCCTCCTTCCGCTCCGACTTTGGAAAGTTTAGGCATTCCGGAACTTATTAAGAATCAGGTTTCTGAGTCCAGCTCCGGTTTAGTGTTGGTTTGCGGCCCTAAGCAGTCTGGTAAGAGCAATACTGTAGCTGCCTTGGTAAACTATATTTTGGAGACTCGCTGCTGTCAAATTATTTCTTTGGAAGATCCTTTGGATTTCTTGCACCGCAACCAAAAGGGCGTTATTTGTCAGCGTGAAATCGGTACCGACGTGGCCAGTTATAAGGAGGCCTTCGCCTCACTTTCCCGCCAAGGCGCCGATGTAGTGGTCGTTTCCAATTTGGAAGGTCAAGAATCTATTCAGCAAGTGCTCAATTTAGCGGCGGCCGGTACTCTGGTTATAGCTTCTTCCACCGCTGCCAGCGTTCAGGTTATGTTAGAGAAGATTATCGATTCCTATCCGCCTCACTTATCTCAATCCTGTCGTAATAATTTGGCTTTGGGCTTAAAAGCTATTATTAGTCAGGTTTTATTGCGTAAGGCTTCAGGTGAAGGTTTAACGCCAGCTTTCGAGCTGTTAGTCTCTACGGGCAAGTTAAAAGAACTGTTGCGTGAGAACAAGATCGCTCAAATCGGTCCTTATATGTCCGCTTCGGCTCGCGATCATGGTATGCAAACTCAAGAGATGGCTTTGCGTTTCTTGGTGCGTAAAAATATCGTCACTATGGAAGAAGCTGTGCGCCAGAGCAGTCGTCCCGAGGACTTTAAGAAGATTATGAGCTTGCCTTATTAAAATAAGAGCTTGCCAAGCAGCTAAATTAAGAGTAGACTTTTGCCGCTTTAGAAAAGAGGTGGAACAGTATGTTGGATGTTAAATTGATTCGTCGTGATACTGAACGCGTAAAGAAGGCTTTAGGTCGGCGTGGAGTTAAGCCCGAAACTATTGATGCTATTTTGGCTCTTGACATTAAGCGCCGCGATCTTATTACCAAAGCTGATGAGCTCAAAAAAGAGCGCAATAGCGTTTCTGCCGATTTAGGTAAACGCAAAAAAGCTGGTGAAGATATTACCGCTGATGCGGCCCGTATGCGCGAAGTCGGTGCTCAAATTGCTGCTATCGATTCCGAAAAGGTTGCTATTGAAGAAGAACAGATTCACTTGGTGGAAGTATTGCCCAACTTGCCTCAAGATGATATTCCCGATGGACCCGACTCCGATTACAACAAAGAAGTTCGTCGTGTGGGCGACTTTAAAGAATATAATTTTGAAGTAAAACCTCACTGGGATATTGGTGAAGATTTAGGTATTTTGGATAGTAAGAGAGCCATTAAACTTTCCGGTTCTCGTTTCTGGTTGCTTTGCGGTGACGGTGCTCGCCTGGAACGAGCTATCTACACTTACATGCTCGATTTGCATACTCAGAAACACGGCTATAAAGAGATGCTGCCTCCGGTATTGGTTAGTGGCGACACTTTATATGCTACTGGTCAGCTCCCTAAGTTTAAGGATGATCTTTTCCACTGCTCTCCCAACGATTTGTATCTTATTCCTACTGCCGAGGTGCCTCTGACCAATATACACCGCGAAGAAGTTCTCGACGGTAGAGATTTGCCCATCTATTATACTGCTTGTACCGCATGCTTCCGTTCTGAAGCCGGGGCTGCCGGTCGTGATTCTCGCGGTTTGGTGCGCGTTCACCAATTCAATAAAGTAGAGATGGTTAAGATAGTCAATCCTGATACCTCCAATGATGAGTTGGAAAAGATGGTTGATAACGCTGAAGATGTATTGAAGGGCTTGGGCATTCCTTATCGCGTGGTATTGCTTTGCGCCGGTGATATGGGAATTTCGTCCTCCAAGACTTATGATTTGGAATTCTGGTCTCCAGCTCAAAAGCGTTTTATTGAAATCTCTTCTTGCTCAAATTGCTGGGATTATCAGGCTAGACGTGCCAATATGCGTTTCCGTCGTGAGCCTTCTGCCCCTACCGAGTATGTCCATACTTTAAATGGCTCCGGTTTAGCTGTAGGTCGTACTATGGTAGCTATTTTGGAAAATTTCCAGCAAGCAGACGGTTCAGTTATTATTCCTGAAGCTCTTCGTCCTTATATGGGCGGTCAGGAATGCTTAGTTCCTAAGATTAAAAAAGCTTAGGACTGACAGTATTTAAGCTGTCATGAGGAGGTGTCGTCAGTTCTTTTCTTTGGAACTGTCGGCATTTTTTTATTTTTAATCCTGAGAGGAGTGGATATTTTTTTCTTGAAGCAGGGGCGAATGTGTTAAAGAACGTTTTTTGTCTCTAACCTTAAAACTTCTCTGCCTTTAGGTATGAGAAATTGTCAAGCTTACACACATTAGGAGGTTCCGGCGGTGATCGTTATACAGTGCGACCAGGACCCCAAGACTATTATCGAACAAGCAGCCCAGAAGCTTCGCTCCGGTGGCGTTGTTGTTTATCCTACCGACACTCTTTACGGTATGGGTTGTGATGCTCTCAATCCTCAGGCCATCAATAGAGTTTACAATATTAAAAAGCTCAATAAGCGCAAACCGCTCTCTCTGCTTTGTTCCGACTTAGAACAGATTGCTAAGTATGCTCACATAAATGAGCAAGCTTACACTCTGTTAAAGCGCCTCTTACCGGGTCCTTACACTTTTATTTTACCTGCTACCAAACTTGTACCCCGTGTAGTTGTCAATAAACAGCGCAAAGTCGGTATTCGTGTGCCTAATAACGAAATTTGTTTAGGAATTATTCGCGAATTGGGCAGCCCCTTGATGAATACTTCTGCTGACTATGAAACTGAAGAAGAGTTAAACGAGCCGGAGTTGATAAAAACTTATTACCGCGATGCTGATATGCTGATCGATTGCGGCCCTGTGGAATTATCCCAATCTTCAGTTATCGATCTTAGTGGCGCTGCTCCTACTGTTATTCGTTACGGCAAGGGGGATGTTGAGGACGCTTTGTGTATAATCGATTAGTGTTTTCTGCGCAACCGGTTCAACTTTTAACTTAGTTCCGCCGAAAGTTTTCTATCTCTCAGGTAGAGGATAAAGGCGGGGGTATGTTCACAGGACTAAGCTCTTAAATAAAAAGACTTAGTCTTTTTTTATCTATTTCTAGTTAAATATTTCGTTTAGTGACGATTAGCAAAACTTTTGCAACAGTTGGCTGTTGCACTGCCATCTGCCTAAGTGATATGCTCCATTATAGAGAATTGGAGCTGACTTTCTTCGGAAAGTAAGCTCCCGGTTGGTTGGGGGGCAAGAGTCTTCTGTGGCTCTTGAAAGGAGGTTTTTGAGTCGTGAGAGCAGATTGTATTGGAAGTTCTTCAATCAATGTCAACAGAGCTTACACCGATTCGGTGAGTAATACTGCTCCTAAGAGCGGAGCGGAAATAAAAAATGAAAGAAGCGACGTCAGTACCCCTGTCGATGCTTTTCAAAGTTCGGATATAACTGTTGGCGATGATGGTAATGTTCGCTTTATTCTCAGTTTTAGCAAAGATGCTAAAGCGTCTGATACTACGGCTTTTCTCAGGGCTCAGGAAAAAATTGGCAGCACTATTTCCAACGATTTGCCTTTAATAAATGGTTGTTCTGTTGATGTTAGGCCAGAAAATGTCGATAAAATGCTGAAGAACTTGCCTGTCGGCACTCAGATCGCTATCGACCGTCCGTTTTCTTTCGATCATCCCACTGTTATGAAGAGTAACGAGTCTGGGATCGCAGCTGGTGATAGTAAGGCTCCGGTCGATATAGCCGATGCTCTTATTGGTATTGATGAAGTTTGGGATATGGGATATACCGGTAAAGGGCAGACTATTGCCATTATCGATTCTGGAATTTATCCTCATCCGGATCTGGAAGGCAAGATTACTGGCTGGGTAGACATGCAAGAAGGTACCCTTAAGCCTACCGACACTTACGGACATGGTACTCATGTGGCTGGCATTGCTGCTGGTGACGGTACAAAGTCGGCCGGAGTGCATAAAGGCGTGGCTCCGGATGCCAATGTTGTAGGTGTGCGTATAAGTAACGTCTCTGAAGCTATTAAGGGCATTCAGTGGGTAATCGAAAACAAAGATCGTTTGGGTATTGGTGTTATCAATATGTCTTTGGGTGATTTCGCCATGCGCTCTTATAAAGACGATCCTTGGGCTCAGGCAGCCGAAAAAGCCATGGAGGCTGGTTTGGTAGTCTGTGTGGCTGCAGGCAATGACGGACCTTCAGAGAGCAATATCTCCACTCCTGGCATTCATCCGGATATTATTACCGTAGGCGCTTTAGATGACAACGGTACTTTAGATCGTTCCGACGACAAGGTTGCCGATTTCTCCAGTCGTGGTCCGACGAATATCGATGGTATCAACAAACCTGATTTGGTGGCTCCTGGTGTAAATATTTACGGTCCCTTGGCTTCTGAAGCCAGTATAGATGACGATAAGTTGCCCCATGTTGGTAAAGATTATGTGGCTATTTCCGGTACTTCCATGGCTACTCCTATGGTAGCTGGTGTGGCTGCTTGTCTTAAACAAGCCAATCCCAACCTTACTCATAAAGATGTTAAAGAAATTTTGGTCAAGAGTTGTGATAACTACTTAGACGAGCCTAAGTACGTACAAGGTGCTGGATTGATTAACGCCAAAAAAGCTTTAGAGTTAGCTCTGACTTGGGATACTTCTCACGAAATAGACGCTTTGGCTAAAGATACTCCCAAAACCGAGGCTGCTTCTCAGGTTGAATCTGAAGATGGTTCTCCTTCAGATGAGGGGTTCCTTATGGCTTAATGTCGATGTGGCAAGACAGTAGTACGTAGGATGTAGAGTGCCTTCGACTTTCGGCATATATAGCCGAAGGGCGGGGGTATTTTTTTGTTGTACGTAGGGTAGCTTTTTCTGCTTCTTGAGTTTAACCTAAAAACAGTGTACACTCACTAATCGATATAAATAAAAAAATGTTCAGCTTGCTTGGGGCGCGTTTGTGCATTTCCCTAAAGCAGAAAAATAGAGGAGAAGGTAAGGTCTTTTACGATATGGCTATTCGTTTTTTTAATACTATGAGCCGCTCTCTGGAAGAGTTTCATCCTATTGCAGAAACTGAGGTCGGTAAGCCCTGTAAAGTCGGGCTTTATACCTGCGGCCCTACTGTTCACGATTTTGCTCATATCGGCAATTTCCGCACTTATGTCTTTGAGGATATTTTGCGCCGTTATTTAGAGTATCGCGGTTATGAAGTAACTCATGTCATGAATATTACTGACGTAGAAGACAAAACTATTCGCAAAGCCAGAGTTCAACAAGTTCCGCTCAGTTCCATTACCGATCCTTTTATTGAAGCCTTTTTCACCGATTTAAAGAGCTTAAATATTGAACTTGCCACTCATTACCCCAGAGCAACTCAGCACGTAGATCGTATGGTGGCTATGATTCGCGATCTGATAAAAAAAGGATATGCTTATCGTTCCGAGGACGGCTCTATTTATTATGATATTTCCAAGTTCGCTGATTATGGTAAGTTGGCTCATATAAAGGTTGACGAACTACAGAGCGGCGCCCGTGTTTCTCAAGATGAGTACGAAAAAGGTACGGCAGCCGACTTCGCTCTATGGAAAGCTTGGGATGAAAATGACGGTGACGTTTACTGGGATCAGTATCCTGATTTAGGTAAAGGGCGCCCCGGCTGGCATATTGAGTGTTCGGCTATGAGTACCGAATATTTGGGAAATCATTTTGATATTCATACTGGTGGCGTAGATAATATTTTCCCACATCATCAAAATGAAATTGCTCAGACTGAGCCTTGTACCGGCGAGACTTTCGTCAATTATTGGCTCCATTCTGAACATTTGCAAGTTGAAGGTAAAAAGATGAGTAAATCGCTGGGCAACTTTTATAAGTTGCGCGATTTGCTTGATGCCTCAAAGAATGCTTCAGGCAAGGCCTGGAGCGCTTTAGCAGTGCGCTATTTGTTGCTTTCTACTCATTATCGCACTCGTTTAGATTTTACATTCAGTGGTTTGCAAACTGCTCAAGATACCAGAGATAATCTAATTGCTTTTGCCCGTCGTCTCACCGAACAGGAGAGCGACAAAGATATTTTTGTCGAGCTTAAACAGCTTGTCGAAGAGAGTCGTCGGAAGTTTATTGAGTCTATGGATAATGATCTCAATACACCTGAAGCTTTAGCTGTACTTTTTGCTTTACGTCGCGATGTCAATAAGGCCATTGACGAAGAGGGAGATATAGGTAAGGAGGCTGCTCAGATTGTTTTAAGTTTAATAAACGAATTTGATGGAGTTCTGGCTTTAGATATTGTTAAGGAAGCTCAAAAGTTAATCTGTGATGAAATTACCGACGAAGAAAAAGCTTTAATCGAGGCTCGTCAGCAAGCTCGCAAGGAGCGCAATTTCCAAAGAGCCGACTGTATTCGTGATCAGCTTTTAGAACGTGGTATTATTTTAGAAGATACTCCCAAGGGGTTAAGATGGAAAATCGATCCAAGCAAGAGATAAACAGTGGTCATTCTTACGGACGTTTTGCAGGGGACGGACGTAAGCGACAGCAAAATCGCCATTTCGGAGAGAAGAGGAGCTCCGAAGAACAGGGAAATAGGGCAGTTGGTGACTCTAGAGGTGAGCAAGAGACTATTTATGGGCGTCGCCCTGTAGTTGAAGCTTTGCGTAGCGGCGTGCCTTTACAGCGTATTTATGTACTTAAGCAAGCTGTGGGCGTGCCTAAAGAAGTGTTTACAATGGCTCGCGAGGAAGGAATCGCCGTTATCCATTGCGATCGTAATCGTCTGGATTTTATGTGCAATCATGCCAATCATCAAGGTGTGGCTGCTGTTAAAGCAGCGCGTAATTTTAACACTTTAGAAGAAATTATGGACAAATGTCGCCAAAGTGATTACGCTCCTTTCCTGTTGGTACTTGATGAAGTGCAGGATCCTGGCAATTTTGGAGCCTTGTTGCGTACGGCTGAGGCCAGCGGAGTAGATGGGGTTATTGTCACCAGCTCTAATTCGTGCAGCTTTACTGCAGCTGTTACCAGGGCTAGTGCCGGAGCAGATCAGTATATGCTGGTGGCTCGTGTACCGAAGTTGGGATCTGTTTTGCGTCAGCTTCGTTCAGAAAATTATACTATTCTGGGGGCTGATTCAAATACTGATTATGACTATACCCAAGTAGACTACAGTGGCCCTACTGTAGTGGTAATGGGAGCTGAAGGTAAGGGGCTGCGTCCCGCTGTTAAAGAACTCTGTACTAATTTGGTAAAAATTCCCATGCTGGGTAGGATCGAATCGTTAAACGTTTCCGTAGCCGGCGGGATTATGATGTATGAAGTAGTCCGACAGAGATCGAAAATAAGGTAGGGGAGACAACAACAGAGGCAATTGTCAATAATTGCCAAAAAGGTCTGTTTGTGCTATCCTTCACAGGTAAGCTAATGGAAGGAATGTTCAGATCACGAAGTGATAGGCCTTCTTTCCTTACCAAAGCCCGAGTTTCCTTCTCTAACTAAATTAGTTTTAAGCTGATTTTTTTTAGAGTATATGTTTTGAAGCTTAGGCCGGGGCGCCAGTCTTTATATTGGTCGGCGTACCAAAGAACCGTAGGAACTACGGGGATAGCCTAGGGATACTTGTATCCGAATGGATATTTGACTAGGAACTCTGCAGCGTAACAGTTGCGGAAAGTTCAGTTTCATCTTCTTTCAGTTATATTTTTTGCGGTGGAGGATGTGTGTATCAAATTAGTTGTCTGGCTTTATTCTTTTGAGAGTTGCGGATAGCTAGTTTTTGTTTCTCTACTTCCGGTGGCAGTATAGAAAACTTGCGGTAAAGTTGGTACTGTTGGGCACAGAGGGGTTGCTTCGCCCACTGGGTGGGTGCTCTCTAGGTTGGTTTGAGTTTTAACAAGAGAATACGATACGCTGGATCAGTGCGGGTCAGCCGCAAGCGGCATCTGTTGCAACTTAGTTAAAACTTTGTGGAATTTTATTAGAGAAGCTACACATTGTTCGTACTCCGCAGAGGCTCACATTGGAAGAACACGAGGTTATTTGAATGCCAAATACCAACTTGATGTCAGTGCCAAGTACGGGCAGCAACTACAGTGCCAGCTTAGATGAACGCCAGGATGAGGAAGTTGTCAAGCTAGCCAAGGACGGTGATGAGTTTGCTACCGAGTACCTCATCTCCAAGTACAAAAATTTTGTACGTGTGAAGGCAAAGTCCTACTTTTTGGTCGGTGCCGATCGTGAAGATATTATTCAAGAGGGAATGATTGGCCTGTACAAGTCAATTCGCGACTTCCGTGCTGACAAATTATCTTCTTTCAGAGCATTCGCTGAGTTGTGCATAACGAGACAGATTATTACCGCCATAAAAACTGCCACTCGTCAGAAACATATACCTTTGAACTCTTATGTGTCGCTTAATAAGCCGATTTATGATGAAGATTCTGATCGGACTATGTTGGATGTTCTTTCCTCCAATAAAGTTTCCGATCCGGAAGAGGTATTTATCAGTACTGAGCTTTCTAGCGATTTGAGAGAAAAAATTAAACAAAACTTGAGTGAGTTGGAGTCTCAGGTTTTGCAATCTTATCTTGAAGGCAAGTCTTACCAAGAGATGGCTAAAGAGCTCAATCGCCATGTAAAATCTATTGACAATGCTTTACAGAGAGTTAAACGCAAAATCGAGAGAACTTTGAAAGCTCCCATGAACCATTAGCTCAGCTTTCGTTGGTGTCTTCGCACTGACGTAATGAAAGGAAGAGGTTCGCAAAAGGCCGTCCGGAGATAAGCCCTTCTCTTGGCGGCCTCTTTGATTTTGTTTCCCCATCTTGACAAATTTTTGTTTATTAAGTATTATTTCCCAGTCGAGTTGATATTTGCCTCAATAGCTCAGTTGGTAGAGCTCCCGCCTTGTAAGCGGAAGGTCACCGGTTCGAGTCCGGTTCGAGGCTCCAAAAGCGGTCCCTTCAGGCGAGTTTCTCTGCTCACCGTGGAGGGTTCTTTTTTTTCAGTTTTGTTTTCGTAAACTTTCAACTGTATATAGAGTAGCGAAGCTAAAAAAGATTACTAAACCAAAACTGCCAATAATGTCACTAGGAAAGTGAACGGCATTATATAAGCGACTCCAAGCTACCAATAATACAAAGAGAGTGCCTACCACTGTACAGGTTATTTTATAAGTAAGTTTTAGTGACATTTGCCAAAATACGATAAGGAAGGCCAATGTAAAAGCTGTCGAACCGGTAGTGTGTCCGGAAGGAAAGCTGAAAAATGGTTCATTTGCTAAAGCGTTAAAACCAAAGCAAATGGGGCGAGGGCGCATAATTAGAGCTTTCAATATAGTGCAACTTAAAGTTGACAGTATTACTGGCAAAACCATTTCCGCCAGGTAGTGCCATCGTTTTTTCACGCTCAGTACGGAAGCGACGATAATTGTTGGGACAGTAACAAAATAATTACCCAACCAACTGCATATGAAAGATAATTTGTTTAATCCTGTGGAGCCAGGATGGCTAATAACTTTTAGAATACTGTAGTCTAAGTTAGGAATGTAGTTGTAAATATAGAGTCCTAAACTGAAGAGAATTGGGCCCAACAGACTAATCAATAAATATAAATTATATTTTTTGAAAGAAGTCACCTATTTATTTTTCCGATTATTATGTAAATATTTCGTCGTTTAATAATTAAAGACGATAATATCAGTAGGTATGTAGTAATAAGCTTTTAAAACCGGTGGGCGTGAGCTGTTTTCGTCCGGTTGACAGTATATATTGTCAATTTGCTTTTTTAATTCTACTGTGTTGCTGTGAGATTCGGCTTGTTCTTGCCAATATTTAGCTTGAGTTGAATCGGACTCAGTTAAAGTACCTTTTTGATAAATTTCACTAAGTTTGTACATGGCTGGAATGCAGCCCAGTTTAGCTGCTTTAATAAAATTATCAATAGCGCCCTGGGCATTTTTTTTGGTACCAAAACCACGTCCTTGACAAATGGCATAATTGTATAAACCTATGGGATTATTGAGGCCAGCAGCAGTTTTGTAGCTTTCGCAAGCGGATCTATAGTCTTGACCGCGAGAAATGCCGTAATAGTAGCAATTTCCGGAATTACATAATCCGTTTAAGCTGCCGTCTTCTCCCGCTTGATAGAAAAGATCGGCGGCAGTTTCGCTGTTTTGTGGCACAAATTTACCTTCAGTATAAAGACGGCCCAACATGTTGGCGCCTTCTCCATATTTTAAATCGGCTGCTTTTATATAATATTTCAAAGCTTTAGCTTGATTTTGTTTTACTTTCAGACCTTGTTCGTAATAAAGTCCCAGAACTGTCAAAGCCGTTCCGTCTTTAAAGTTGGCCGCTTTTTCGTAGTACTTTAACGCTTGCTTAAAATTAGGTTTAACGCCCAAGCCGAGATCGTAAAGTCTGCCTATGCGCGTCCAACCTAAAGGAAAGCCTAATTTGCCGGCTTTGTCATAATCTTTAATAGCTTGAGAGCGATTTTGTTTTACTCCCAAACCGATTTCCGAGCAATAGCCTAATCTGTAATAGGCGCGGTTGTTATTTTTAGCGGCTGCTTTTTTATACCATTGCACTGCCTGAGTGTGGTCTTGCTTGATACCATGTCCCAAAGCATATAAATCGCCTAAGTTTACCATAGCGTCGGTATCTCCAGAAGCAGCAGCTTCGCTAAAGAGTTTAAAAGCTTTTTTATAATCTTTTTCTGTACCTTGACCGGCAGCAATCATTTCGGCCAAAGCATTTTTGGCTCTGGGATCGCCAAAACCGGCCGCTTTGGATAAAAAGGCTATAGCTTGGCCGAAATTTTTATTGATGCCATTGCCGAAGCGATATATATTTCCTATAGCTAATTGGGCGGCTGTGTTGCCCAAGTCGGCGGCTGTTTTATACAGGGTAATGGCTGCTTTGACATCACGCGGGCAACCTTTAGCATTGTAAAGGTAATCAGCAGCTAGGTAGGCAGCGCCGCCGTGACCTAAAGAAGCGGCTTTGCGCAATAAATCTAGTCCTTTGGCTACGTCATCTTGTTGAACAAATTTTTTGCCTTTTTGATAGAGATTTTCTGCTTCCCCTGAGGGATGTTTTGTTTCTGAATTACTGCTGGTGGCTGTTGCAGCAGGTGTTGGAGATGTTTTGTGGTCTTGCGATTGAACAACAGCAGGCTGCGCGATTATTGTGCACAGTGCTAAAGACATACAGATCTTGTGCCAAGTTAAATGGCGCTGAAAAAAGGCAAAAAAGTTGCTCTGTTTATTCATAAATATGCGCTCCTAGCCGTGAAAGATCAATATATGCAAAGTTCCTAAAGCAGTGCCAGAAACCTTTATCTAAAAAATATTTACCAGCTTGGGGAAAATACTCTTGACAATAATGGCCGTTTTGGGTAGTATACTCTCCGTTACGGGTACGTGGCAGAGTGGACAATTGCATCAGACTGTAAATCTGACGCGCGACGCGCTACAGAGGTTCGAATCCTTTCGTGCCCACCACAAGTGAAGTTCGGGTTTGGCGCTCGGGCTTTTTTTGTTTTTAAAGCAAAATAGGAAGTAGGTCTCTTTAGCCTGAAATACCGTCGCCTATGAATAAAAGTAAGTTAACTTGGAGGACGGTATGTTAGGAGCTATTGTCGGCGATATTGTGGGCTCACGTTATGAATTTGCCAATCATCGCAATATTGAATTTCCCTTTTTTAATGACGATTGTTTTGCTACAGATGATTCTATTATGAGCTTAGCCGTAGGCAAGGCTATTGCAGAATTTTATAAACAGGGGCTTGAACTAAATGAGAAGGGAAGACAAATACTTTTTGATTTGACTGTGCGCTATATGCGTCAAATAGGACAGCCTTATCCTGGCTGCGGTTATGGTGGCCGCTTTTTGCATTGGATGTATTGTCTCAATCCTAAGCCTTATAACAGCTTTGGTAACGGATCGGCTATGCGTGTTAGCGCTGCAGCTTGGGCCGCTTCCACTTTGGAAGAAGCTTTAGAGTTAGCTAAAGTAGTAACCGCTGTTACTCACGATCATCCTGAAGGCATTAAAGGAGCTCAAGCTACTACGGCAGCTATCTTTATGGCTAGGCAAGGCAAAAGCAAATACGAAATAAGACAACATATGAACGATAATTATTATAAATTAAGCTTTACTGTTGACGAAATTCGCCCCCACTATCAATTCAACGAAACTTGTATGGAAACTGTGCCGCAAGCTATCGAGGCCTTTTTAGAATCTTCCGATTTTGAAAATGCCATACGTTTAGCTATATCTTTGGGAGGCGACAGCGATACCATTGCCGCTATAACCGGTTCTATTGCTGAAGCTTTTTATGGTGTGCCATCGGAAATTGAGAAAAAGGCTATAAACTATCTCGATAGCAACTTAGCTAAGCTCTATCAAGAATGGAAAGCTTTTCAGGCTAGTCGTGCTCAATATTTAGTTAAGTAGCGCTGCCAATAAAAATAGGCCAACTCGTTTCCCCACTGGAGTTGGCCTATTTTCAACTTAGAATTTTAGGCAATTAGTGCTTTATGACACGACCTTCACGGATAGGGTGAGCCTGGGGAGTTTCAGCAGCGTAGCCTAAAATGCAATGGCCAATACCTTCGTAATTATCCGGTACTCCCAATTTGCGGAAAATAGCGCGACCTTCTTCACATTCCGACTCTTCTTTGGCGCGATTGATCCAACAACTGCCCAATCCCAAAGCGTGGGCGGCAGCCATTAAGTTGCCCATGACCAAGCTGCCATCGTACACATGATTGTTATTTTCTTTGTCAGCAAATACGATCAGCATCATAGGAGCGCCATAAAAGGGATCAAAGCCTTCCTTCCAACCGCCGATACGTCTATTTAAGTCGGAAAGTTGATCGCGTATTTCTTTATCGGTTACTTCTACAATGATTGTGGGCTGTTTATTCATACCGCTAGCTGCATAGAGACCAGCTTCGATTATTTGATCGACCAGCTCTTGCGGAACACTTTTGTCAGCTTGATATTTTCTGACACTGCGACGGTTTTTCAAAGTTTCAATAAATTCGTTCATTTTTTACCTCATGGCTTTCATTTCAGGTTTTCACTGATAGGGCAGGCGGAAGCGAAAAGCATATCTGCATTTTGCTAGTTTGACAATGCGCATTTTGTTTGTGAATGCCTGTATGTCGGCGCAATTTTTCTATGTAAGCAATGCTAGTAGTGTATGGCCCGCCCATTAGCTATTTTTGTGTTAGCTGCAGTTATGGCCATATCGACGCTCCGGTTTGATTGGCCGGGCGGAGCCGTCCAAGACCTGCGCTACCGATATGGCCAAACTTCCGCTTCCAAGCCTTGGCTGCGGGCCCATGTTCATGTTTGCCACTGCGGCCGACGCCCTTGCAGGCTGCGAACTGACTGCGGCTCCGCTTTTAACAAAGCGTCACTGCGCAGTCTACGTTCTTGCCTTCCAGGACGCAGCCTCGCTATTTGTAAAAAAATTGCGCCCTTCAGTGTTTTGCTGCGTTACACAAACGAATGCGGTGTAGGCCTTAGCTTTGGCCGATTGCCGGTATGGCTGCGAGCCGCAGGCGAAGCAGACGTCGGCAATAAGTGCCGAAAGCTTTGGCCGAGCTTGCGAA